>JAZRSM010000001.1:0-2077 GCA_045651545.1 Candidatus Nanosyncoccus sp.
TCACGAGAAACGATAGAAACGGTAATGGTCTTATCGCGCTTATCAGAAGTCACGGTTCCAATCAAAGTGTGTGCCATTTTAAAACTCCTCTTTCTTAATTATTTTACATTTCACCGGCAATTTGTGTGAAGCCAATCTCAAGGCTTCACGTGCCTGCTCTTCGGTTACGTCTGCAATTTCAAACATCACGGTACCTGCTTTGACCTTGGCTACAAAGAATTGTGGTTCACCTTTACCGGAACCCATCTTTACATCCAAAGGTTTCTTGGTAACAGGGGTGTGTGGGAAAATCCGAATCCAGACTTTACCACCACGCTTAACATAACGGTTGATCGCCTGACGAGCTGCCTCAATTTGGCGGGAAGTCACGCGTTCGTTGTCTAGTGACATTAGGCCATAGTCGCCAAATGCTACAGTGTTACAACGAGTAGCAATACCTTCGTTTTTGCCTTTTTTCACCTTGCGGTGTGCAGTTTTTCTAGGTAGTAAAATAGCCATAATTATTTCTCCCCCTTATAAATCCAGACCTTTACGCCCACAATACCTGCAATCGTTGGTGCATGATGACAATAAAAGTCAATATCAGCACGTAGAGTATGTAGAGGCACCGAACCTTCGATAAATTTCTCCCGACGGCTCATTTCAGCACCGTTGAGACGGCCTGCTACCTCAATACGAACACCTTTAGCACCAGCGTTCATAGTAGAAGCAAGTGCCATTTTTACGGCACGGCGGAAATTCATACGCTTACCGAGTTGGAAACCAATGTTTTCTGCTACTAATTTAGCGGAAAGTTCTGGTTTTTTCACTTCTTCTACATTAATCCTGATTGGACCTTCTACAATTTTCTCTAAAATCTTCTTAAGTTCGTTGATACCTGCGCCTTGCTTACCAATCACCGCACCTGCCTTAGCAGTCAAAATGGTGATAGTAGTAAGATTGGCGGAGCGCTCAATATTCACCCGCGCAATAGTAGGACGGCTCTTAAACCTTTCTTCTACCGTTTTGCGGATTTTGTCATCTTCTACCAGCCAGCGGCGAAAGTCGGCTTTGCGGGTAAACCACTTAGACGACCAGTCTTTGCTAACCTGAAGACGGTAAGAGATGGGATTAACCTTCTGACCCATATTACTTTTTCTCCTTCTTAGCTTCTGCCTTTTTAGCCTCTGCTGGCTTGTCGGCAGCCTTCTTAACTTTCTCTTCGCCTGCGACCTCGACGAATATATTACTTGAAATCTTCTCAAATGGCAAAGCTCTACCTCTAGATGCTGGCATATAGCGGCGCATCCTGGCTCCAGAAGTTACCACGATTCTGGCAATTCTGATGCTCTTTGGATCAATAGAAGCTTTGCTATTATTTAACAAATTCGCATTGGCAGATTCTATAGCCTTACGAACTGCAGTAGCTGCCTTTCTTGGGGTATTTTCCAAAATCACAATCGCATCTGATACATAGCGGTCACGTACTAGTGAAGCTACGATATTAGTTTTGCGAGGTTGGATATCAATCCCCTTCTCATATGCGTGTGCAAAAATTGTATTAGCCATAATTAATTACCCCCCTTTGCGGCTGCTGCCTCAGCGGCTTTTTTGCCACCATGACGTTTAAATTTACGAGTCGGCGCAAATTCACCTAGCTTATGACCTACCATATTCTCCGAAATAAACACTGGCACATGAACTTTGCCGTTGTGAACAGCAATGGTCCGGCCTACCATCTCTGGAGAAATGGTGGATTGGCGTGCCCAAGTCTTAATCACGGTGCGGTCTTCGCTGGAAAGTGCGGCGATTTTCTTGGCTAGTTTGTAGTCCACAAATGGACCTTTCTTCATACTCCTAGACATTATTTCCTCTTTCCTTCGTGGCGACTGCGCACGATCATTTTATTAGTTTTCTTATTATGACGGGTTCTGTAACCAAGTGTCAATTGACCCCATGGAGTACGTGGTGCTTTACCAGTACCGTGACGGCCACCGTCACCACCACCGTGTGGATGGTCAGTTGCGTTCATTACAACGCCTCTTACAGTCGGGCGAATCCCCTTGCGACGACGACGTCCAGCAGCACCAATTTTTAC
>JAZRSM010000002.1:0-3947 GCA_045651545.1 Candidatus Nanosyncoccus sp.
CGGCAAGGCGTTGCCGGTAATGACAAAACTGCACGCGCATAAATTTGCGAATGGACGACATTTCCCGGCTATGGCAGGGATTATTGGGGTGATAACCGTGACGGTAGTGACGCTAGCTTGTAACTGGGATAGGGGTCAGACATGGCTACCGCTATTTGGATTCCTTGGTGGAAGTGTGGTTGGCTTTATTGATGACATGATAAATGTGTTCGGGGACGGACACGGCGCGGCAGGACTTCGGGCGCCAGTGAAATTCGTAATGATCACGGCGGTGGGTCTAGCACTGGGGTGGTTCTTTGCAGTGAAGCTTGGCTGGAACGCAATACATATACCATTTATAGGTGTATGGGAATTGCCATGGTGGTTAATGACGGTAGTATTTGCTTTTGCGGTGGTGGCGACTTCAAATGCAGTTAATATATCGGACGGACTAGATGGATTAGCAGGGGGACTATCGATGATTGCGTATGGGGCATTTGGTATTATTGCGTTATTCCAAGGAAACTGGATGCTGTTTGGGTTCTGTCTAACTGTGGTAGGATGGCTATTATCTTATGTATGGTTTAATGTGCCACCAGCGAGGTTTATGATGGGGGATGTGGGATCATTTGCACTAGGTGCAGGGCTTGGGGTGGTGGCGATGATGACAGACTCATTCTTCTTACTACCAATTATTGGCGGATTACTTGTAGTAGAGGCTGGTTCATCGCTTCTACAGATTACTTGGAAGAAAGTGTTTAAACATAAATTGTTTATCTCGGCACCGATACATCATCATTTAGAAGCAAAGGGATGGGGGGAAGCGAAGATTGTGATGAGGTTTTGGGTGATTGCGGGGGTGTTAGCTATTGTAGGAGTATTTATCGCGGCGGCGTCGGGCATCGCATAGTAGAGCATTCTACTGCGTCAGTGGATGCGTTGCTCGCTCACTGTACCTCAAGTACGGCTCGCTCCGCTACTCTCGCTTCCTTGTATAATATCTCTACTATGCAATGCTAGTATGCTAAAATAGATTTATGAGAAAGCATAAGAGTGATCGATTGATTGCTATCATCACCTTTGTCCTGCTTGCCGTGGGATTGGTGGTGATTTATGCGATTGGGCCGCAGCGGGCGAATTTTATGAATTCGGCATATGGGTCGGATTATAGCTCAAATTACTTTTTCTTACATCAGCTATTGTCGGTGGGGCTGTCGGTGGCGGCATTTATTGTCGCATTTAAATTTCCATTTAGTAAACTAAAGGCGTATTCGAAGATTTTGGTATTTATTGGAATTGGGCTTTGTGTGGCGTTATGGCTATTATCGTTAATCGGAAGTTCGCTAGCTAAGTGTGAATTAGGTGGATGCAGGTGGTTTAATCTTGGTTCGGTAAGCTTCCAGCCGGCGGAGTTTCTGAAGTTGGGATTAGTTTTGTATCTAGCACAACTCACGGCAAAGTGGAAAAAAGAAGGAAAGTTAGAGTCACGTGATTATCTGCAACCATATGCGATTATCGCGGTGGTGGCGCTATTCTTTGTGGTGATTTTGCAAAAAGACTTGGGAACTGGGCTTGCGATGGTGGCGATAATTCTTTCGGTGATGTATATGGGCGGGATTAGGATGAGTGTATTTGCGGTAATTGTGGGAGTGGTGCTGGCTGGTGGGGTGTTTGCGATTGTAAGTTCGCCGCATCGTCTGGAACGTATGTCGACATTTTCTGGTAGTGGCAGTTCGGATGAGAATTATCATGTTGATAACGCAAAAATGGCAATTGGAACGGGTGGATTTACGGGGGTAGGAATAGGGAATAGCGTGCAAGCAACAGGATATCTTCCGGAGTCGATTAACGACTCGGTGTTCGCGGTGATGGGTGAGACATTCGGGTTTGTAGGGCTTGCCGCAGTGATGTTTGCGTTTACGGTTTTGTTAATGCGGCTCTTAAAAATTGCAACGAAGAGTGACACGGAAGAGGGGCTAGTGGTAGTGGGGGTGTTTGCTTGGATTGCGGCGCAAGTAGTGGTAAATATTGCGTCAATGACGGGACTAGTGCCGTTGACAGGTATTACATTGCCGCTTTTGTCTTATGGCGGGACGAGTATGATGTTTATAGCGTTTTCACTTGGGTTAGTTTTGCAACTTTCGTGTTATACTGGAAGAGAGGTAAGAAATGAAAGTATTAGTAGTAGGCGGGGGGTCCGGGGGACACATTACGCCAGTCGTCGCGGTCGTTCGTGAGGTACTAGAGAAAAAACCGAGGGCTAGGGTTGAATTTTGGACTGATAAAAAATATTACAAAAACGTTGTAAAAATTACAACAGAAATAGGGGTAGCTTGGGGTGGAGAAGAGCGTTTGTCTAGTAAGAGACAATACATAAGGGTGCGCAAGGTCTTGGCGGGGAAATTTAGAAGATATGCAGGGTGGAATTTAGCGGATTATTTTAAGAATTGGGATACGACAATAAAAGATTTGATTGTCGGGAATTTTTTGGGATTTTGCGGATTTGTAGGTGGGATAATCCAAAGCTTCACACGGATGTTTTTCAAGAAAAATCGACCAGATGTAATATTTCTAAAAGGTGGATTTGTAGGGTTGCCAGTAGGAATTGTGGCGAGACTATTTAAAATTCCATATGTAATACACGAGAGTGATGCGACGCCAGGTCTTGCGAATCGCATTTTGATGAAACATGCAACTCGGGTTGCTACGGCATTGGACTCTCCTATGTCCGCGGATGACAAGAGGTTTGTTACGACTGGGGTGCCAGTGGCGCCAGAGTTCAAAAAGGTAGGTGAGGCAAAGCAGAAACAGCTTAAAAAAGCGTTTGGGTTTGATGAGGATGAGCCACTAGTAGTAATTACGGGTGGTAGTCAAGGTGCGCAGCACATTAATGAAGCGGTAAGAGAGATTCTGCCAGAGATGTTGAAATTTACTAGTGTAGGGCTAGTAGCTGGCAGAGAGCGCTATGAAGAAATGGTGGACCTTAAAAAATATGAAGATTGGGATAAGGCAAAGCTGAAGTCTAATTTTAGGATGTGGGCGTTTAACTCGACGATGAATGAACTGATGGGTGCGGCAGACGTAGTAGTTTCTAGGGCGGGAGCAACAACAATTGCGGAGCTAGCAGCGCTTGCTAAGGCAGTAGTATTGGTACCGTTTGAGCAGCTACCTGGAAGTCATCAAGTTAAAAATGCGGAACGAATTGAGGGGCTAGGCGCGGCGGAAGTTGTGAGTGATAGTAGGATGGTACAACAACCTGGGATACTATTAGAAAAAGTGCAGAAATTAGTGCGTAGTCCGAAAGTCCGACGAGAATTAGCGGCAAAGCTACATGAAACTTATAAGCCAAAAGCGGCAAAGGATTTGGCGGACGTCTTGATAGAACTAGCAAATGATACGGGTGGCGAGGATGAGAAGAAGTAGTGATGTTAAGGTAGGGCGAACGATTGCTGGAGAGTGGGAACGGCAAGAGTCGGCGTCAGAGCGGTTAGCAGCCCGAAAAAAGGCAAAGGGTAAGAAATTTTTTAAGATTTTGTTGCTGTTCGTGGTGCTTGGTGTGGTGGCGGTAGTGATCACGATGGAGGTGACGACGTGGATGATAAATAGAAAGAAAATTGAGACGGCGAGATATGTGCCACAGCCGACAGTGAAAATTATTGACGAGTCTGGACAGGGAATTACGAATAAAATTCGTGAGTATGTGGGGCAATTGGAACTTGATTTGAAAGATATCGGATTGACGCTAAATCGGGCGGTGGTGCCAGCAGGGAAAAATCGCGAAATTGATATTTATATTGATGGGCGAGATGAGTATTATTTTAAGTTAAATGTGGATAGAGAGACGGCAGTGGGAGCGGAAGATACGAAAAGAATGCTCGCATACCTTGATGAACACGATATTCATCCGCAATATGTGGATGTACGGGTAAAGGGCAAAGCTTACTATAAGTAATTAAGTTGAGCTTGGG
>JAZRSM010000003.1:0-43845 GCA_045651545.1 Candidatus Nanosyncoccus sp.
CGTCTATCTACTAACTAATGCACAATATAGCTCTATCACAGGTACTAACGTAGAAGCCCTAGGCGTCTCCCCACTCACATGCTCTAGAACCTCCAGTGCTCCTATGACTTATTCCTGTACTGTTCCAGCTACCTTTACTGGTGAATACTACATCTATGTTAAGTCCCCTAAATACGACAAAGTCTATGGTACTACTCTTACTGTTAACCCATCCTCCTTCCATTCTTTAACTACCATGCAACAACTAGCTACCTACCCACAATACTGTATGAACGCCACTACTCCAGCCGTCAATGCTCACTTTGAAGATACTGATGGAACTCACTCTAATAACACCGATTACGTCCCAACAGTTGAACTAACCGATACTAGAGATGGTGAGAAATACCGTGTTAGAAAACTCGCTGACGGCAACTGCTGGATGACCGAGAACCTAAGACTAGAACTAACTCAAGGTCAAGTCCTCACGCCAGACGATACGGACGTGGCGGTAAATACTACTGTTGGAGCTACGACACAGCTTTATAATCAAGCTGCTGGAAATAATTATTATGGTTGGGGGACTGGTGGTTCTACTCCTACCCAGGCTCAAACTGACAAATGGCTTTCTCGGAGTACAAAAGTAGACAATACTTGGGCAACGGAGACTACACCAACTCAGGGTGGCGCACCAACTACCGACCAAACTGGTGAAGATCAAAAGCTTGGAGTTTATTATAACTGGTATGCGGCAACGGCTGGAACAGGTAACTGGAATACCACTCTTGGCGTAGATACTCAATCTTCCATTTGTCCGTCAGGTTGGGAATTGCCAAGATATTCTGATGTTAATGGAACTTCTACGCTCGCACCTTCTGCTTCATGGATGGGGTTAATACATGACACGTATGAGGTTATTACTACACAGGGCAATCAAGGGGGGAGCACTGCAAATACCAAATTACACTCCATGCCATTTTATTTGCCATATAGTGGTGCCGTCAATTGGAATAGTGGAGCTGTTCAAGGTCAAGGCACGCAGGGGTTTTTCTGGACTGCAGGATTTAAGACACAAGCTAAGGCTGGGAGCATGGCTTTTTACGGAGTCTACGTTTATCCAGAGTATCCTGATAACACTCGGTTAGATGGTTTCTCTGTCCGCTGCGTTGCTAAGACCTTCTGGTCTATCTCGCAAATGCAGCAGATGACACCGGAAATTGCTGCGGCAGCTACGACTCCAAATACCGACGCCCCTGCTCCAGATACGACTGGTGAATATCAGGGGAACAAGGCTTACGTCCCACAACGTACATTAACCGACATTAGAGACGGAGAAACCTACCGTGTCCGCAAGCTTGCTGATGGTAATGTATGGATGACGGAAAACCTCCGTAAGGAGTTCACCGCCGGTGAAGTCCTTACTCCAGCAACCACAGACGTCTCTGAAAACACTACTGTTGCCCTCGCAACGCAACCGTACAACCAAGCGGCTGGCAATAATAATTATGATTGGGGAGTAGGTGCTTGGGATCAAACCCTTATGAATAAAGAAAATACGGAGCGCTGGCTGTCTAGGAGTACTAAGGTTAACGGCGTTTGGGCGACAGAAACGAATCCGTCCGTGGTTGGCTCGCCGACAGTAGACAGAACTGGAGAGAACCAGAGACTCGGAGTGTATTACACATGGTATACCGCAACGGCTAGTACTGGAAACTGGAGTATGACACAAGAAGGCAAAGAAGCCCCCTCATCAATCTGTCCTAAAAACTGGCAGTTACCATACTTTTCCGTTTTTACGTCCGAGATCGTAGACAAGACTTGGATGAATCTTATTCGGGATACTTATCATATTATTACGACGCAAGGTTGGCAAGAACAGCTTCCAGATGGAAACTTGAACGGAGTAAACGAACTTATTGCGTTCCCATTTTCTATTGCACTATCTGGATATATCGCCTATGCTAATGGTGTCAATGGGTCCCAGGGCACTCAGGCCAGTCTATTATCAAGCGGGGTACAATCTCAATACGCCGTAAGATATGCTGTCATCTCTGATAGCCGTATCACTGTTGCTCCTGCCGGAACCGACGCGAGAAGGCTTGACGGAGATTCTGTTCGTTGTGTTGCAAGATAGTTATTTAGAAACACAGCGAATCATGTTGCCGTTAAGACGATACGCGTCGTTCCCCGCAGGGACGACGGTTACCCGGTCTGGAGAAAAAGTAGAGTAGCTAGCTTTGTCTTGGTTCACGCTACTAGCCGACCACATACTTGAACCACGTCCTTGAGCTCCGGACTCTCCATTTGCAAAATATATATAGCCAGATGCTGCAAGATTAAACGGAAATGCAAAAAGATCGTTAACTGCGTTAAGATTACCGTCGGACAACTGGGTCTGCCACCCCTGTGTTGATATAACATGATATGTGTCACGAATAAGATTCAACCATGTTTTAGCTGGACTTGGAACTGTCATTTCCGGACCACGTGGCAAAACCCAACCACTTGGACAGATTGAATTGGTTACCTCAACACCAGCTTCTGAGATACTGTAGTTGCCGGAACCGGCTGTAGCTGTGTACCAGTTATAATATATACCAAATTTTTGATTCTCTCCCGTCAGGTCGCCGGCCTCTGTCTGCGATTCTGTTTTATTGCCAGTTGTCCCACTAGTGCCGCGTGATAACCACCTATCTGTTTGGGATGCGTTAGGGGGTGTAGTTGATGACCCAGCTCCCCAATCAAATTTGTTCGTACTCGGTTGTGTTGATGGTTGAGTGGCTAGGGTAACGGTTGTGTTAGCGGTTACATCTGTTGTGGCAGGGGTTAGCACTTCTCCTGCAGTGAAGGATTTACGTAGGTTTTCCGTCATCCATACATTACCATCAGCGAGCTTTCTAACACGGTAAGTTTCGCCGTCTCTAATGTCGGTTAATGTACGTTGTGGGACATTAAAGTCCAAAGCCTTCAGGTCTCGTCTCCAAAATGGTACTTACTTAGCTTGCTCACCTTACCAGGCAAAAAAGCAACTTTATGATAAAATATATCATTATGAAATCCCACATCAATCCAAATCTGATTTTTGAACCTAAAAGATGTTGGGTGGGCGATACGCATAAAATTTGTTATGACACTCGCGATGAAGCAGAGGTGGCTGCTCGTGTTGCCGAACATGACCACGGCGCGCCACATCTCTCGGTTTATAAATGCGAATATGGCGACCACTGGCATTTGTCGTCAGTATAACCATAAAAACTTGATTTTTCTTGCCTTTTATGCCACAATGTAAGCATCATGGTGCAAAGGATAAAAAACAAAAAACAAAAGAAAAACCACGTCTTTTTGTTTATTTTCTTAGCGCTTATTATTGCTGCTGGCGTAGTCTATGGAATCTTGATTTTTAAACCTCGTGAGACCAAACCTGCTGAGGATAAGCAGGATAATACTTCAAATACCGAGCAAAAAGACAATAAAAAAGATGACCAGAAGTCCACAGAGGACGACAAGAAATCCGAAGAAACTGCAGCTAAGCCAGAATCTGAGAAAAACAACTCTCAGTATGAAGGGGAAGACCCAAATACTTATGAAGCTCTTACTGGCATCATCAACGCAAGCGTTATTGACGGTAATGTAGATATTCGTGTTGCTATCGACCAATCTGTTGCTGGCGCTTGCGTCTTCACGATTACTACTCCCTCCGGCCAGACTATTGCTGGCTCTGGCGCCCTCGAAATCGGTCCTTCTTCTTCCTTCTGCTCCTTTGCAACGCCATTTACAGAATCTGGCGTTTGGAAAATTTCTGTCGCCGCTACATCTAGCGACAAGCGTGGTGTCATAACTAGTGAGGCAAATCTCTAATGGCAAAAGCAAAAAGACGAATCGACCGGCGCTATATCTATCTAGCAATAATTTTATTCGTTCTTGCCGCCGTGATTGGCTTTCTCAACTTTAAGCATAACGAAACCGGCTCTGCTGCTGACGTTAGGAAATTTGATGCTGGCTATATCATCTCTGACAAGGTTATGGCGGACCATGGTTCTATGTCTGAGGCCGAAATTCAGAGTTTTCTAAAGTCTAAAAACCCTTGCAACGATACTAACATCGCCAAAGCTGCCGCCTATCCAAATCTTCAGTATCATATTGAGAATGGTCATTTTGTTTGCATGGCCGACGAGAGATTTAACGGTGAATCTGCCGCACATATTATTTGGCAGGCCGCCCAAGATTACAAAATTAATCCAAAAGTCATTATTGTGCTGCTAGAAAAAGAGCAAGGTCTTGTTACGGATACCTGGCCTAACTCTACCTTGCAATATCGCTCCGCTACTGGCTATGGTTGTCCAGACACTGCCGCCTGCAACTCGCAGTATTACGGATTTAAGAATCAAGTTAGAAATGCCGCAGAATTATTCCGCTATATTTTAGATCATGGTTCTAGGTATTATCCAGTTGGCAACAACCAGGTAAAGTTCAATCCAAACAGCGCCTGTGGCTCTTCCACGGTTAACATTAAAAACCGTGCTACATCCGCGCTCTATCAATATACTCCGTATCAACCAAACGCCGCTGCACTTAACGCCGGCTACGGTATTGGCGACGGCTGTTCTGCCTATGGCAACCGCAATTTCTGGATGTTATTTACCGACTGGTTTGGTAGCACCGTAGTCGAATATCCTGATGTCTCAACCGTTAAATCTCGCAACCGCGTAGAGAACGTCAAAAGTGATTTAGTTCTTAAATATCGCACTAATGTTGAGCATTACGGCTGGTTCGATTGGAAGAACGGCGGAGAAATGGCTGGCACGGCTGGCTTCTCTCTATATCTTGAGGGAATTGCTATTCAACTCGGCGACAATAAGACTGGCATCGAATATCGCACGCACATTTCTAACGTTGGCTGGCAAGCCTACGTCAAAGACGGAGCTGTGTCTGGCGCCTCCGATACTCACGAACAAATTGAAGCCATCCAAATTCGACTTACTGGTGATTTGGCTAAAACTTACGACATTCATTATCGCGCCCACGTTGCTGATATTGGCTGGCAAGATTGGGTCAAAAATGATACTATTGCTGGCACCACTGGCCAAAGCAAACGCATCGAAGCTATCCAAATTAAAATCGTGAAGAAGAGCCAAGAAACTGTCGGCGAACTCACTTACCAAGCTCACACCGCCTACAAAGGCTGGATGAGTTGGGTTAAAGGCGGGACCAACAGCTTTGCTGGGACCACTGGCGAAAGCCGTCAGATGGAAGCTCTCACTATTAAATTGTCTGACAGCTCTATCGCTGGAAGCTTGAGATATAAAGCCCACGTCGCCGACATCGGCTGGCAAGATTGGGTTAATATGGGCACTACTGCTGGAACGACAGGGAAGGGCAAGCGCATGGAAGCTATTATGATTGAGCTTACTGGCGATTTGAAGAATAAATATGATGTCTATTACCGCGCCCACGTTGCTAACATCGGTTGGCAAGACTGGGTCAAAAACGGCGCCCTCGCGGGCACTACTGGCAAATCCCTCCAAATGGAAGCAGTAGAAATCAAAATAGTCGCTAAATAGCCTCCCAAACTTGCATCAAACAGGGGACGGTTGTATAATAAATAGAAGATGCAAAAGTTAATTAATGGAGTGACACGCTTTCTGTGGAGCAAAAAGTTCTGGGTCCTTTTTGGTTTGCTCACGCTTACTGCGCTCTATATTTATTCCTTTAAGGGTAGACTTGACGTCGCTGGTACTTTTTCTATTGGCAAGATGATTGCCTTCTCTATAATTGCCATTGTCGTCCTAATCCTGTTTGGCATTATCTATCATTTTGCCACTAAGAAAAAGCTCAAATTTGAGCAGCTGTTCTTACTCTTAGCTATCCCGCTCGGGATTATCTATTTGATTATTACGCCTTCTTTTGCTGGTAGCGACGATCGCGTCCACTTCTTCCGAGCTTATGAGCTTTCTGAAGGTGTTTTACTCAGCCCAAAAGAAAATGGTGACATTGGTGGCAAAGTTGATTCGTCACTTATTACACTCAGCAGCATCGAAAGTGCAGAGCACAAATACGAAAAAGCTGCCGAACTAGCCGGCATGAGCTATACTGGCGAACAGGTCCAGGCTGGTCATGCTAGCTCTGCTCTCTACTCACCGACTTCCTATTTACCAATTACTATTGGCCTAAAAATCGGTAGCCTTCTCCATCTTCCGCCTTACGCATTGACTGTTATTGGTCGCGTTTTTAACCTTCTATTCTATATTGCTATCTGCTACTTTGGATTTAAGATCCTACCAAGATTTAAGTTGTTCTTCTTGATTCTTATGGTAGCGCCTATCGCTTTAGCTGATGCTACGACTTTTTCTGCTGATGGTTTTCTTTGCTCGCTTGTCTTTCTTTTTACCAGTGCTATTTTGCATTTCGTTTACGAAAAAGATACCATTAACAAAAAATGGACTGCGCTTTTCTGGATTTTGTCTGGCTTAATTGCTGGTTGTAAGGTCATTTATTTCCCAATCATTCTTGGCGTGCTTTTTATCAAAAAGACCGCCTTCAAGTCAAAGAAACAGCGAATCATCTTTGTTCTTGGCTGCGCCATCTTTGCGCTCCTAGTTGGTGTTACTTGGATGAAGATTGCTGGCGGCTTCCTCAGCGAAATCTACCCAGATTCAGTAGTGCAAGAAATGAATATCTTAAAGAACCCATTTAGGTATCTAGCCGTTCTAGTCAATACGTTATTTAACAATGGCTTTATCTATGCCGAAAACCTATTCTCCTCGGCACCAATTTACAATAGTAATGTCGTCTTCTCGTGGTTCATTTCTATGGGCTTTGTCGTTCTTGGAGTCTTGTCTCTTCTTAGCGAAAAGCAAAAAAATACCCTCACAAAATGGCAACGCACGCTTATCATTGCTCTCGCCCTTGCCATAGTTGTCTTAGTCTGCACTGCGCTCTATGTCCAGTGGACAGTCCTCCAGTGTGGCTTAGATTGTGGCACCATCACCGGCATCCAGGGTCGCTATTTCATCCCGGCCCTCATGCTAGCCGTCCTTGCTTTTGGCCCAACTAAGAAATTCAAATTCAGCCAAAACACGGCCGTTGCTTGGCTCCTAGTTTTTCAAGCTTTCTCAATATTAACAATAATTCAGGTATTTGCGGCATAAACTATGAAAGCTCTCGTCATTATCCCTTGCTATAACGAATCAAAAAGCATCAGTGATGTTATCTCCGATGTTAAATCAGCTATTTGCGAAGGTGTAAAATTAGACTACCTTGTTATTGACGATGGTTCAACTGACAATTCTGCAGCTGTTTTACAAAAACTTAATGCTAATTATCTAAGACTCGTCATCAATTCTGGTATTGGCACCGCCGTGCAAACCGGCTATAAATACGCACGCGCTCGCGACTACGACATCGCAATCCAGTTCGATGGCGATGGCCAGCACGATGCAAATAGTATTAACGACCTTATTACACCTATTCTAAAAGGTCAAGCCGATTTCGTCATTGGCTCGCGCTTCGTCAAAAAACATGGAAAAAATTACAAATCTTCCTTTGCTAGAAGAATTGGTATCGTTATTTTGTCAAAGCTTGTTAAGCTATTTTCTGGGTGCACCATCAAAGATGTCACTTCTGGATTTAGAGCTGCCAATCGTAAAATCATCAATATCTTTGCAGATGATTATCCTAGTGAATACCCAGAGCCAGTTACAGACTTAACTATCGCACGGCTTGGCTACAAAATTAAAGAAGTTCCAGCCAAAATGAAAAAACGCCAATTCGGTAAGTCTTCTATCACTCCAATCAAGTCTGCCTACTATATGATTAATGTAGCGATTCTATTTCTGATTAACGTCATTGTAATTAGGAGAAAAAAATGAACGAAATCATGCCTCTATCACTAAAAATTATTTTGTCATTAGTTATTGTTTTGTTCCTTTTGTTTGTCTTTAAAAACATCAAGGATAAAAAATTCGCTATTAAGCACGCTCTCCTTTGGTTTATTATGGGTATCGGCGCTATTATTTGCATATTCCAAATCGAAAATCTATCGTATCTTGCAGATTTTATCGGTGTCCAGACTACTTCAAACTTGATTTTCTTCCTTGGTTTTATCTTCTTGTTCTTTGTGACCTTTTCGCTTACTCAGACAGTTGCTTCTCATAGTGAAAAAATCAAAGAGCTTACCCAAGAAATGTCGCTTCTAAAAAAAGAAGTTATGGAAAAAGATGGAAAGAAAAAATCCAAATAATAAAAAAGCAGAATTACTGCAAATTGCCAAATACCTGTTTTCGGCAGGCTCGTCGTTTGTTATCGACTTAGTCCTCTTTACTATTTTTAAAGCTATTTTTGAACAAACTGGTATTATCTCCGATCAGACTCCAGCTATTATTATGGCAACAGTTACTGCTAGAGTCTTGTCATCTCTCTACAACTACTTTATGAACTCCAGAGTAGTCTTTAAGGAAAAAGGCACAAAACGCTTTATTGGCTACGTCGTCTTGGTAGTTGTGCAAATGGGTGTCTCGGCTGGACTAGTCAGTCTTTTCAGTAAGCTTATGCCGATCAATAGCACTATTATCAAGGCCGTTATCGACATTATTATATTCGTCGTTAATTACCTCGTCCAGAAGTTCTTCATTTTCTCTCAAAAAGAAGACCCATGATATAATTAATAGAGTATCAAGACAGTAATAACAGAAACTAAGAGGAGTATCGTATGGGCAATTCAATCAAAGATTTAGCCAAAAAGACCAAGACTACGCTTAGAGATGAAGGCATGAAGCCTCTCGTGAAAAAGACCAAGAACTACATTGTTTTTAAAGCCCACATGGCTGTTGCTAAACAAAAGAAAGCTTACCGAGATATCTTATTTATTAACGGCTGCGAACTTCCGCATCCGGAACGTTACCGCGTTGAGCATCAGTTCGAGCAACTGCAAGCCTATGGCTATTCCGTGGATAAAATTTTCTACAAGGACCTAAGTTTAGAAAAGCTTAAATACTACCGTGGTTTCATTTTCTTTCGCTGCCCAATTACTCCAGAGATAGAGGCATTTATTGACAAGGCGCATTATTTTAACAAGGCCTGTTTTTTCGACATCGACGATCTAGTTATTAATCGTAAATACACCGACACTATTCCGTTCGTTGCCGCCATGAACAAGGGCGACAAAGCCGTATACGATGATGGCGTTATTCGTATGGAGAAGACACTTAAAAAATGTGACTATCTCATCACCTCCACGCCTGCTCTTGCTAGGGAACTAAAGAAGAACTACAAAAAAGAAGTTCTCGTCAACAAAAACGTCGCCAGCGAAAAAATGGCTGAACTTTCTTTTAATGCTCTTAAAGAAAAACGCGATAAAAAAGATAAAATTATTATCGGTTATCTTTCTGGCAGCATTACACATAGTCCAGATTTTGAGTTAATTAAAAAGCCTCTCCTAAAAATCATGTCCGGATACCCTAATACCTACCTTGAGATTATGGGCTATCTCGATATGCCAAAAGAATTTGATGAATATCAGTCACGCATTATCCGCAAAAATTTTACCGACTGGCAAACTCTCCCAAAAATTATTTCCGAGCTCGATATTAATCTTGCCCCACTAGAAAAATCGATTTTCAATGAAGCTAAATCCGAAAACAAATGGACCGAAGCTTCCTTGGTAAAGACTATTACTGTCGCTTCGAATTTTGGTGCCTTTAAAGATGCAATTGTAGATGGCGAGACTGGTCTCCTCGCCGATTCTGAATCAGAGTGGTATGAAAAAATTAAATTCATAATCGACCACCCTGCAGAAGCTAAGGCTATTGCGGAAAACGCCTATGAAGTCGTGAAGAAACACTACATTACTACCTACTCCGGTCTTGCGCTTAGCGAATATGTTGAGAAGCATCTTTCTAGGAATATTGGTTTCGTCCTACCTACCACCAATATTTCTGGCGGAGTTAATGTTGCAATCAAGCACTGCAACATCCTTCGTAATAATGGTTGGGATGTCACAATTATCAATATGGACAAGCCATCAGATAACATTGTCAACCTTGATGGTGAGGTTAACGTTATTTCTAATGTTGGACATAAATTCTATGCTCGATTCGACTCCCTCGTCGCTACGCTTTACTCGACGCTAATTTTCGTAAAGAAATACCCTGAAGTTAGAAATAGAATTTACTTAGTCCAAAATTTTGAAACCAACTTCGCAAAGTTTGGCAGCAATGCTAAAGTCGATGCTAACTCTACCTATAATTCGTTTACTGACGTGCGCTATGTCACGATTTCTAAATGGTGTGAAGAGTGGCTAAAAAGCAATTTTGGCAAAACTGCTCTCTATGCGCCAAACGGTATAGACATCAAGCGGTTTAGCTCAAAGCCACGCAAAATGACAGGAAAAATTAAGATTCTCGTAGAAGGCAATTCTTACGACTATTACAAAAACGTCGACGAAAGCTTTAAAATTGTTAACAAACTCGATCCAGAAAAATACGAAGTCACTTATTTGTCTTACGAAGGCGAACCTAAAAAATGGTATCGAATCGATAAATTCCTCCACCGTGTTCCGACTGATGAAGTGCACAAAGTTTATGAAGACGCCGACATCCTGATTAAATCAAGTTTGCTAGAAAGCTTTTCGTATCCACCATTAGAAATGATGGCCTCAGGCGGCTACTGTATAGTTGCTCCAAACGAGGGAAACGTAGAGTATCTCGAAGATAATAAGAACTGTCTCCTATATGAGCTAGGAAATACCGATTCCGCAGTCGAGCAGATTGAGCGATTAGTGAAAGACAAAACCTTGCGAGATAAACTATCAAAAGGCGCCGAAAAGACTGTCGCAGCCAGAGACTGGAAGCATGTCGAAAAGCAAGTTTTGAAATTATACGAATAATCTATTATAATAATACTAGTGAAACAAGACTCATTTTCTAAAAAATACATCAAGTCGCATCTCGGCACAGCCTATTCTGTTGCTAGATCGATTCGTAATACGCTTAAGCAGGAAAAAGCCAAAAAAGCTTCCGCGATAAATGACAATGCTACGCACGGCACGGCCGTTTCGGTTGATACGCCTATCAAAAAAATCTTTGTTGAGCCTGCCGTCAAGCGTTTTAATGTTATTGTTTTAAAGCTGAACCAGAGCCTTAGTGATTCAGAAAAAACTTTACTTGTTGAAGCTACCAAGCTTGCAAACGGTAATAACTATGAATTAAGGATTATTTCTAGAAACTGCCTCCCTAATCCAAAATATTACAACGAGTTATTATCTACCTATAATATTAAAAGACCAAACCAACTTAGTTTCTATACTGACTGGCGTGGGCGCGTTTCCTCTCCAATTTACGCGCTCGAAGTTACGAGCTCCGATGTCTTCTTCGCCGATATTAACGAGCTAAAAGAATGGGGAAGAAAAAATGGATAATACACCTTGGAATATTCCGCTAGACGTTAGAAAGCACGACGTTTCCAGTGCTCTAAAATCTGGTAAAAAAGTTGCTTTAATGCTCTATCCAAAAGTAGACCAAGCATCTTCTTTCCGTTATCGTAGCTACAATATTTATCAGGCTACTAAGCTTAGTAAGAAGTGGCAGCTAGTCTATTTCTTTATGGACGAAATTGGCACCGTTCAAAGTCTTCTCCCAGAGTGCCATCTATTGGTTTTTGGTAGAATAGAAAAATGGTCGAGGGAGCTAGATGATTTAAAAATTCTAGCTTGCGAAAATCAAATTAAAATAGCTTTCGACTTAGACGATTGCGTTTGTGGACAAAAGAATATTAAGACCATGTTCAACGTTGTCTCTCCAGACGTTATTGATCAAGAATACTGGATTAAAACTAGCGCCGAATTCGAGCTCGTCTCGCTTTTGTCTGATGGCTTTATCGTTACAAACGATTATCTAGGCAAAGTCCTTTCTTCTTCGCATGACCATAAGCCATATCAAGTCATCCCAAATTCGCTTAACTCCGAGCAAATCAACTATTCTGCAAATCTTTCCAAGCCAAGCAGAGGCAGCCTATTCACTATCGGTTATTTTAGTGGCTCACATACTCACGCTACCGATTTTGAAGTCGTTTATCCAGAGCTGCTCCAGCTCTTATCCGAGCACAAAGATTTTAGATTAAAAATTGTTGGTATGCTTCAGCTTCCAAAATCTGCCGACAAGTTTATTAAAAATGGTCAAATCAAGTTTGTTAAAATTGCCGACTTCCTTACTCTTCAAAAATTAATTTCTGAAGTCGATGTCAATATTGCCCCTCTTAGTAATAATACTTTTGCTAATTGTAAGTCCGAATTAAAGTTCTTCGAATCTGCCCTCGTCAAGACTCCAACTATCGCCTCCCCAACTTATGCTTTTGCTCACTCGATTCAAGATGGCAAAACTGGTTTCTTGTGCCAGCCAGGCGAATGGACAGATGCTATTCTGAAGCTTTATCAGGATACCAAGTTTGCCGAAACTATCGCCGAGAACGCTTATAAATACGCTCTAGATAATTATTCTCCTGAGTCTATTTTGCCTCAAATCGAAAAGGCCTACGACTACTATGGCAAATAAATCTGTCTCGGCAATTTTGCCAAATTACAACTACGCGAGATTCATTAGTTCTCGTATTGATGAGGTATTGAATCAAACCTATCCTATTTCCGAGTTAATTATTCTAGATGATGCTTCGACTGATGACAGTGTTAACATAATTAAACAGAAACTACCCGAGATAAAAAAGCTTCACCCAAGTCTCAAAGTTAAGGTTCTAGTAAGTAAACAAAATTCCGGCAACGTTTTTTTGCAGTGGCAAAAGGGAATTAAACTTGCAACTTCTGACTATATTTGGATTGCCGAGCTTGACGACTCTGCCAAGCCAACTTTCCTAGAAACTGTAATTCGTGGATTTGATAATCAGAAAGTTGTTTTATCCTACACCAATTCAAAGTTTGTCGACCAAAATAACAAACCAATCTTAAAAGATAATTTACGAAAACTAAAAGATGCATTTAGAAGAAATCTTCTCGTCTTTAATACTATCCCAAACGTTTCTGCAGTCGTCCTTAAGAATCAACCTGAGCTAGTTACTTTTCTGGATGAGGCTAAGAATTATCATCTTTCTGGCGATTGGTTTTTCTATATCAAAATTTCCGAAACGGGAAAAATTATTTTTAATAAAAAATCGTTAAATCTTCATCGGCTACACGCGTCTAGCGTCACAAAGACTACTGACTTAAAAAAACGATTTGCCGAAATGCATTCTATCCATCAGTATGTTATCACACACAATTTAGCTGACGAAAAAACTAAGAAGTCCATTCGGACGCTCGAGCAAAAGCTTAAGGTAAACTGGGGTCTCTAGCCCTGTCTTTTTGCCCCAAATTATGCTAAAATATATCTAATATTTATAGGAGTTTTTCATGAAAGGAATTATTTTAGCGGGCGGTTCTGGAACTAGACTATATCCGCTAACCTTAGCTACTTCAAAGCAAATGCTACCAGTTTACGACAAGCCAATGATTTATTATCCTCTGGCTACACTTATGCTTGCCGGTATTCGCGATATCTTAATTATTTCTACCCCAGCCGACCTTCCAAATTTTGAAAGACTCCTTGGCGACGGCTCCAAAATGGGTATTAAACTATCTTATAAAGTCCAGCCTTCTCCAGACGGTCTAGCTCAAGCCTTTACACTTGGCGAGGAGTTTATAAATGGCGAGCCTTGCGCTATGATTCTCGGCGACAATATCTTCTATGGTCACGGTTTTGTCAGCTCTCTGCGTGACTCCGTCAAGAAAGCCGAAGAAGGTCGCGCTACGGTCTTTGGTTACTATGTTACCGACCCAGAACGCTTTGGCGTAGTTGAATTTGATGATGGCTGGCACGCTCTTTCTATCGAAGAAAAACCAGAACATCCTAAGAGCAACTATGCTGTTACTGGTCTTTATTTCTACCCAGCTGGCGTTTCTGAAAAAGCTAAGACTATTACTCCTTCCGCTCGCGGCGAACTAGAAATCACCTCCCTAAACGAGCTTTACCTAAACGCAGGCGTCCTTGATGTTCAGGTTCTTGGTCGTGGCTTTGCCTGGCTCGATACTGGCACTATGGATTCACTTGCTGACGCCGCTGATTTTGTTCGCGTCATCCAAAAACGCCAAGGTGTAGAAATCTCTGCTCCAGAAGAAATCGCCTTCAAAAACGGCTGGATTACCAAAGAAGAACTATTAGAATCTGCCAAGAAATATGGTAAATCTAGCTATGGCCAGAACCTTAAGCTCGCCGCCGAAAGGAGAATTAAAGACTAATGGGAAATTTCATATTTGAGAAAACCAAAATCAAAGATGTCTATATTATCACTCCTAAGGTCTTTGGCGACGAGCGTGGTTATTTTATGGAAACCTACAACGCCGAAGAATTCAAAGCTGCAGGGCTAGACTATACATTTGTTCAGGATAACCAATCCAGCTCTTTTAAGGGCGTCCTTCGCGGTCTCCACTTCCAAAAAACTCACCCTCAGGCTAAGCTCGTCCGCGTCTTGAAAGGCGAAGTCTTTGATGTTGCAGTTGACCTTCGTGATAGTAGTGAAACTTACGGTCAATGGGTTGGTGTCCGTCTGTCAGAAGGGAACAAAAAACAGCTCATGATTCCGCGTGGCTTCGCACATGGCTTCTTGGTCTTGTCCGACCATGCCGAATTTGCCTATAAGTGCGATGATTTTTATCACCCAGAAGATGAGGGTGGCATCATGTATAACGACGCCGACATTAATATTGGGTGGCCAGAAATTGATTGTGGATATACGCTCAGCGAAAAAGACAGTAAACACCCATCGCTAAAAGCATCAAGTATTAAGTTTTAAGGAGGAGAAAAATGAATAAAAAAACCATTGTCGTAACAGGTGGCGCCGGCTTCATCGGCTCTAACTTTGTTTATTACATGCTAAACAAATATCCAGATTATCGCATTGTTTGCGTTGATTGTTTGACCTATGCTGGTAACTTAAACACCTTAAAAAAGGCTCTAGAAAATCCTAATTTCCGTTTTGCCAAAGTTAACATTTGCGACAAGCCTGCCATCAAAAAACTATTCGAAGAAGAACGTCCAGATGTTGTCGTAAACTTTGCCGCTGAGAGTCACGTTGACCGTTCTATTACTGGTCCAGAAATTTTCACTAAGACCAATGTTGAGGGCACCCAGACTCTCATGGAGGTTTGCCGCGAACTAGACACCCCGCGCTACCACCAAGTTTCTACCGACGAAGTTTACGGCGACTTACCGCTAGATCGTCCAGATCTCTTCTTTACCGAGAAAACTCCGCTCCATGCTTCTAGTCCATACAGCGCATCTAAAGCTGGCGCTGATATGTTAGTCATGGCTTATCACCGCACTTTTAACTTCCCAGCTACCATTTCTCGCTGTTCCAATAACTACGGTCCATATCATTTCCCAGAAAAACTTATTCCGCTCACCATTATTAAAGCTTTACACGACGAGCCGCTCCCAGTTTATGGTGACGGTCTTAACGTTCGCGACTGGCTCTATGTTGAAGATCACTGCCGCGCCATTGATTTGATTATCCATAATGGTAAAATCGGCCAAGTTTACAACGTCGGCGGCCACAACGAAATGGCTAATATTGACATCGTCAAATTAATCTGCAAAGAATTAAACAAGCCAGAAGGCCTTATTACCTTTGTTGATGACAGAAAAGGGCACGACCGTCGCTATGCGATTGACCCAACTTTCATCCATGACGAGCTCGGCTGGCTTCCAGAAACCAAATTCGAAGACGGCATCAAAAAGACCATTAAATGGTATTTAGACAATCAGGACTGGTGGGAAAATATCCTTTCTGGCGAATATCGAAAGGCGGAAACTTAATATGAAAGTTTTAGTCACAGGAACTAGCGGTCAGCTTGGTCATGATGTCATGCTAGAGCTTGCCGCTCGCGGCATCGAGGCTCTCGGCACCGACCGAAGGGGCGGGGAAAACCCAGAATTTAAAACCGCTATTTTAGATATTACCGACAAAGAAAATGTCGAGAAATTATTAAACGCCTATCACCCTGACGCCGTCATTCACTGCGCTGCTTGGACCAATGTTGACGGTGCCGAAGCTCCCGAAAACCAGGCTGCCGTCCGCGCCGTTAACGTCGCTGGCACAGAGAACTTAGCCAAAGCTTGCAAAGATATTGATGCTAAAATGATCTATATTTCTACGGACTATGTCTTTGACGGACAAGGAGAAAAACCTTGGCAGCCAGACGACAAAAACTATGCACCACTTAATGTCTATGGTCAGTCTAAGCTTGATGGGGAATTAGCCGTCGTAAACAACTTAGACAAATATTTCATCGTCCGTATCGCTTGGGTTTTTGGTAAGAACGGTAAAAACTTTGTTAAGACTATGCTAAGCGTCGGTAAAACCCATCCCGAGGTTCGTGTAGTTAATGACCAAATCGGCACTCCAACTTACACGCCAGACCTAGCCAAGCTACTTGTCGACATGATTTCAACCGATAAATATGGCTACTATCACGCCACTAACGAAGGTGGTTACATTAGCTGGGCTGACTTTACCAAAGAAATCTTCAAACAAGCCGGCATCGATTCTAAGGTTATTCCAGTTACCACTGCCGAATATGGTGTCTCCGTTGCGGCTCGTCCATTTAATTCTCGTTTGGATAAAACCAAGTTGGTTGAAAACGGTTTCACTCCGCTCCCAACTTGGCAAGACGCGCTTTCTCGTTATCTCAAAGAATTGGAGCAATAATGGTTAAATCCGCACGTGTCACAGTGCTCGTTTATGTCTATAATGCAGAAAAATATCTGATTGATTGTTTGAAAAGTCTTAATAACCAGATTCTAGACGACATGGAAATTGTCTGTATTAATGATGGCTCCACTGACGGTTCTGCGGATATCTTAAAAGATTTCGCTAAAAAAGGGCCACGTATGCGCGTGGTTAATTTGGCAAAATCTGCTGGCTACGGTCGTGTTCTAAATCAGGGTATCAAAATTGCAAACGGTGAATATATTGGCATCATCGAGGCCGCTGATTTTGTTAACCCAGAAATGTTTATTGAGCTTTTTGCGCTCGCCAAAAAACATGATGCCGATGTCGCAAAGGGGAACTATACTCTCTACGAAAACGAAAAAGACATCCCACCTAAAGACTACATTCTTCCCGAGGAATCCGATAATATTATCGACCCAATGGAAAATACCAGAATTTTTTATCAGCCCCCAGCTATTTGGTCTGCAATTTATAAAAAAGAGTTTCTAGAAAAACAAAAAATTTCATTCTTAGAAACCAATGCTTGTGCTTGCCAAGATATTAGCTTTAACTTTAAAGTCTTGTCTTCGGGTGGAAAAATTGTTCTAACAGACAAAGCCTATTTGCATCATCGTCCGCTCAAAGTTACCATCAAAAACGATGAACTATTCAATATTAATCAAGAATTTTCTGAAGCAGAAAAATATCTCAAGTCAAAAGATGTCTGGAAATCATTTAACTACGTTTTCCAAGCCGTCAAATTCGCTTCCTACCACTGGTCCATGCTAAATTTAGAAGACAAAAAAGCAGTTGAAAAATTTGCTCTCCGCATGCGCGCCGAATTCCATGATGCTGACAATAAAAACCTTCTTCGCCGCCCGTATTTCCCTAAAAATCATTGGCGCATGCTTCGTGTTCTGCTCGACACGTCTTCTACTGCCTTTTTACTCATATTCAAAAGCTATAGTCACAAAAAACAGAAAAATAATCCTAATCCCAAAGCTTAGTATAGGCTTTGGTAACCTTGCTTGGTTTGCCCTCGCAAGCAATTTTCCCATTCTCAATCAAAATTGCCCTATCGCAAAATCTTTCGACATTTCCCATATCGTGAGTCACTAGAATCACTGTCTGGTTGCCATGTAGACTTCTAAAGTAATCGTTGCACTTCTCTTGGAAAGCCGCATCACCCACGGCAAGTACTTCGTCCAAAATCAGGACATCACCACGTGCGCGAATTGCAATTGAAAAAGCTAACCTCACTTGCATACCGCTCGAATAATTCTTGAGCTTTTGATCCATAAATTGTTCTAGCTCAGCAAATTTCACGATATCTTCAAACATCTCGTCCATTTCTTTGTTAGAAAAGCCGAGCAATGCGCCGTTCAAATAAACATTTTCGCGTCCAGTTAATTCTGGGTTAAATCCTACGCCTAGCTCAATAAATGGCACTAAGGTTCCATTAACTTTTACGCTTCCACTGTCTGGCACATAAATCTCGGACAAGACTTTTAGAAGTGTAGACTTTCCACTTCCGTTTCTACCGACAATACCCAAGAATTCGCCACGTTTTACATCGAATGATATTCCACGTAATACTTCTTGCTTTGTGAAACCTTTAATACCTTTTAGTCTATTAAATATAGCTTGTTTTAGCCCCCAAGCTCGCTCGGTTGGCAGTTTAAAACTCTTATATAAGTTGCGCACTTCAATCGCATTCTCAGAAGCTAGTGCTTCTTCGTGTGCTTTCTCGCGCATCCGCTTTAGATATTTCTCACTCCATTTCATACTATACCTCCTCCGCAAAATACTTGGATTTCTTTCTAAAGTATAATACGCCAAGCGTAAATACAACTAACACCAACACAATAGAAATTATGCCAAAAATCGGTCCAGACAAACTCCATGTTGTTACAGCCTCAGGCGTAATTAAACTCCAACGCATGTCCTGAATAATTTGTGCTACTGGATTTAGCATGATGACTTTCGCCGCCAACACGGATGTATTAGTCACCATGGAAAGCGGATAAATAATTGGCACTGCATAAAACATTGCCTGCATCAAAACTTCCCAAATCGAACCCACGTCACGAAACTTAATATTCATCGCTCCAAGTAGCAGGGAAATACCAAGCGCAAGCAAATATAATTCTGCAAGTAGCGGCAAAACAAGTAACCAACTCAAACTTGGCGTAACACCATTGAATAGTGCAAAAATTACCACCACGCATAAGTTAATCAAAACATTAATTACGGCTGTGCTCGTTGCGCTCACTACAATAATATATTTTGGAAAACTCAGTTTTCTAATTAGGTCTCCTCTTTGCTCAATAGAGTGAATTCCTTGCTGTGCACATTCGTTAAAGAAATTCCAAAGCACTGTTCCGACCAACAAATAAACTGGATAATGTGGAATACTGTCACCAAATCTTAGCACTTTTGCAAATACTACATATAAAATCGCAAACATCAAGAGCGGCTTGATCACTGCCCAAAGATAGCCGAGTACTGAGCCCTGGTACCTTAGTTTAAAATCAGTCTTCACAAGTTCCGCTAGAAGAACTCTGTTCTTCTTACTGAATAAGTTTTTTCCCATGTGTATATTATATCATATAGTATAATAATATATATGGAAACACCCCTGATTTCTATCATTGTGCCAGTTTATAATGTGCGGCCTTTTCTAGACGTTTGCCTCGACTCGCTCAAAAAACAATCCTATCCAAAATGCGAGTTTCTTCTAATCGACGACGGGTCTACTGACGGCAGTGGTATAGTTTGTGACGAATTTGCCAAATCCGATTCTCGTGCCCGCGTTGTTCATCAACAGAATCTAGGGCTTTCCGAAGCGCGCAATCGTGGCATTCGTGAAGCTAAAGGAGAATATATTACTTTCGTAGACTCTGACGACAAAATTACTCCCGACTATGTATCCTACCTCTTTTCTCTTATTAAGAAATACCAAGCCAAGATTTCTATTTGTGGCCTAGAGGAGATTACTTTGAAGAACAAATCTGTTTATTATGCCGCCGAATACTCGGAAAAAGCTATGAGCACAGAAGAAACTATTGGTCGTATGCTCCGTGAAGAAGGCTTTACGGTTGTCGCTTATGCTAAGCTATACCATAAGAGTTTATGGCAGGGAATTGAATTCCCGGCTGGTGCCTTACATGAAGATTTAGCCACGACTTACAAAGTAGTCGAAAAGGCACCTGTCGTTGCTTTTGGTCCTGAAGCAAAATATGTTTATATCAAGCGCGCCGCATCCATTTCTAGCAGCGAATTCTCTGAGAAAAAATACGACATCATTACTTTTACTGACAATATGTGCGACGACATAGAAAAGAAGTTCCCATATCTTATTAACACTGCCAACCTCCGTCGTATGCACGCCCGTTTTTCTGTTCTGCGCCAACTCGTCCAAGTTAAAAATCAAGATCCTAATATGGTTCAAAAAGAGCAGGAAATCATCAATTATCTTATAGAGCATAAAAAACATATTTTCAAAAATCCATACGCTACAAATCGCGACAAACTTGCTATGCAGACTCTTCTTGCTCACCGAAATATTTTTAAAGCCGCTTGGAATACTTATTCTAAGCTACGACCATAAAAATTTTATCGTGTCGCGCATCGCATCATCAATCGTGCGCTTTGCTTTCCAGCCTAGCTCAGCTTCAGCTTTTTCTGGATCAGCGCATAGTTCCGGCAAATCACCCGCCCTACGCGGAGCGATTTTATAAGGTAACTTTTTTCCGCTAGCCTTCTCAAAAGCCGCCACCATTTCTAAGACGCTTGTACCTTTACCAGTTCCAAGATTATATATCTGCAACCCACCCATTTTGTTTAATGCTGCAACGTGTCCTTCGGCTAAATCTACTACATGAATATAATCACGAATGCAAGTCCCATCCGTTGTATCATAATCGTTTCCGTAGACGGAAAGTTCAGGATACTCACCTTTTGCTACCTTCATCACTATTGGCATTAAGTTGTTTGGTCTCCCATTTGGGTCTTCGCCTAGTAGCCCTGATTCATGCGCGCCTACCGGATTAAAATATCTTAAAATCGTAGCACTAAAATCCGCATTAACTCTGCAAATATCTTTTAAAATTTGCTCAATCACATATTTTGTCTGACCATACGGGTTTGTAATGCCTTGTCCAGTCCTTGCGTCTTCCAAAATTGGCACCGTCTCCGGTTCACCATACACCGTTGCTGACGATGAGAAAATAATTTTCTTCACGTTTGCGTCAGCCATCGCCTTTAATAAATTAATCGTTCCAGTCACATTGTTTTCGTAATATCGTAGTGGCTCTTCTACGCTTTCCGCTACTGCTTTTAACCCCGCAAAGTGCATCACTGCATCAAACTCATTTTCAGAAAAAACCTTACTTAGTCCATCCGCGTCAAGTAAGTCGATCTTATAAAATTTCGGTCGCACATTAGTTATTCTTTCAATCTTATCAAGCACGGTTTCTTTAGAATTAACTAGACTATCTACAATTACTACTTCATGTCCGCCAGTAATTAAAGAAACGGCCGTATGGCTTCCAATATATCCTGTTCCACCCGTCAATAAAACTTTCATGTTTTTACCTCTTAAATACTTACAATTATACTATAAAAATGGTATAATATAAGCATGAAAAAAGATCCAGGACTAATCTTTCGTGTTGTCCTTGTTTTTACTGACGCCATTGCTGTTATTGTGGCCTTTTTGGTTGCTTATCTCGGTCGCATCTATATTGACAATCGTCCATATTTCTTTGAAGCCGAACCAGGCTCTTTTGTCTCAACTATCGTCCTCCTTATTCCGGTTTGGCTTATTCTTCATGCTTTTCTTGGTCTTTATAATAAATCCATTATCTTAAGCCACTCACGCACTTCCGAAATTACTCGTTTATTTTTATCATCCATACTAGGCGTCATGGCACTAATTTCGTTTGACTTCTTCGCAGGGAATAACATTTTCCCGACTCGTATGGTTGCTGTCTATGCGGCCGTCCTTTGCTTTGTCATGCTCTGTCTCTTCCGTGGCGTCGTTCATTTTCTCCGCACTCGTCTTGCTCGTAAAAATTTTGGCACACTTAGGGCTATTATTGTTGGCAATAATATGAATACTGAGCGCCTTATCGATCGTATCTCCGATTTTCCAGAAGATGGTTATACACTCGTCGGTGTAATTGCAAATAAAAGCTATATCCCAGATGAATTCTTGGATAAACGTTTTTCTTCGCTAAAAGATGCCCTAGAAAAAACCGAAGCCGATGTGGTTTTCCAAACCGAGGAACAGGGAAGTGAATATGTTTATAGTCAATGTGTTAAGAATCATCTACTATACTATTTTGTCCCAACTGAAGCTTCACTTTCTTCGCATATCGGTAAACTTGAGCTTATCGGCGACACTCCTGCTATTTCTGTTAAAGTCACTCCGCTAGTTGGTGGCGCCCGCATTGTTAAGCGTGCCATGGATATTATTATCGGCAGTCTTATGCTTATTCTCGCCGCCATTCCAATGGGTATTATCTGGCTTATCGTTAAATTGTCCGACCCAAAGCATCCTGCCGTTTATGCTTCCTATCGCCTCTCCCGTTACAATAAAAAAGTCAAAATTTATAAATTCCGCTCTATGAAATCAGAATATTCTGGCATGTCCCCAGAAGACGCTTTTAAGGAAATGGGACACCCAGAGTTAATAGAGGAATACCGTTCTGGCGGTGATTTTATTCCTAATGACCCTAGAATTACTACGATTGGACGTTTCCTTAGAGCTTCTTCTTTAGACGAGTTGCCACAGCTTATCAACGTCGTCAAAGGCGATATCGCTCTCGTTGGGCCGCGCGCCCTCGTTCCAGGGGAATTACGCGACTACGGTGACCGTTCTTTGCTACTTTCCGTTAAATCTGGTCTTACTGGTCTTGCCCAAGTCTCTGGTCGTCGTGACATTTCTTTTGAAGAGCGCCGTGCTCTTGACCTTTACTACGTCCAAAACTGGTCTGTCTGGCTCGATATTAATATCTTGTTTAAGACTGTTGGCGCAGTCATACTTAGAAAAGGCGCTAAATAATGAAAGTTGCGCTGGTTTGCGATTGGCTCACTGTTGTTGGCGGCGCCGAATCTGTTTTATTAGCGCTTCACGAAATGTATCCAGACGCTCCAATTTACACTTCTAAGTATGACAAAAAGGGAATTGATTGGTTTGACGATGCCGATGTTCGCACTGGCTGGCTCCAATTTTTTCCCACCTGTCTTCGCAAGGTTTTAGGACCTCTTCGCCAACACTATTTTTCTCATCTAGACCTCTCAGGCTACAATTTGGTTATTTCTGTTACTGGTGCAGAAGCTAAGTCCGTCAGGACTAAACCGAAAACAGGGAAAATCCGAACAAAAAGCGCCAAAACCGAACATCCCGAACAGACCGAACATCACTGCGTCCACCTTTGTTATTGCCACGTTCCTACCCAGTATTACTGGGGTAAATATGACGAATACTTAGAAAACCCAGGTTTTGGCATCTTAAATCCGCTTGCTCGTCTTGCGCTCAAAACTTTTGTCAAACCTCTTCGTAAAAAAGATTTCCGCGCCGCTCAAAATCCAGATCAGTTTATCACGATTTCAAATTACGCAGCAGATCAGATTAAGAGATACTATAAGAGGGAATCAGTCATTATTTATCCACCAGTTGACCTAAAAAAGTTTTCCACAGGCTTATCCACAAATAGGGAAATAAAACCTACAAAAAGTCAAGCAAAGAAATCAATAAATTACATCACAACATCACGACAAGTCAACTGGAAAAGGCTCGATATTTGTGTTAAAGCTTGCCAAAAAACAGGGGCG
The DNA here is from genome assembly GCA_045651545.1 of Candidatus Nanosyncoccus sp. Classification (GTDB taxonomy): domain Bacteria; phylum Patescibacteriota; class Saccharimonadia; order Saccharimonadales; family Saccharimonadaceae; genus Nanosyncoccus. Next base: position 23,569 of record JAZRSM010000003.1, read on the forward strand.
AACCTTACTGTTATTGGCAGTGGTCCAGAACACAATAATTTGGTTAAAATTGCAAATGGTGCCGACAATATTAAATTTCTAGACGCTATGCCACAAGACGAACTTAAAAAATATTTAGCTAGCTCCGACGCTTATCTCTTTCCAAGCTGCGAACCATTTGGTCTTGCACCAATAGAAGCTATGGCTTGCGGCATTCCAGTCATCGCTTACAAAAAAGGTGGTGCTCTTGACTACATTAAGCCAAAAGTTAATGGTCTTTTCTTTGATAAGCAAACTGCCAATTCTCTTATCGAAGCTATGGATAAGCTCGATCTCACCGATTATCCTAAAGATGTTGTAAAAAATACAACACTTCAGTTTGATAAAAAAATCTTCAAAACAAAAATTAAGGAGCTTATTCATGAAAAGCTTAAAAACGCTTAATCAAAAAATCACTACAATTTTACTAATTCTCCTCCCCCCAATCTTCTTCTTTTCCTACTACCCAATCATCTCGCTTGGCAGTAATGATTCTATGAACTTTGAACTTTCCCTACCAGAAATCTGGCTCGTCATCTTTTTCCTCTTTTCTCTACCAATGACAAAAACTCTCTGTAAGTTTTATGGCAAGAAAAAACTCGCCCTTGCCGCCGTTATTCCAACCTATCTTTCCCTGACTATTATTTGGTCTGAAAACCGCCCACGCGCCATCCTTACGGCTGGGCTTTTTTGGCTCCTCGCTTTTGCAGGCTTAAATATTATTTATCGTCTAAAGACCGATAAAGATCAGAAGCTCCGCGCTTCCCTGATCCGTTCCTTGTGTATTTCCGCTGTTGCTGTTTCCGCCTTCTGCTGGCTTCAATGCATTCTTGATGTCGTTGGCGTTTCTCGTGATGTTACTCTTCTCTGTCGTGGCTGCGTCTCCTCAGCTTTTGGCTTCCCCCATCCGAGTGGCTTTGCTATCGAGCCGCAATTTATGGGCAATCTCCTGCTCGTCCCAACTCTCCTCTCCTTCTATTTACTTATCAAAAAGCACGGCTCGACTTTACTTACGTTGTTTCTGACGACTACATTATTCCTGACTCTTTCTCGTGGCGCCATCTATGCTTTTATTATTGCCTTCGTTATAATGCTTGTGCTAATCAAGAAAAAGCATATGGTTATTCGACCTATCACTTGCGCCTTTGTTTCTCTCGCGCTTGCTCTGGCCAGCTTCGGTTTTTTTGCTGTTCTGGGTCCAACCAGTGACACTTTTATAGATGGCACCACTAAGGCTATTCATCAACTTACGCTCGGTAAAGTCGATCTCCGCCCAAAATCAGCCCAAAACACCTCAAATGAGCCTACGGAATCGACTACTGCTCCCGATATTCCTGATACTTCCACCCTTGTTTTTACTCCAGAAAACTCTACCAAAAACACAGCATCATTCTCCGGCTACGTCGAAGAATCTACTAATACTCGCCTGAACCTTAATTCCCTAGCGTTAAAGACTTGGACTTCCTCCCCTAAGTATATTCTCATTGGTGCAGGTCTTGGCTCTGCTGGTCCCGCCATGCATCAAAAATTCCCAGAAGAAATCGGTCCCAAAGAAATTGTTCAAAACGAGTATGTCAGTCTCCTCCTAGAGACTGGGCTCCTTGGCACTCTAGCTATCCTAGCTGTCGTCCTTTTTACAATAATCTATTTAGCAAAGAATAAATATCTCCAAGTCAATCCACTATTTATCGGTATCGTGCTTAGCTTCGCTCTTACTCTTCTCTTTTTCTCCGGTCTTCCGAACGCTCTTCACCTTTATCTCTTTCCTCTGTTGCTCTTCAACTTTGACCTTAGCTCCAAACACGAATTTCTCATAACAAATAAAGTTCAGCACCATCGTCACCGCCGTTAGTCCTACGTATATCCCTGTGCTTTGCACGAAGTCGTAGTTAAACGGTAAATGCATCGCCGATGTAATCATATAAGCAAACTGGTATAGTCCTACAGGCAACTCAAATAGCGCTGCTAATGCTGGTCGAATCAAAATTACCGACAAAATATTCCAAATAAAAAACTTTATCACCCCCAGTTTTCCGGGATCTCTTTCTCGCCAGGTGATTTTACTGTGCAGTATAAATGCCACTATTGTTGCTACTGCACCAGACAGACCTGTCGCAAGAGGCGCCATCTCTGCATTCCCCGCGAACGCAATCATCATTAATAGGGTATATACAATATATCCGATAAGGGTATTTGTGAATCCTACTCCTATGAATCTAATGATCCTCTTCACCAAAAACCACCCTTAACCATTTATCGGCTGGACCAGCTGTCATTAGAAGAATTAATTTTCCCTCATCTCTTAATTTACGTAATTTCTGACCCAACTCTTCTCCGATTTCCGCCGCTTCTCCGACTTCACTATTTTCTAAGCTTGCAACAAATTCTTCAGGCGTAATCACTTTTAGCTCAGGATTTTCCCGCGTTAAATATGTTGGTAGCCAATATAATTTTTCTACTCCAAGAAAAGCATCTTTATACCCATCAAACACCTCGTGTTGTCTTGTATTCTGATGTGGCTCATACACTAATACTACCCCAGATTTCCCAGTTCGTTCGCACTCTTCTTTTGCAATCCCTACTGTTGCCGCAATTTCTTCTGGGTGGTGCCCATAGTCAGAATAGACTCCGTCGCAAATTCGCTCGAATCTTCGCCCTACTCCAGGAAAATCATTCAAAATTTCTATAATCAGTTCTTCGTCTATCGTCCGACCTGCATAATCTTTCCCATCAGCAATCAAGCTTTTCTCGGCATTTTGTATATCCACTTCTTCTACCATCTCAAAAATCGCTTGCATTGCTAGGCTCGCATCATATCTTCTGGCCTTCCCCGCTAAGCTAAATTTCTCCGCAAAATCTAAGGTTTCTTCATTCTCTGACACAGCCTTCCCCTCTATCTCTCGTCCGTGTATTACTTGCTCGCTTTGACTTTCAAACTTAGAAAATGCTCTAATATAATCTAGCTTTGTCGGATAAATATCTGGATGGTCATAAGACACTGTCGTAATTACCGAAAGCCACGGATAAAAATGTAAGAAATTTTTATCATATTCATCAGCTTCATAAATCAAAAATTCTGACCCAGCATCATATTTCCCCGCCTCTGCAAATGGTAAAGTTGTTCCAACTAAATACGATACGGGCAATCCAAGATTTAGCGCCGTCCAAACTATCATGGATGTAGTCGTAGTCTTTCCGTGTGTCCCTGCTACGGCTACCATTTTTAGTCCTAATTTTTCAACTAGATATGCAATTAGTTCGTCTCGCTTGGAGATGCGCAACCCTAATTTCTCTGCTAATTTTAATTCTGGGTGGTCTTTTGGTAACGCCGATGTGTAAACAAACCAATCGACTTTTCCATTTTTAAAACATTGCTGTAAATATTTACCATCTTGTTTTCCAGTTTCAAATTCAATTCCAGCTCCCACGAGTTCTCGTGATACGGCTCCTTCAGTAAGGTCCGAACCACAAACACCAAGACCTGCACTTTTTGCCATTAGCGCCAAAGGGCCTAGTCCCGTTCCAGAAATCCCAGAAATATATATATTCATGTTATAATTATAACAGGTTATGGGTGGCATAAAGAAAAAAGACATCAAGCTTGCCTTGCGGAAAATTACCCAGGTTAAAACCTGGCAGCTCCTGATTATTTTTGTGCTCCTACTTTTTATTGAAGCCACTCTTCTTCGCTTCGACCATATCGAGATGACTAATTTAAAATCTGCTGTGGGTGTTGCCGACGAATCTGATGATGACGCCGCCATCTCTGAAGCTCTAGCCAAACTCCAAGCCTTTGCTCGCACGCATACTATTATTAATATCGTAGAGAAAAATGGGGAATCACGAGTCACTTTTGGTACGGGCCCAGTTTATCTAGAACATCAGTACAATAGGAAAGCTTCAGAAGCTCTCGCTGCTGCCGAAGCTCAAGCTGGCACCGACGAAAATCCCAACGGCAACATTTTTGCCAAAGCTATGGAAGTTTGTAAACCTATCGCTATTGCTAATGGTTGGGCTTGGAATAGCCCAGGCTACATCGAGTGTATGACAGGGGAAATTAACAAATACCCTGCAGCAGAACGTATAGAAGACACCTTCGTCGCCACTCTTCCCTCCACGGCTCTTTTCCGTTACGATTTTGCTTCACCTATTTGGACGCCAACTCCATCCGGCCTCATCTCTATCATTTGCATCATTCTTGCCGCCGTCCTAATTATCAGATTCTTTTCTTGGGCTTTTCTCCATTTAGCACTAGTCTTTATTAAGAACTAATTAAAATCCTTAAAATTTAACCAAAAACCTCTTGACATCCCGTGCAAGAGGCCATAAGATAAGAAATACAACAACTAAGGAGGAATTATGGCCTACCAACATACTAACAGTAAAGGAATTACCTACTACCTACGTCAGTCCGAAGTTACCCTTCGTGGCGGCAAGAAGCAGACTATTTACTTCTTCACCAAGACTGAAAATGGTGGCAAAGGTACTCCAGTTGATCTTCCAGCAGATCGTGTCGTCAATGAGAATCCTAGAAATGGTTTCTTGACACTTTCCAAGAAGAAATAAGCTGTTAATACGTTTGTTGTAACAAGAATTGCCCATCGGCTTTAAGCCTATGGGCATTTTTGATAGTGTTTATGCTATAATACTGTAAAAGAAAACAAAAGGAGATTATATATGTGCACGGGCATCCGTTTTAACGACGATAAAGGTAATATGTTCTTTGGTAGAAACTTAGACTGGTCTGTTGGTTATGGACAAAAAATCGTCGTCACTCCAAAAGGCTATCAGTATCATTCCGCTTTCCTAGGCGATTTAACACCAAAATATGCTCTTATTGGTATGGGCATTATAGAAGAGAATGTTCCACTTTACTTTGATTGCGGCAACGAGGCAGGACTTGCTATCGCGGGTCTTAATTTCCCAGGTTATGCCGAATACGAAAAAGACGCAGTCAATGAAAAAACTAATATTGCGGCATATGAATTCCCTCTCTGGGTTGCAATGAACTTTTCTACTGTAGATGAAGTTGAAGAAGCCTTAAAGGATGTTGCTATTATTGCTAAGCCAATCAATGACAAATACCCAGTTTCTCTCCTTCACTGGATTATCGGCGACAAAACCCGTAGCATCGTAGTTGAATACACCAGCGACGGTATGCAAATTTTCCATAATGATGTAGACGTCCTCACCAATCAACCAGGCTATGCTTGGCACAAAGAAAACCTTAGAAATTACATGAATCTCTATAGTCTCCAGCCAGAAAAAGTCACTTGGGGCAAAGCAGAAATGACCGCTTTTGGTTCTGGCTCTCTCATGCGTGGGCTTCCAGGCGACTACTATTCCCCATCTCGCTTCATTCGTGTCGCCTACCTCAACACGCATTATCCAGTCAAATCTACTGAAGAAGAAAATGTTTCTCGCCTGTTCCATACTCTCACTGGTGTAGCTATGATTGATGGCGCCGCAGCAATGGCAGACGGTGATTTCGAGAAAACAGTTTATACTGGTGGCTACTCCGCTGCGACTAAGACTTACTATTATAATACCTACGAAGACCCAGCTATTAAACATGCCGCACTGTCCGATTTTGACATTAACGGCTCCGAACTAATGGAAAAATAATATGGAACTTAATTTCTTCGGCACTGAGATCGGTCTCAAAAAATTAATTAACTCTGCGCTCTACATCCTGTTTATTTTAGTGGTCTATCTCATTCTTCGTCGTATTCTAAAAATCGTCTTTAACAAGGCTGGCGGCAAAAAGACTAGCCCCGCAGGGAAGCAGCGCATCAAAACCATTTTGCAACTTATTTCGAGTATTTTGAGATATCTGTTCCTTATTATGATTTTACTTGTTGTTCTGTCTATCCTCGGCGTCAATGTTACTTCCTTGCTCGCTGGACTTGGGATTATGACTGCTGTTGTTGGCCTCGCCTTCCAAGACATGATTAAAGATTTTATCGCTGGTATTGCTATTATTGTAGAAAATCAATTCAGTGTTGGCGATACAGTTATCGCTCAAGCCGACGGTTTCAAAGGTACCGTCACTAATATCGGTCTCAAAACCACCGAAATCACTAATGATAAAGGTGAAGTAAAAATAATGGCCAATCATAATATTGACGGCCTGATTAATTGTTCCCGCTAATTGGTGGGGGCGGTTGGGTTCGAACCAACGACCAAGCGGTTATGAGCCGCCTGCTCTAACCCCTGAGCTACGCCCCCAGGAACTAGACTTATTCTAGCATAGAATGTTATAATAAAAAAGCATAAATGGAACGTATTAAAACCGGCTTCCGGAAGCTGAAATACAATCTTAAACGCGGCTTTTCTCGCGAACGTATCTTTTTTACGTGTGCTATTTTAGCTTGTCTAGCTTGGACGTTCTCTGCCATCTCCGCCATGAGTAGAAACTGGGAACTAGAGCAGCGTCTTGTTGCTAAACGTTACGAGCGTAATGTTCTGCAGCTAGAGATCGATGCTCTGGAATTAGAGAATCAGTACTATGCTTCAGAAGAATACCAAGAACTTGCCGCTCGTGCCAAGCAAAACAAAATCATGGATGGAGAAACCGTGATTTATCTTCCAGATAACTCCGACTACGCTAAACATAAACATGACGAAGTTGTTGTAGAAGAAGCTTTGGAAGAACCAGCCAACTACGAGCAGTGGCTCACCTTCATTTTTGGCTCATAAGCATAAGTGTGATATAATCTAATTATGCCTAAAAAGAAGACTAAGGGAAAATCAAATAAAATTGTTGCGGTTATTTTTGTTTCCGTTATTGCTATTATTTTTGTCGCTTGTGGTATTTTATATTTTGTTAATGCTAATCGTATGGACGAGGTCTCTATCGAAGACGACGACATTGTTGCTATAGCTACTAGATATTTCCGTGGTACCGATAGCTGCATAGACTACAACCTTGGTCTCTTTATTGACGGCACCATGTCAGTAAAAGATCTTAGCTACGACGTTAAAGAAAACCTTGCTATCGAATATGCCATTAATAAAAAATATGACCAGATTGGACACGATGAGCTTAACGAGGTCTACCGTCTTCTCTTCAACGACGGCTCTAATCTACAGAAAAAATCCTATTATGAATCTACTAGTGGCTACTATGAAGCTAATAATGACGTCTATGAGCTCTATATGGAAACAGCTTGCACTGCTGAACAGCCTCCAGAAATGACCTGCCTCGCTTTGAATAAGGCTTATAAATCCGGAAACAGTGCCAAGATTATTTATGGTGTTTTTAGCGGCACTGTCGAAACTGGGTATATCTATTCGGGTGTCAACTGGGATGCTGAGCCGCTAGGCATGTATGGCGAAGTCGATCTATTGGAACAAGAGCCAAACTTTGCCAAATGGGAAGCCAACTTCAAATATGACAAAAAATTAAAACGTTACTTCCTCGATTCTATCAAAAAGCTCTAAAAACCTTGCCTACATATTTTGCTTATGCTAAAATGATATTATGGACAAAGAAGGTCAAAATACCAATGCTCCTGATTTTGAAGCTAACGTCTTCAATTCGGACAGCATCGGAAATCGTGCCACTCCGGAATATTTCTCTAATGTAAAGGGTGGAAAAAAAGACAAAGAAAAAGTAGCAGAAATTCGTAGCAAAAAATCTCGCAAGCCCCTTTTTATCACGCTTGGAACTTTTGCTGCTGCGCTTATTATTGTCATGGTTATTGCTCTCATTGCAACCCTTGCTGTACATCGTCACGGCTCTCGCACTGACGAAGAAATGCCAACCAATACGGCAGAAATCGAATCTCGTGCTTACAAAGTTCTCTATAGCAGCGGTAAATACGAAAACGCTATTGTCTATCTTAATGACCTAATCAAAGACATGAAAGACTTGGGCGTTGACTCCGAGCTCATCTTTGAGGCTTACGCCGTTCGTGCTCGTATCGCTTATCAGGCGGGCGGTGGAGATGTCGCCATTCAGGAAGCTCTTCGTCTCGCCAAAGAAGCTGATACCGACACTAAGAAGATTAATATTTACAGAGTGCTTGCTTATATCTACGCAGGAGAAGGAGACACCGAAAAATATAAATTCTATTCCGATTTGCTAGAAGAAATGGGCGCCTGTAATGATGAAAACGCCGTGGGCGGCGGAGATGAAATTGAAGTCGAGAGTGACGGCGCAGAAAGCGAAGGTGAGGCTGGAAATGAATAAAACAATTAGACTAAAAACATACGCCTTCATATTCGTAGCTACCTTTGCTGCGTTTATAGTGTCGTGTATATATAGTAATGCAGCTTATGCTTGGACAGAAGGTGGAAACGGCAGCCAGCAAGATGGCGGCGGTGAAGGTAGCGGTAGTGGCGGCAATAAGTGTGCGGGTTGTGGCTGTGCTAGTGTCATCTGTAGTAGTGACACCGTAGTTTCTGGTACGATTGTTACAGAAGTAGGACAGGTGATTCGCCCCGCATACGAGATTAACTACGGTAGCGTAAGTATCAGTATGCCCGCAATCATAGCTACTGACGCTGAAGTTGGCAGTGTATATTATACTCATGACATAGTCGCACATAATTCTGGCTGGATTGGCGGCACATATTATCAAGCTGGAGACATCATAGGACATATTCCTTTTGGTGGTTTGCCAACAGCCAATGGCGGCCTAGATTCGTCGTGGAGTATTGAAAGGGCTAGATACGTACATGAAGGCACTATGTCATATGCCGAGTTAAGGGAAGCATACTATCAGGCGATTGTTGCCCAGGGCCTTACAGATTTTTGGAATGAGCTAATGACGTCAAAACTAGCTGGTTTCGGCGGCTTACAAAAGTTTCTTGATTCTCTCTCCACAGATGAAATTAAAAAGCTTCTCTGTGAAGAAAATTGCGACCCAGTTCCACCAAGTCCACCAGTCCCTTCTTGCCATGACGGATCCCATGCTGGCTGGACCGAAGGTAGCGTCCAAGTCAACAATTTCACGACGGGCACGGGTTGGACAAGTTCAGTATGGGCTCGCCCAGGCGATACGGTGAGGTTTAGTATGTATTATTGTTGGGGCGTTGGCGCCGTCGGCGGAAGTGCAGATAATGACGCTTCTTCTCCATGGGCTATTTATCCAAACGGAAGCGCAACGACTTATGGCACTGCGGTTTCGGATGTATGGTTCCAAATTTCTGGTAGCCCAAGCAACAGTTATCTCTTTGGCTATGATTTAAAACGTCTAGGCGAGTTAGGAAAGGTTTCCTTAGACGATCCACACAAATCTAGCATTGGCGAGGCTGCCAGCACCGTCACTTCTGATGTTGCAGGCGATAGCCTAGCTAACAATTATAATTTCTTCTATTATTCTCCGAGTGAACGCGCCGAAGACGCTGATAATCATAATTGTAGTATTTACGACTTTAGCACCTTTACTATCTCCGGCAGCCACGGCTTCCAAATCCCAGGTGCTGCTGCCGGTAGCTGTAACGCTGGCGGAATAACTGGCAATAACAATGAGGCCGGCAAAAGCTTCTCTCAGACCATTAGCTATAGCTATGATACAGCTTGGCAACGTTACCGTCATAGCGAAACTGGTGATTGTAAAACTGACTGTACATACACGGACCCTGTCAAAGACGGCGAGGAAGGAAAAGAAGTGCATAAAGACAAGGATATGAATACGTTAATAGAAAACAACGTTAACTGGAACACTCCGTACGAGTCTCTCTCCTCTGCTCTTGGCTCTGGTGCTAATAACTGGGGTCGCATTAAGAAGCATAATGACAATGACGAACATGGTACTACCACTCTTGGCGACTGCAGCTATAGTGCCTGTAGTAAAAACAACTGGAAAAGCTATTATACGAAACCTGATTGCGGGTGTGAAACGGCTAATAAATGCGACTACTGTGTCGATTGGGGAGAGGGCAACTCAGAAAATAACTGGAATCCACCATGCAATAAATGGGAATATGGCGAAAGTGAAGAACATTGCGGCTGTCAAACTCAAAGGGCATCATGCTGGAAGAGTTGGAACTCAAGTAAAAAACCATACAGCTATAGTGAACCAGGTAAATCTCACTATTTTCCGCCAAAAGATTATTCTACTGGGCAGCAGCAACTAGGCACTAGCTCTTCTACTGCTACAGTTAATGTCCCATATTCTTATCGCACTTCGCTCACCTCTTCTATTCAAGAAGGCGACGTTATCTATACAGGTGAAACTGTCTCTTCTATCTTTACTGCTTCAATCATTCCTCGTATTGTTACTAATGTTCGTTCCGGCGAAGCTTATGCAACCACTGTCCCAGGCTCCATTAAGGCTGTCGAGTTTGTCCTTGGTAAAGACAGCACGCTTAGCAAGTCTACTGGTACAAGCAATAATGGCGACGGTGACCCATGTAGCTACTATGGTGGCGATGAGATGATTAGCAGCTGTAATACTATTTGGGAAGAAAAAGGCGTTGATGGACACCTTAATGAAGAAGGCCGCTATGGTGGCAAAACCTACACTTCTGGTTCTCAGACTCGCGTTGTTCCAGATGTTTATCCGGTCGGTTCTAAATATTGTGTTGCCGTTGGTATTTCTACCTCTGATTCCCATGGCCAGCCAGACGCTCAGTCTGTCAGTGGCATGAGTAGCCCATCCGGTTGGCGCATCTCTGATCTCTCTTGCCGCACTATCGCCAAGAAGCCAAACTTCACAGTCTGGAATGGTAATTTCTACACTAAAGGTAGTATCAAGACTTCAAGTACTCGTAAACATGTTAGTGCTGAACTTGGTGACTCAGCTAGTGCTACACGCTACTTTGGCTCTTGGGAAGAGTATCTTCTTTCTGCTATGGGGAGCGTCACTGGTATATCCTCTGGTGCTGGCTTTGGTTATTATGGTGCAGAGCGCAACACTTCACTTGGCCTTCAAGGTGGTATCACCCCAGCAACATCTTACTGTGATCTCTCTCATATGACTATTGCTAATACTAGCTGTGCTAGTAGCGACTATTACGGCGATTATTATGTCGGTAACTCTCTGGTGGAAGATTCTGCTGCTGCCACCGTAGAACGTATCTATTCTCGCTATACTAGTTCAGAGGCCTCTAGCACTATCAAACATCTCGATAATGGCGCCACCTACATTTATAGCAAAAAAGATACTAAGACTAGCGAGCTTAAGAATATTCCAGCTGCCGCCGGCACCACTCTCGGTGACACGCTTGTCGCTGGTTACCATATCGGTCAAACCATCCTAGATCGTAGCGGCAACTACATTATACAAAGGCCAGCTTATAATATTCAGAGTCAACAAACTACTAGTAACTATGCTAGCAGCACTCTCGTTATTCATGTCAAGGGCAACCTCACTATAGACAGCAATATTTGTACTGGTGACGGCACCTGTTCAGACTACAATTATGAGTCTGGTGAGCTTAATAATGAGCTCCTACTCGGTTCTAGAAATAATCAGCGTTATAATAGTATCTACGGTCTTCCACAGGTCGTCATTATCGTGGAAGATGGCAATATCATTATTTCAGATAAAGTCACTCAGATTGATGCTTGGCTTATAGCGGACGGCAACATTAATACTTGTAACGGTCTTACTTACACTTCTAGCAGCTTCTCTGCTAGTACCTGTGGCAAACAGCTTATCATTAATGGTCCAGTCTTTGCCAACTCGCTTACTTTATCACGCAACTCTGGCGCCGATCCGGGCGAGGGTACAGGTAATAGTGACGGTAATCCGATCTACTATAATCTTACCGACGATGGCTCTATTCAGCCAGCAGAAATCTTTAATCTTCGTCCGGATGTTCTCTTCTGGGCTTACTCCCAAGCACAACGCTACTCCCAAGCTAACGTAACCTATACCCGCGAACTCGCGCCGAGGTACTAGGAGCAGGGAATGAAATTCCACCTAAAAAACGGTTTCACCATTATTGAAATCACGCTTGTCCTCGCGATTACTGCGACTATGCTCATTGCTTTTATGGGTACTATTTCTGCTCGTATTAGCCGTGAGCGTTATACCGACTCTACTCGTGGATTCGTCGATGCACTCCGCAAGGTCTATTCGGAAGTAGAGAACGTTCAGAATGGTCGCACGGGCTCTATTTCTGAACAAAACAAATACTGCACTCTTGCCGGCCAGTACGCAGCCCGCACTAGTGATCCTTCCATTGCAACAAATGCCGGCAATACTAATGAAGACGGCTACGGCTACGCTGGTCGTTCTAGTTGCGCTATCTATGGCAAGCTTATTTCCTTCAGTGAAGAAGCCAACGGTACAGGCTTTAATGTTTATGACGTAATTGGCAAAGCCATTGAATTTCGTGGTAGTGCTGTTGGTGACAATGTTTTGTCTAGTCTCAAAGCTGTTTATGCCGACATTATGTCTTTCGATCCGTCATCTGGCTCCAGATATTCTTTAGTGCCTGCTGGCTCCGAATATTCTTTCTATCCAGATTGGAATGCGTGGCTGGAAAGGCCTGATGGTAGTAGATTTGCTGGCGAGATTCTAATTGCTCGTTCTCCCGTCTCTGGCGCCGTTCATACCTACTGGCTAAACAGGGGTATTGACTTTACATATTTTATGTCCAATTATCAGAACAAACCCGCCTCTGCCTTTTTTGAAGTTGCTGATCGCGCCGACCATGGGGGCTATGCTTTAGCAAGATATTTTGAGGCGTATGGTAACGAAAACGATAGTTTCACTGCAAAAGACATTGACCTCTGTGTGACTTCCGGTGACTTTTTGATTGGCCTCTCTACTAGAAACAATATCCGTATCAAGGCTGATGGCCATAACTCTTCGGCGGTAGAACTTGTTGCCACCGATTCAGGAGATAACAGATGCAGAAGATAAAGCTATCCGTAACAAAACGTGGCGACACTCTCGTGGAGGTCCTATTTGCTATTGCGGTTTTTGCGCTAGTGTCTGTCCTCGCAATTAACATCATGAGCTCTGGACTTAAGTCTGCCGAGGCTTCCATGGAGGTTGCACAGACTCGTAGTGAAATTGATGCTCAGGGCGAGGCGCTTCGCTTTGTCCATAATGCTTTCACTCTGGAGAGAGAGCTTGATATGGATAAGCAGCACTATCGCGAGCTATGGATTAAACTCTCCTCTGATATCATTGGCGCTAATCCGGGCATGGCTAACGACCCCTCTAATCTACCAGATTTAAATGTTAATTCGTGCCGAGAGATTTATGATGGTGGCAGTAAAAGCATTTTGGGCAACAACAATAAGCTTGTCGCTTTTGTTATGAATACTCGTGAAATTGACCCAGACGACTTATCTCTCACGGGCAGTAAAATTAACCTAGATAATATTGTTGTTTCTACTAAAAACAATAGCAAAATTTTTAAGGAAACATTACTTTATCCTCGCGTCATCTATTCTAGGAGTGCAAATAGTACCGGTTCTGGCAGCAACTCCGATGACCAATTGTATGAAACTGCCGATTATCGCTATGTTGGCGCCGCTGAAGGAATCTATATTATTGCCGTTAGAGATAGTACTCTCAATGCAAAACGAAATGATATCAAGAAAATCCCAGAATTCTTCGATTTTCATATCCGTGCTTGCTGGACTGGCCCAAACCAGAAAACCCCAACTACTATCGGTACTACTATTCGACTCTATAATCCAGAAATTGTGGAGACTGCCAAATGAAAACTCGTCCTGGCTTTACCATAATCGAAACCACTCTCTCCATGACCTTCATTTCGGTCCTGCTTTTAATGACCACCTTCCTTATTATCCAAATGTCTGCCATCTATCAAAAAACCATGACCGTAAAAGCTGTTAATACTGTATCTGAAGAGCTCATCGAGGATATCACTAGGCATATTCGCGCTTCCACTGTAGTTAGCGCCAAATCTAGGTGTTCCCGAGTTAGCAACGACATTAATAGACAAAAATGTGAGGATGACGGGGCCTTTAAATATATTTACCGCCAATATGAATATAGGTTTGAAGACGGCAAATCTGTTCCGACTAACGGTATCTTTTGTAGTGGACTTTATACCTATATTTGGAATACAGGTTACACCTTTAGAAGGACCGACGGTTACAAGTATCAAGCAGCTATTAATGGCGTTAAAAATTATCGTCTTGCTCGTACGTTTGATCCGGGAGGGGGGCTCTGTAATACTAATGTTGATAGTGCCACCTATGAGTATAAGTCGGGCGTCGACTCTCCGTCATATTCCGCCTCGTCGCCAGAGGAGCTATTAAGCACCGCCGAAGCTGACCTTGCACTTTATGACTTGCGCATCTTCCATCCTGCCCGTCACGACTATTCCGGCCAAGCTTTCTATACGGGCACCTTTGTTCTTGCTACTCTTCAAGGCAGTGTTGATATCAGGTCTAGTGGAGAGTATTGCAAAGCGCCAAAGGACGCATACTTTGACGAATTTACCTATTGCGCATTAAATAAATATAATTTCGCCGCAGAGGCGACAGGAGAAACATATGAAGGGAATTAAAACAAAACGTGGGGCAACCTCAATCTATGCGGTAATTTTTCTAACACTGATGTTTGGTATTATTACCATGAGTTTTGTCAGAATAATTATCAATGAATCAATCTCGACTGTGAATGCTGATCTCTATAAATCTGCTTACGATTCGGCTATGGCAGGCGTAGAGGATGCTAAGATTGCCGTCCTTAAATATCATGATTGTATTTCTCAGGGTTATACTGCTAATGAAAGTGCTAGCGTTTCTTCTTGTCCGCGTATTATTTACGAGATGCAACAAGGGATTGCCACCAACTCTTGCGATACTGTTGCGAAGGTTCTTGGTCGCGAGGAAGGAAAAGAAAACACTCAATACTCTACTATTATCCAAGAAACTCAGAGCACCAGCAATAAAGGTAGCTCATCGTACATGGAGCAAGCCTACACTTGTGTAAAGATTACCGAAGAAACCGATGACTACCTGACCACCTTATCTGCAGCCGACAGTACGCGTATTATTCCGCTTCACTCCGCTAATTTAGCAGATATTAACGCCATTGAATTTAGCTGGTATTCCGACGTTAATGCTAGGAGTAATTCCGCTAACTACATGATTGATTCTGGCAGTACGAGCACGAAGCTTAAGGACAACAGCCAGACCTACGCCCCACCCGTCGTTACTTTTGAAATTTTCCAGACTGATTCATCGAACGGTGAGCCAGATTATTCCGTCGGGGAACTTAGCGTTAATAACAGTAAAAGTACTGGTACCGATCATGCTATGCTAGTTTTTGAGCCTCGCCCTCTCAGTGGTGGTAGTGGTAACAAAAATATCGTTGCGGCTAGCTCTGTCTTAGACCATTCCGACAAACATAACAATGACCTCATCATCACAGACTGTAAAGTTGGAGAAAAATACGCCTGTACCACTACAATTATGCTTCCGCCAACCTACAACGGCACTCCTCGTGCCGCCGCCACAACTTTCCTCAAAGTTTCCCTTCCATATCAACGCCCAAGTACCGATATCTCTATTTCACTTTGTAAAAACTGGAATGGCTCTGAGAATAAATGTGACGGTTACACGACGCTCACTGGCGTCCAAGCTGCCATCGATTCTACCGGTCGTGCCAACGACCTTTATCGCCGTGTCGAAGCTCGCGTCGAGCTAGTTGACCTTTATTATCCATACCCAGAATACGCCATCTATCTTGGCGGCACCAATAAAACCGATAAAAGTTATTGGGTAACCGATAATTGCTATCGTGCAGAAAACGGTAGCACCAGCAAATGTAGCAACAGCGGGGAAGTGTATTAGACAACAAAAATGGCGCCATTATTGGGGGAAATAGTGGCGCCATTACTGCTTTTAATTAACTTGGTGGCGGGGGTTGGATTTGAACCAACGACCTTTTGGTTATGAGCCAAACGCGCTACCAGGCTGCTCTACCCCGCGATAATTGAAAATACAGAGCTAGAGTTTCTAGCTCTGTAAAGATTCTAGCAAACTTTGGCGATTTTGTCAAGAGTTCTAGCGAAGCAAGCGGACTAGTCAGAGACCCAACCAGAGTTGGCACATCCTTGCGCACCGCCACTTTTGTCGGACTTCCAGCAGTTGCGTGTAACATAGAAGTTCTTGTCGGAAGCGTCGTTACCACTTAGATGAAGCGCATATTCTGGATATGGATAGTAGAGATCTACTAGCTCGATGCGGGTTTCTATGCGACGATATAAATCATTAGCGCGACCAGTAGAATCAACAGCGGCTTGGACGCCAGTAAGAGTAGTATAGCCACTGCAAGCGTTATCGTTTACGCTTTTACAAAGCGCAACCGAAATGTCAGTATTAGGGCGTTTGTATGGCAAGTTGACTTTGAGGAAGGTAGTAGCGGATACGCGCGGAGTGTGTCTATACGTATCTGGCAACTCTATAGTAACCGTGCAGGCGAAACCATTAGGGCTACTGGTAGCATTGCACTGAGTCTGGATCATATCGTTGTTGTATTTATCTGAATGATCATAGACGGAATCTTTTGAGACAAAATTCTTTGCGTTTCCCTTTCTTGGCTCAAAGATAAGCATAGCATGGTCGGTGCCTCGGCTATTGTAGTTGTTGACGTTAAGCTCGGCGACATTGAAATCTGGCACGCCACCAGAAGAGTCAGTCTGGAAAATTTCTAGAGCGATAATTGGTGGAGCGTATTTCTCACTGTTATCCTTTAGTGTGGTATTGCTATCACTACCACCAATCATGTATTTTTCTCCATCGACGCCAGCATTGGCGGTGGAGTACCAGCTAAACTGGATTGCATTAACCTGAGAAAGGTCGGCGGAGCGGAGCGGGATGATGCGCGTACTATCAGCATTTGTGAGGGTGGTGAGGTAGTCGTCAGTTTCCTCGGTGATTTTTACGCAGGTATAGGCTTGTTCCATGTAGGAGGCGCTACCATTGTTGCTCTTGGACTGAGTCTCTTGGACGATAGTCTCGCCACGATCGCCAGTCTCGCGACCAAGAGTGTTAGTTACAACGTCACAAGAACTCTCGGCAATTCCCTTTTGCATTTCGTAAATGATTCTCTGACAACTGCCAACATTAGAATTGGCGTTAGGAGTGTAACCTTGCGAGAGACAGTCATGATATTTAAGAATCGCAATCTTGGCATCTTCTACGCCGGCCATAGCGGAGTCGTAAGCAGATTTAGACAGATCAGTATTGACCGTGATAATTGATTCGCCGATAATGATACGCGTGAAGCTGAGCGTAATAATTCCAAAAACCAACGTCAAAAATACTACTGCATAAATTGAGACTGCACCGCGTTTTGTTGTTATTTTAGTCATCTGTTTCTCCTGTCGCCTGGGAGGCGAAATTATATTTATTTAATGCGCAGTAAGTGAATTCGTCGAAGTAAGCTTCTTTTGGCGCCTTACAGTATTCGCCACTGGCTAGGATATCTATGTCTCCGTCTAAGGTTGCAAGGATGAAGGTGCCGGCATAGAAGGCTTGGCCAGAATAGGCATGTCGGCCTGGTGGGAAAATACGCATATCGTAAAGGGCGAGGTCGGATTCGGATGGATCAATTAGCTCGGCCATATCGGTTGTGCTAACGGTATAGGATGGAGCTTCGTTGCCGTCATAGGCATATGTGCCGGTGTTGACATTACTCATACAGAGCTGGCCACCGGAATCAAAGACGCGAATTAGCCTAAAGTCATCTCGGCCATTAACCTTGGCCCTAACATTGTTATTGCTATTTAAAGCGTAGCCGGTATTCCAGATAAAGGTGTATAGGCCCGAACAGAATATTCCGTTAGTAGGAAGGGTTCTATTTTTCATACTTCCAGGAGCGTCGGCGCCAAAGGAATGAGTGCGCTGACGGAAAATGAAACGAAAAGCGTTATCATTTCTACATGCGTTTCTGGCACCCTCTGCGACAAGAGAACATTTGGCATCGGTACTGACGAGCGTAGAGGCCTTGATATGGCGAGTCATATCATCTATGATTTCTTGGGAGGTCTGGTTAACAGCTTTAATCATGAGAGTTTTTTGGTAAATAGCGAGCATTTGAATAATTAGAAACGCGGTCATTAAAAGCAATACCGAAATAAATGCCATGGAGAGAGTGGTTTCAATAATTGTAAAACCGGATTTATTGCGACGCATTAGATGTCCTCCACGATTTCTGGGTTATATAGACGGATAATGGTACCAATAGTAGTAGGATTGTCTCTGTCTGGGCTATACCAACAAGCGCGAATATGGAAGTCGAAGAATTCTGGAATAGTGTTTGCGACCTTAGCATTGTTGGAACGGTCACGGATGGCAATGATATAAATACCTTCGGCGGCGGCAACATAGCGATAATCGCCCTGCTCATAAATTTGCTCTTCGGAATTATTAGTATCGGAAGCACTACCGCTAGCAGTAGTATATAATACGCGCGGATAAGTTTTAGTGGCGGTGAATTTATTTTGATTGCCATTTCTAGTAGAGATAACAATTCTTTCTTTATTCAATTTGTTCGCGCCACTTTGATCGATATTTCTAGTATCCATAATAAATGCAGTAAGTCCGCTCTTAAAAATGCTTTTATTTCCGCCATCGTAGACTTCGTCACAGGTATTGACGCTAAGCTCGGGGAGTTTGTCCGGCTCGTTAGCCATGCCGTTATTAGCTGACGAAGTGCTGTCAGTTAGGTATTTCCAAAGTGTCCGATATTGTTGCTTTTCTATTACTAATTCCCTCTCCAGGGTAAAGGCGTTATGGATAAAGCGCAACGACTCGGCCTGAGCGTCGATTTCGCTTCTAGATTGAGCAACTTCCATGGCGCCTTCGGTAGTCTTAAGGCCAGCACTCATAACATTAAGCGCAAGGACAGAGACTAGCGAGAAAACTGCAATCGCAAAGAGGACTTCTACTAGGGTGTCGCCAAATTTAACTTTTAGCATCGGTTACCTCCTTCTCCTTGTGGTTTGTCAGTTTCGATGATTTCTACGGCTGTAGAATCATGGGCATATTCCTTAATACGGATATTATTGCGGTAAGAAACATGAGAAAACACGTCTGGGGAGTTAATACAGAAGTCTATCTCGTAAGGAGTGAAGGCGTCGCTATTGCCAGAGTTAAGATAGCTAGAGAGGATGTCACCCCGGCTGGCGGCGGCGTTATAAACCTGGCCGACGTAGGCCGGATTGAGCGAGCCTTGGCTATTTTTGTAGTCGCTAATAATTTGCTGATAATCAATTTTACGGCTAGAAAAATAAGTATTAACTGCGCCGGTAGTGGGAGAGCGGACGATGAGAATCTCGCCTTCAAATTTGGACTTGTCTGGGTTTTCTGGCCAGGCATCCCACGTAGGTTTATAAGCATAATAATTTCCTGCTGGACCTAGAGTATATGTGCCGTTATCGTTTGCTTTCAAAGCTAGGACGTCGGCATAGATATGTTTGAGATTGTCTAGGACATCACCACCTAAGTTGCTCCGGAAATCAACAGCCTTGCCAATGACATCATAAACATAGAACGAACCATCGGAACCGGTCTCGCCAAACGAAATCAATTTACCATAGATGGCACAACCGGAACGACCAGCATAGCTTTGGTTGTCATTAGGATTAGGCTCAAGATTAGGGTCCTGGGTATAGGCGTATTGGCCGGTAAGAGTGCAGAACTGGTTCTGTGCGGAAATAATGCCTCTACGATCGTTTTGGACATTCTCTACTTCGGAGTAAATCGTACGAAGAAAGTCTGCAAAGTTCCTAGTCGCATCGGTATAGCGTTCCTTGCCGATACGATAGGAAATCGTGCCAATAAAAGCAATCAGCATTAGAGTTGCGACTGCTAGTGCGAGGATGATTTCTACTAGTGTAAAGCCTCTTTTTTGCTTCATCTAGTACCTCGGTGCGAGCTCACGCGTATAGGTTACGTTTGCTTGAGAGAAGCGTTGTGCTTGTGAGTAGGCCCAATATAGCGCGTCTGGACGGAGGTTAAAGATTTCGGCAGGCTGGATAGAGCCATCGTCGGAGAGATTCTTTTGGATAGGATTGGCGCGATTAGCGCTTGGAGAATTACCCTGACCTGGGTCGGCGCCAGAAGTACGGCTAAGCTGAACGCTTTTAGCGTAAACTGGGCCGTTGAAGATGAGCTGCCTATCACAAGTCTGGGAATCAATGTTTGGAATGAGCTTGCCATCACAAGTATTGATTGTGCCACTAGTGATAATCCAGGCATCAATCTGGGTGACGGCGGAGCTAATCGTAATGTTGCCGTCAACGACGATGAGAATTTGTGGAATGCTGTAGATGTTGTTAAATGTAACGTTGTTTCTATTTAGC
>JAZRSM010000004.1:0-4754 GCA_045651545.1 Candidatus Nanosyncoccus sp.
AGCAGCGCTTTAAGGGTCTTGCCGAAATGGATGCCAAACAGCTCTGGGAAACCACGATGGACCCAGAAAACCGTGTACTTGTCCAGGTTCACGTAGAAGACGCCGAAAAAGCCGATGCTGTATTTACGAAGTTAATGGGCGACCAGGTCGAACTTCGTAAAAACTTCATTCAAGCCGGCGCCGCATCAGTCAATTTGGACGATTTGGACTTTTAAGGAGGCACTATGGAAGAAAATGAAGAAAAAATGATTCAAGAACCAATCGAAGGAGTAGAAATCAAGCCAGTCGAACATACCATGGAAGACTACTTCTTAAAGTACTCCATGTCCGTAATTATCGACCGTGCTCTCCCGGATGTCCGCGACGGCTTAAAGCCTGTAAATCGCCGTATATTATATGCCATGAACAAAAACGGCTGGAAAGCCCCTCACCCAACGGTCAAATCTGCCCGTATCGTCGGTGAAGTCATGGGTAAATACCACCCACACGGTGATTCATCTATTTATGACGCTATGGTCAACCTCGCCCAACCTTGGAAGATGCGCTACACCCTCGTAGAAGGTCAAGGTAACTTCGGTTCTGCCGATGGCGATGAGCCAGCAGCTTCTCGTTATACCGAGGCCAGAATGGACAAAGTTGGTGCCGAACTTCTTTCCGACATCGAAAAAGACACCGTAGATTTTCGCGATAACTTCGATGGTACCGAGAAAGAGCCAGTGGTTCTTCCTGCAGCTCTGCCAAACATTCTCTTGAATGGTCAGATGGGTATCGCTGTAGGTATGGCTACCAATATTCCACCTCACAACCTCGGAGAATTAGTTGATGCCACAGTCGCCCTTATTGATGATCCAGAAATCAGCCTGGAAGGTTTGATGAAGCACGTCAAAGGCCCAGATTTTCCAACCGGTGCAGAGGTATATGGTGGCGCCCCGATGAAAGAAGCTTATGCCACCGGTAAAGGTTCTGTCACTATCAGAGGTATCGCCAACATCGAAGAGCGCAAAAACGGCCGTTATAACATTGTTATTACTGAGATGCCATACGGTGTTTCTAAGGAAGGCCTCATTGGCAAAATTCGCGATCTCGCTATCGCTAAGAAGTTAGACCACATCGCCGATGCCAGAAACGAATCGGCAAGAGGTAAAACCAGAGTTGTAGTAGAGCTCAAAAAAGATGCTTTCCCTAAGAAAATCTTAAATCAGCTCTACAAACTAACCGATCTTCAGACCACTTTCCATTACAATGTGTTGGCACTCGTAGATGGCATTCAGCCACGCGTTCTCGGCCTTAAAGAGATTTTGAACGAATTCGTAAAACACCGTCAGATTGTCATTCGTAGAAGAACCGAGTTTGACTTAAAGAAAGCCAAAGAACGTGCCCACATCTTGGAAGGTTTGAAAATCGCCCTTGATAACATCGACGAAGTGATCAAAGTCATTCGCGCAGCTTATGACGATGCCGACAAGCAACTCATGAAACGCTTTGGTTTGTCAGAAATCCAAGCCAATGCTATCTTGCAAATGCAACTTCGCCGCCTTCAAGGTCTAGAAAGAGACAAAATCGAAGAAGAACTAAAAGAACTTCACGAACTCATCAAGAAGTTAGAGGCCATTTTGGCTGACGAAAAAGAAATCTTGAGAGTAGTCAAAGAAGAACTCATCGCCATGAAAGAAAAATACGGCGACGAGCGTCGCTCCAAGATTATCAATCACGAACTTGGCAAATTCTCTGAAGAAGAGTTAATCCCAGAAGAAGAATCAGTGATTCTCTTAACCACTGAGAATTACATCAAGCGTGTTCCGCAAAATGATTTTAGAAGGCAAAATCGAGGTGGCAAGGGCAAACGTGGCATGACCACCAAGGAAGAAGACGTTATCGCCCAGATTGTCACCACTAATTCCCACGACTATTTGTTATTCTTCACCAATCAGGGTAGATTGTTTAGATTAAAAGCCTACGAAGTGCCACAAGCCTCACTTTCTGCCAAAGGTACCGCAGCAGTCAATCTCCTCAATATGCACCCAGAGGAAAAAATCACTGCCATCATCAAACAGGGCACCGGTGTAGAAAATGGCTATCTCTTTATGGCCACCAAGAAGGGAACTATCAAGAAGTCTGCTATCAAAGATTTCTTCAATGTTCGTTCTAACGGTCTCATCGCTATTAAGCTAGATGGTACTGATGAGCTAAGATGGGTCAAAGAGACCACCGGCGAAAACGACATCGTGATTTCCACCTCTGCTGGCCAAGCCACCAGATTTAACGAAAAAGAAGTCCGCGCCATGGGTCGTGCTGCCATGGGGGTAAGAGGTATGCGGCTTCGTCCCAAGGACGAAATCGTCGGTATGGACGTCATCACTGATGCCAACCAAAAGCTTATTGCTGTCTCTGCCAATGGCTATGGCAAACTCTGTCTTGTATCCAACTTCCCACCGCACCGTCGTGGTGGTGTAGGTATCAAGGTCGCCTCTGTCACTGATAAGACTGGCCCAATCGTCGCAGTTCACACCTTGGATCCAGAAGCCAAAGAAGTGATTATGGCTTCTACTAAGGGCCAGGCCATCAGAGTAGCTGTCAAAGAAATCCCAACTCTCGGTCGTGCTACTCAGGGTGTTCGCATCATGAAAATGAGCGAAGGCGATTCCGTCGCCTCTATCGGCATCGTCCTCCCAGAAGAAGACTCCGAAACAGCCGACGCCAAAACCGAAGAACCAGCCAAATAAAGCCAACAAAAATCTGCCACCAAAAATGGCAGTTGCAACAGCAGATATTCAATCACGACTTTAAGCAGAATAGTAAAGATATAGAGGGCTATGCTATTTCAAATATACAGTAATATATTATGTCGATGATATAGAAAATACTGTTAAAATCTACGGCATATTCCACTCTCATCGCGATTTTTTGTTTTTCCAAACCGCTATTGCTTAGGGTTACCAGAAGCACTAACCCCAAAATAACAGGGAACAAAACACTTATGCCAAAAAATTAGGGGGTAGGGTGTTGTTTTTTGATTCTATCTGTGCTAGGTATATTGGCACGTGGGCTGACAGTTTAAAAACTTGCGGGGAGAAAGGAGCGAGCTTATGAGATTTGAAATAAATCTTTTATTGGGGTTTATCCAAATAAAAATTATTCGCTTACACAAAGTAAGCGAATAACATAAACCATAACACCATTCTACCGCACACTAATTAATAAGTCAAGCCCACGCACCGTATATCAATAGTCAAAAAGGAGTAAAAATGCCCAGAAAACTACTAATATCAACCTTAATTTTGGCAGCTGGTGGGCTAGTCAATCTAGCCACCGCCTCGCCACCAGCATCCGCCATGATCAAAAAAGACGATACGCTTTATTGGTCTTTTGGAGAAATGGCAAAGTTTAACATTGAAATTACCACTGAATCAGAAGGTGTTTGCGGCAGCGACGAGATGTGTAAAGAAATGTACATTCATGAGCGGAAAGAACAAAGCTCTACCCCAGAAAAATATCAAGCCCTGGAGTATTTTAAAGGAGTATCTCGGTTAATTTTTCCGACTATCAATCCTAGCACGGAGATGTTTAGTCTGTATTACAGGGACAGAGATGAGACAGCAGAGATGGAAAATGGCCCTTTTTCTGTTAGGGAAATCTATCTTGCTTGGGTAGAAAACTCAGTCCCAGATCCACGCTACCAGGCTTATTGGGACGGTGATGATGCCATTACCCCTTATGTAGCGGATATAAGAAGAGGTTTAATGAGCCCAGGCGTGCACGAACTTTATCACGCCAACGTTGCCAAAAACGGGGAAAAATGGTTGAGGCCTAATATAGTCATGACTATAGACGCAGGAAGTAGCGGGCTTGCAAACAATCAAAATCACCTGATTCATTTCACGGTTTTGGCCACTAATAATGGCAATATGCTCGGCGCTACTGATTATTCGTCTTGTTTTAACTGGGGAACATATCAAGAAGGCATGGAATGTCGTATCATGTATTCTGGCACCGGCTGGCCAGTGTATTTTCCCGCCTTCCCGGGGGCAGAAATTCCAGGTGTAGAAGTCGTTGCAGAGCCAGAGCCAGAACCAGAAGTGATTCCCGAGCCCGAGGAGCCTACTCCAGAGCCTACTCCAGAGCCCGAAGAACCTACCCCTGAGTTAGAACCCACTTTAGAACCAGAACCGATAGTCCCTGAACCTACCCCAGAACCTGAGATCGCTCCAGAGATGCCGGCCACCCCAACCACCCCAAAAATTAGCACTAGCACTATAGGAGTGCTAACTACCACCACAATTAGTACCCCAGACATGACTAGCGCAACTTCACCCCAAGAATCGGTTGAAGTCCCGCTTGCTGCCAAGCCCGAAAAAGCACACGAATTTCCGTGGTGGTTTATTGCGTTTATCTTTTCCGGTATTGCACTTATCCTTTGGTGGTTCATTCCGTTGCCAAAAAGGCGAAAAAAGTCCGAAAAAAGTCTTGACAAAAGTGACCAGATAGAGTAAACTAGTATTAGTCTAAAGCTGCGAGTAGGATTATATTTTTACGAGTCTTTAGTGACGTTTAACAATTTAGTTGTGCAATTATCATCGCCAATTCATTTATTAATTTGAGTCAAAAACTTGAATACTTTAATGGAGAGTTTGATCCTGGCTCAGGATGAATGCTGGCGGCGTGCCTAATACATGCAAGTCGAGCGGTAACAGGGGGTCTCACCGTTTCCTTGACACACCTAGCGCAGAGTCGTAGGTTGATGACTTCGAGGGAAC
>JAZRSM010000005.1:0-2432 GCA_045651545.1 Candidatus Nanosyncoccus sp.
CATCCACGACGAATGGAAGTGAGTATGCATATGACGACGACCATGTTTCACGATCCATTCTATTACGGCATACTAGTTCAAGCCGGACAGGCCGTGGACTTACGCGTGATATGCCCAAACTTTAAGCCGATGGTAACCGAAGAAGAATACAACAAAGCGCAGGAAATGAGCCAAGACCGCTCGCGCCATAAAGTCGTGCTCTATGACGGTGAAACGCCGGATAAGTTATTCTTACCGTTCCGTCATTTAATTGTATGCAAAGAATGTGGCCGCAATATGGTTATATCGCGCTCACGCGGCAGTAAAGGCACGCATTACTTAAATGCCTACTGTCAGAACAAAGAATGCACTAGAAGCCCACGTGGCGTTCGCATAGGCGAGATATTAGACCAAGTATATGATATGCTGGACCGAATTGAATTCACGGAAGAAAACTATAACGAATTCGTAAAGAATATGAAAGTATATATAGACACCAAACTAGACGAGCTTATAGTCGAGAAACGTAGCCTAAACGGCCTTAAGAGCCACAAGGAGCGCAATATAGATGAACTTGCGTCGCAATACTCGGCGCTAGATAAAGACACGCCAGACGTGGTTAAAACGAAGTTGCGCAAGCAAATAGAAGAATTGCAGAACGAAGTGATTAATATTGACGACCAGCTTAGGAAAATCAGCGCGCAAATCATAGATCCGACGAGCTTAAAGCTGACGCAGGAAAAATTCTTGAACTTGCTAAATTCAGCGAGTTCAAAGATGAGAGCCGGAGATCCAATAGAAAAAGACATTTTGGCGCGCAAATTGTTCTTGAACCTCGAAATTGACAATCAAAAAAGGGTCTCTTTCAGGTGGAGAGAACCCTTTAATCTGCTTTCTGAACGATGCAATTCTGGAAAAAATGCATCTGGTGGGCGAAGTGGGACTTGAACCCACACGGTATTGCTACCACAAGATTTTGAGTCTAGCGCGTCTACCAGTTCCGCCATTCGCCCAATATGCAAATTATAGCATATTTTTATGATTTTTGGTAAATAATCTTGACGGCTTAAAATAGTTATGCTAAGATGGAATTGTAGAGTTGAGTTTCGCCCCGGTCATGTTCCGGGGTTTTATGTATTGTGGGA
The DNA here is from genome assembly GCA_045651545.1 of Candidatus Nanosyncoccus sp. Lineage (GTDB taxonomy): Bacteria > Patescibacteriota > Saccharimonadia > Saccharimonadales > Saccharimonadaceae > Nanosyncoccus. The sequence continues at coordinate 1,125 of JAZRSM010000005.1, forward strand.
CCTTTTCTTGAAAAGAAAAGGTCCCAACGCCAAAAGAACTGTGATGATAACAAAGTCAGGCACATGTCCTGACTTTGTTATGGTATAATAATAAATAGTATTTATAGAGAATGGAGGATAAACATGTTTGATCTCAAAGGGCAGGTAGCAGTTGTGACTGGAGCAAGCTCTGGGCTTGGCAAGCAGATGGCTAAAGGTTTTGCTAAGCAAGGCGCAGATTTGGCTATTTTAGCGCGTCGATTTGATAGACTAGAGAAATTTGCTGAAGAGCTAAAAAAAGAATTTGGCGTAAAAGTTTTGCCGGTGCAGTGCGACGTCACTAGTACGGATAGCATTAATGATGCGGCAAAGGCCGTAGAAAAAGAATATGGTAAAGTAGATATTTTGCTCAACTGTGCCGGATCGTCTAAAGACAAAGGTGTACTAGAAATGGCGGATGATGAGTGGGACTTTACAATTGCCACAGACGAAACTAGCGTATTTAAGATGACACGGGCCTTTGGTAATGTGATGAAGAAGAAAAAATATGGCCGTATTATTAATATTGCTAGCATGTACGGCTTAGTTGGTAATACAGAAATTCCAACCATTGCTTATCACGCTTCTAAAGGTGCCGTAGTGAACTTTACAAGAGCGGCTGCAGCAGAATTAGCACTAGATGGAATTACTGTTAATGCAATTTGCCCAGGGTATTTCTATACAGAATTGACGCAGCCAGTGCTTGATACGGAAACCTTCCAGCAATTTGCCAAGGTGCACGTGCCGATGCAGAGATATGGCCAGGAGGGCGAGCTCAACGCGGCGGCAATCTTTTTGGCTAGCAAGGAAGCGGGCTACGTCACTGGCGCGATTTTGCCAGTAGACGGAGGGTACACAGCTGTATAAATTGCGGGGCGGTGATGAAAATTGCGATTTTTACGGACGTGTTTCTAGAGGTGCCTGGGGGGATACCTTCTTCGATAAATGCGCAAAAAGAAAGTTTAAAAAAGCTTGGCTACGAAGTAGTGATTTTTGCGCCGGGATTTACTGCGAAAGACGCGGACGTAAAAATTGTGCCAACCCATAAGATACTTAGAGCAAATGGCGCGCCGATATCTAAACGCCCAGAAAAAGTGATGCGAGCGGTGCTAGAAGAATATCCGAAATTTGATTTTGATGTAGTACACGTGCATTATGAGGCTAGCTGTTCGATTGCGGGTATGAAGTTAGCGCGTCGATTTGGACGGCCGTTAGTTCAGACAATGCATGGACGAGAAGATATGGCGGTAAAAGTCAATATTCCCCATCCGTTTAAGACGCTGGTTGGGG
>JAZRSM010000006.1:0-1355 GCA_045651545.1 Candidatus Nanosyncoccus sp.
AGCGGTCGAAGTCCCAGATATGGTGATTCACCAGAAAAAATCTTGGGAAGACTTCGTAGAAAACGGTCTGCAAGAGGTTTTTGACGAGCTTAATCCGATCGACGATTATACTGGCCAAAAGTTCTCGCTCCGTTTTAAAGACTATAAATTTAAAGAGCCACAAGAGAGTGAGCAGCAAGCTAAATACAATTTAGCTACTTACGAGAAGCCACTCTACGTAACCGTGGAGCTTGAGAACAAAAAGACTAAAACCAAGAAAAAACAAGAGATTTACTTTGGTAACTATCCTTGTATGACCGAGCGGGCTACCTTTATTATCAATGGGACCGAGCGGGTGATTGTATCCCAGCTGATTCGTTCGGCGGGTGTATTTTTTACCGCTGAAAACATCGGTGTAAAGAATCTTTATGGGGCTAAAATCATCCCTGGTCGTGGGGCTTGGCTGGAGTTTGAAACTACCGCCAACGGCACGATTTCGGTTAAAATTGACCGTCGTCGCAAGATTCCGGTAACTACATTCTTAAGAGCATTAGGAATGAAAGAAAGCGAAATCAAAAAGAGTTTTGCTAAAATTGACAACGGCGAAAAGAGCTTTATTGAAACTACTCTTGAGAAGGACCCAACTTCTACTCAAGGTGAAGCTCTGCTTGAAGTTTACAGACGGATTCGTCCGGGTGATCTCGCTACTGTAGAGAATGCTAAATCCATGATTGATCGGATGTTCTTTGATCCAAAGCGCTACGATTATTCTAAGGTTGGTCGTTTCAAGATGAATAGAAGACTCGGTTTTGATACACCAAACGAGCCAGAGTATCGCACACTTCAGATGAAAGATGTAGTGGCGATTATCTCTGAGATCATCCGTCTTAATAATACGCAAGAACCAGCTGATGACATCGACTCGCTTTCAAATCGTAGAGTAAAATTGGTCGGTGAACTCGTGCAAAGACAATTCCGTCTCGGTATGCTTCGTTTGCAACGCAACATTCTAGATAGAATGTCAATGGCAAACCCAGATGATGCAGTGCCACTTCAGTTAATCAACCCACGCCCAGTCACTGCAGCAGTAAAAGAGTTCTTCTCCACTTCCCAGCTTTCACAGCTAATGGACGAAGTAAACCCATTTTCTGAGCTTGCACATAAGCGCCGTCTTTCCTCAATGGGCCCTGGTGGTCTCACTCGTGAGCGTGCCGGCTTTGATGTGCGTGATGCACACCCAACTCACTATGGTAGAATCTGTACCGTAGACACGCCAGAAGGTGGCAACGTAGGTTTGGTACTTAACCTTGCTACCTACGCCAAGATCAATGAATATGGCTTTATCGAAGCTCCATATCTTGTAGTTAAAAATGGTA
>JAZRSM010000007.1:0-2739 GCA_045651545.1 Candidatus Nanosyncoccus sp.
GAAGGCGAGGAATGGGATGAGAAAGAGAGCTGTTAATGCACCCCCCCCCCAGGAGGATGTTTTTGGATAGCAAAAAGCGAGAATTTGTTTTGTTCATCTTATTTGACAACCCTAATACGTTCATACTTATGTTTATTTTATTATAAGCATTTTGAAAAAACAAGAGCTTTTTGTGAAAAAAACAAGTACAAAAAGAAGCCCGGTGGGGCTTCTTTTTTAAGTTAGATGAAGTATTAATCGGATTCTTCCCCACTCTCTTCAATAGCGGAGAGGAGGCTGTCTTCGACGTTCTTCTTTTTCTTCTTTTCTGGGGCTTTGGCAAGCTCGATATCGAGCTCGTAGCCAGTAAGCTTAGAAGCGAGACGAACGTTCTGACCTTGTTTGCCGATAGCAATAGACTGCTGGTCTTCGGTGACGAAAACTTTGGCCTTCTTGCCTTCTACCTCTACCTTGACGATTTCGGCAGGAGAAAGAGCTTCACGGACGTATTCGGAGATATTATCGCTCCAGTTGACAATGTCGATTTTCTCACGGTCGCCGATTTCATTCATGACGGCTTGGACGCGAACACCACGACCACCAACGAAGGCGCCGACCGGGTCAACACCTGGAGTGGCAGAAGTGACGGCAATCTTGGTGCGTTTGCCAGCTTCGCGGGCGATGCCTTTAATCTCTACGGTGCCATTTTCGATTTCTGGGACTTCCTGGCGGAAGAGATATTCGATAAACTCGGCGGAGCCACGAGTTAAGATGAGCTGAGCACCACGCTCACCATGCTCAATTTCCTTGATAAGAACCTTGATACGGGAGCCGACAGAGTAGTATTCTCCGTCGATTTGCTCAGATTTTGGCATAATACCAGAGGCCTTGCCAATTTCTAGGCGAACGAGCTTTGGCTCGACACGGGTGACAACGCCGTTTACGACGGTACCAATCTTGTCTTCGAAGTTAGCAAGTACCGCATCACGTTCAGCTTCACGAAGACGCTGAACGACAACTTGCTTAGCGGTCTGAGAAGCAACACGACCGAAGCTTTCGACTTTGTGGGCTTCTTCGACGATGTCGCCGATTTCTTTGCCGTTTGTTTCCCCTTGTGGGATTTCTGTAGCAGGGTTGTAAGCGAGGCCATCTTCGATGACTTCCTTGGCAACATAAACGGTAGCTTCGCCGGTTTGCATATTAAGCTCAGCGCGAACATTCATGTCTTTGTCGCCATTATCACGACGCCAAGCGGCGGCAATAGCGGTCTCAATAACATCAATAACGGTATCTTCTGGGAGTTCTTTTTCTTCGGCAATCACTTTGACCATGGCTGCCATTTGTTTTAGATCTAATCCTTCCATGTTTTCCTTTCTATTAGTTTAAAATAGCCGGGCCTTTTCGGTCCGGTCAAGTAAAGTATGTATATATTATAGCAAACAATTATATATTTGGCAAGAGATTTAATCCCTGAGTTATGTGGACCATACTTGCGTTGTTGCGAAATTTGTTTGTTATAAACGCATATGCTTTCATTTTTTGTAGCCTTTTGCTACGCTAAAATTAACATAAAAATTCTTGTAAACGCAATTTAATCCAAAAGGAGGAATATGCCATACAAAGATTATCTAAAATGGACTCCTGTAAAATCTAAGATTAACAATATGTGCCTTTCTAGCACAAAAGCCCACCATACTAGAGTTCATAGCGGCGAGATTTATTGGATTTATTTTGGCGAAAATATTGGTCAGGAGCAAGATGGAAAGAGTAGTCTCTTTACGAGACCTGGAGTAGTAATAAAAACCTACGGTGCAAATTTACTCACGGTTTTACCGCTTACGACCAAAAAGAAGAATGATATTTTTCATTTCTCTTTCAATCTAAAAGGTACTGTTAGCTCCGCCATTTTGAGTCAGATTCGCTCTATTGATTCTGCTAGGGTTGGTACAAAAATTGGCAAGCTAGACAGTATAACGCTCACTAACCTAAAAGCAAAGCTAGCTGCTTTGCTCTATTAACCTAAAATCGCCCAAGAGGGGCGATTTTCTTTTATATGTCTCCGTATTGCTACGGAGCCGGCGTACTTGCCTGCCTCCGTCGAGGCAACCGGGCAACCTTTCGATTGCTTAATCCCATCTCCGTCGAGATGGGGGGCGGCTTGTTTCATCCGCAATTGTATTTATATTTTACCGTATATTTTTAAAATCGTCAAGATTTTGCTTCTAGAAAAAGATAAGAGCCCACCTTTTGGGTGGGCTCTTATATAATTTGGCACCTTGCTAGTTTCCCGCAATTGCAGTATAATCGCCGCTACTGGGCTTGACTTCTGTGTTCGGAATGGGAACAGGTATTTCCCCAGCGCTATGGGCACCAAAGAGATAAGAGACGATTTTCTCTGATCTATTGGTGTCCTATACTACGTGGACCAAATTGAAATTGTAAACTTCTAGCGGTGCTTCAAGCACCGATTGCTAGTTAAGTCATTTTACCAAATCACAAACGCTAATGCAAGCATAAGCGACGCCACACTGGCGTATATGACTTGGTCATAAAAAGGCAATGCCTCTATTAGTATGCTTCGGCTCCACGGATTGCTCCGCTTCCACCTTGCACCTATCAACCAGATCTTCTTTCTGGGAGGTCATAGGGAATTCTTATCTCAGAGTGGGCTTCGCGCTTAATATGCTTTCAGCGCTTATCCCTTCCGAACATAGCTACTCGGCAATGCAGCAGGTGGCCACAACCGATACACTAGAGATT
>JAZRSM010000008.1:0-1334 GCA_045651545.1 Candidatus Nanosyncoccus sp.
AAAAAGTAGAGAAAATCGTTTTTGCTCACAAAGAAGTTCTACAAATGCATGGTTTCTATTTGGACGCCAAGGATAAGACGTTAAGCTTTGATATCATCATCGACTTCAAAGCCGAAAATAGTGAAAAGATTTATCAAGACATCTACGATGCGGTTCAAAAAGAATTCAAGAACTACAAAATCACAATTGTGCTAGACGTCGACGTGAGCGATTAAGTGTTAATGATATATTAAAATCGAGCCGACGAAGGGGCTCAAAATTGATGCACAAAAAAGGGTGATTTTTGAGATTAAATCACCATTTAATTTGCGTCTAGAACCTGAGCTTTCCACAGGTTCCCCTGTTGGTGAGGGGCGAGTAGATGTTGTTGCTCGGCTTTGCATGGTGGTGGACTGGTGTATTGGCCACCCCGAATACACGGCGAAGATCAAGGTTATACCTAAGAAAGATTATCCAGTACTGATGCCGTGCGAGTTCTGAGATATACATATACACGCAAAGAGATTCGAACTTTTAAGGGTTCATAGCTTTACTGGAGCCGTAGAGGCTTAAAACAATGACAATGAAGAAAATAAAAGAAACACAATGTCAATGGCAGACTTGCACCCGATGATATAATTAAAGTAGTAAACAAGGACTTATTTATGCCAAGACCACGCAACAAACAGGACTTATTAAAAACCGGCGAAGAGTACTACGCTAAGCTAATCGAAATGGCTGATTCAATGAGCGAGAAAGAAATGAACACCGAATTCGATTTCTCTGGCGACTCATCGAAGAAAGAACGCCACTGGGGGCGCGACAAGAATCTACGCGATATTTGGGTACATTTATACGAATGGCACCGAATGTTACTTGAATTTGTAGATACGAATCTGAATAAAGGCGGTAACGCACCATTCTTGCCGGAACCATACACTTGGAAAACTTACGGCGATATGAACGTCGAATACTGGAAGAAACATCAAAAGACTTCGCTCGAAGATGCTAGAAAGATGTTTGAGAAATGCCACAAAGACGTCATGAAGTTAGCCGAAAGCCTGAGCGAAGAGCAATTATTCACTAAAGGCATGTATCCTTGGGTTGGTGGCTCCGTGCTTGGCTCATATTTCGTTAGTTGTCTATCTTCTCACTATGACTGGGCAATGAAGAAACTTAAAGCTCATAGAAAGAATTGCGCATAATACCGCTCTAGTGGCGCACCTCTAACCGAAAAGAGGTATTATGGCAAAACGCCACCCTTTCAAGAAAACTAAACCCGGCGAACCGATACCAGTAACCGCTCGTGAGCTTGAAAGCTTTATGCTCGAGCATAACGGCAGGTTTAATTCGCG
>JAZRSM010000009.1:0-1711 GCA_045651545.1 Candidatus Nanosyncoccus sp.
CTATCCGTTTCAGGGTATTATTAGTATTCTTTTTGGGGGCTATGTTCTTTTCACTAATATCACCACTATTTCTACACTTACTGCCATTATCGGTTCGTCACTTTTGTGTCTAGGTGTTATCGAAATTTTTAGTATGCTCTATCGCAAGCATTATGGCAACTCGCTAATTTTGTCGCTCGTCCTCTCCGTCTCAGAGGTCGTCATCGCCCTGATGCTACTCTTCATGCAAGATTACAATATGGCTTGGGCTCTGACACTACTTGCCATTTATACTATTGGCAGAGGCGTGTTAGAAATTATCCTTGCTTTTACGGCCGTCACCGACAAGACCGACCGCTTCATGTGGGCCACCTGCGGAATTTGTGGTGCTGTTATTGGTATCGTTATCCTTAATTCTGGTGGGTTTTTGGATCAAACCGCCTTTACCAAATTCTTCAGCGCGTACATGATGATCTATGGCGTAACGAATCTCATCTACGGAGTACATAATCGCAATGAGCTAGCAGAACAGAAGGAGGCCAGGAGAATTGCTCGCGCGGCCGTGCTAGCTAACCGGAAACAAAGAAAACAAAAACGTCAGGCTAAAAGAAAGGCCAAGAAAACCAAATAAAATAAGCGCCCGGAAGGGCGCTTATTTCTTATAGCTTTATTTTCTTAACTTCTTTGCAGTTTTTTCGAGTGCGGAAGCAGTTTTTCGTTTAGCAGTCTTTACTGCCTTAGTACCTTTTCTCTTAGCGGTGTTAGAAGCACGGACTGCTTCCCGCTTAACATTCTTTGCAGCCTGCTTGCCCTGGCGCTCTAACTTCTTGCCCTGAGCCTTTGCGGCTTTCAATGTTGCTTTGCCTTTTTTCTCTAATTTCTTCCTTGTATCCTCACCAGAGGCTGGCGCTGTTAAAATTCCAGCCACAGCACCAGCTACTGCGCCGAGCGCTGCGCCAAGCAAGAAACCACCACCTCTTTTAGTTTTCTTCTTTGTTGCCATTGTTCCCACCTTTCTTAGTAGCTTTAGCGTTATCTTTATTATATTTATTTACAAAAGTTTTGACAAGTCCACCTACCGAGGTCATTCCTTTGACGTTTTCTACTACGTCATCAGCTTTGTCGGCGATTGATTGACCAGTCTCCATAATTTTTTTGGCTTGGTTAGTAATGCCAATCAATTTGACGAACAAGATAATCCCGACTATTAAAAAAACAAACAAGGTTCCAGACAATATACCAACAATAATCCACTCTGCAACGTCCATTTTATGCCTCCACCGCTTTCTTTACGTCTTCAAAATAGTCTTCATGCTCTTTGACGAAGTGCACGTGCGCTAAGAAGTAATTCTTTGGATCGCCCGTAGTCATCCAAGTGCCCTTAGCTTCTTTTACGTAGACACGACCGGTAGGAATTAGCTTCGCAATCGCATCGGCCGTCCAGAGCTCGCCGTCTAGACCGGTATTTTTTGGATCTAGGTGCTGAAAAATTTCTGGCGTAAGCAAGTATCTGCCATATGATGCTAAATCGGATGGCGCATCTTCTGGTGCTGGTTTTTCTACCAGTCCGACCAACTTCTCGCCGTCCATCGAAATTGAAGCGTATTTATTAATCTCGTTATGTTTGACGGTTTGAGCTGCAATAATTGCCGCCGCATCTGGGTGCTGCGCATGCGCTTCGATTAAATCGGCTACCGCTCCCTGGCCAAACACTACGTCATCGGAATATGCT
>JAZRSM010000010.1:0-22079 GCA_045651545.1 Candidatus Nanosyncoccus sp.
CCTGGAGCGTGCCTTTAGGGCCTGCGACAGTAATATCTTTGTCGCCGACCGTAATTGTCACGCCAGCAGGAATATCCACTGGTAGTTTTCCGATACGACTCATACCATTCCTTTAAATTAATAATATCTTTAATATTTTAGCACAGAATGGAGAATTTTACAAGGGGTTATTCTTCGTCGTCCTCTTCGACTGACGTTTTATCTTCTTCGGTGATGGTTTCTTTAACTTTGGCCAGTTCACCATTTGCGTCTAGACAAGTGTCGCCTTGAAAGGCATACTTAGCACCGGTATCAGCATAATATTTACTACAAGGAACGGCGGCTTGTGTACCTAGGAAGTATACCCACTCGGCATCTGAGCTTGCTCGATAGAATAGTCCTGCAGAATCTGGAAGTGTAGCAACAAGTTTTTGGTATGGTTCGTATGGGCTGTCTTCAATCTCATCAGGTAAAGCGTTGATATATAGAGGTAGTTCGCCTTCTTTTTTCATGTAGGCGGTAGCAAGTGAGTTGATTAAAGCCACTTTTTCGGATGGAATCCATGAGGTGTGGCCGCAACTGAGGGAAAGCGTGGTAAGATTATCGCGAAGCGGAGTGCAGATAATTTTATTATTACTATCGAGCCAGCCGTATGAACCTGACGCATCTTCGCCAGCATCTTTATAGATGACAAATCCGAGTTTTTTTAGTTTAGCTTTGGCATTTTCAGACATTTGCTTGATTAGGTCTGGCTGATCTGGGGCAGTGACGACGAAGCCAAAAGATTTATTCAAAAAAGTTGGGACTTTGGCGCCGGAGACAAAATAGAGTGGGTTATCAGAGTCGTAGACGTCTTGAATGGAGTAGGTAGTCTTGTCAACATCGATGGCGGCTTCTTTGACCTCTGTCAGAACGTTTTTTACTAGGGCTTGTTTTTCGTTTTCTGTGAGATAAGATTCTTCCTTCTTACTAGATCCGGAGGATGCGTCAGTCGTATTATCGCCATCGCCCTGTCCAGTTTGTCTATTTAGAGCAGTTAAGAAAATAGATAAACCAATAATCATTACAATGGCAATAATGCCACCGGCAACCACGCGGACCATTTTAGGGTCGTGCGGAGTTTTGTAGGTTGGAAGAGCGATGTCAGGAGTAGGAACTGTCGGCTGAGCAGACTGAGCAGGTGATGCCGACGGCTGGCCCTGTGGCGCGACATTAGGATTGTTGGCTGGATTATTGTTATCTTCCATGCTTAAATTATAGCATAAGCAACAAAAAATCCCGCATCTAAACGGGATTTCTTGTATCTAAAAGTTAAAATATATAACTTACCAGACTTTAACGAGAATTTCTCCGCCAAGGCGAAGCTTCTTAGCCTCTTGACCACTCATAATACCTTTGGAGGTAGAGATGAGAACGATACCACGACCGGATTTGACGGTTGGGATTTCGTCGGCGGCAGTATAAATTCTGCGGCCTGGTTTAGAAACTTTGGTAATCTCGTTAATCTTTGCGATGTCGCCATCTTCGCAGATGATAACGTGCAAGATGTCGCGTGGATGAGCTTTTTCGATTTTGTAATCAGCGATAAAGCCATCTTTTTTGAGACCTTCAACTACGGCTACTTTGAGCTTAGAAGTTGGGGCGACGATTTCATTTTTTCCGACCTGAATAGCGTTGCGGATACGAGTAATCAGGTCAGCGATTTGATCAGTAGATTGTAATGACATAATACTCCTTTCTCCTTACCAGCTACTCTTTGCTACGCCTGGGATTTCTCCCTTAGAGGCTTTTTCACGAAAATTAATACGGGAGAGACCAAAACGACGCATGTAACCGCGTGGACGACCATCAAGGAGGTCACGGTTTTTGAGACGAGTTGGGCTAGAGTTTCTAGGAAGCTTCTGTAAGCCTTCCAAATCTCCAGCAGCCTTTAACTCGGCGCGTTTTGCTTTGTATTTATTGTACATTTCTTGACGCTTGAGGTCACGAAGGACTGCAGATTTCTTTGCCATCTTACTTCTCCTCCTTTTTCTCAAACGGCATACCAAATAGCTCTAGCAATCTGGTACTCCCTTCTTTTGAACCATTTTTAATAATAAAGGTGATTTCAAGGCCGTGAAGCACAGCGGCGTCTTCGAAGGTAATTTCTGGGAAGACGGTCTGTTCTTTAAGACCTAAGCTATAATTTCCTTGCTTATCAAAACTGTTTACTGGCACACCGTGGAAATCACGAACGTGTGGTAATGCAATATTGATAAGGCGGTCAACAAATTCGTACATCTTAGCGCCACGAAGAGTAGTGAGATAGCCAATAGGGGCACCCATACCTTTTCTAATCTTAAATGTAGCGATAGATTTTTTGGCGAGGCGAGAAGTAGTAGCTTGACCAGTAATTTTGGCCAAGGTAAGAGCTACGGTTTCGGTGTAGCGCTTGTCTTCACGTTTCTTACCAACACCACAGGATACGACAACCTTTTCAAGTTTTGGTACCTGATTGATATTTTTAATATCAAGATCCTTCATGAGAGTCTTAACGATTTTATCGCTATACTCGATCTGAAGTCTTGGGATGTATTTAGCGTCTGCCATTATTTGCCCTCCTTCTTAAGATTTGACAAATCAATTCCGACGTGGATGGTTTTCTTGCCACCAGCTGGGTTGTACTGGGTCTTCTTCATATGGCGCTCGCGAATCTCAATGTCTTCAATGAAAGCTTTGTGATTCTTGACATCCATTTTGACGATTTTGCCAGATTTACCCTTGTTGTCACCTGCGATGATAACAACTTTGTCACCGGTCTTTAAATTCTGTGCCATATTATAGTACCTCCGGTGCTAAGCTGATAATCTTGGAGAACCCACGTTCGCGTAGTTCACGAGGAACTGGGCCAAAAACACGGGTACCCTTAGGGGTTTTGTCGTCATTGATAAGAACGGCGGCATTATCGTCGAAACGGATGGTAGAGCCATCTGGACGGCGAATTTGGCCAGTAGTTCTGACGATGACGGCGCGAACAACAGCTTTTTTCTTGACGCCGCCGGTTGGGGAGGCATCTTTGACGCTGGCGGTAACGATATCGCCGACACGTGCATAACGAGCACGTGTGCCACCAAGGACACGGATTACACCAAGTTCTTTGGCGCCGCTGTTATCTGCGACTTTTAATCTAGTTTCCTGTTGGATCATATTTACTCCTCTGCTCCGTCAGAAGTTTCTGCAGCTACTTCGTCGGCGCCAACTTTTTCTGGCATTTCGACTTCGGTAACATCTTCTTTAAGAGCGATGGTGCCGTGAGATTTCTCAAGAACCTTGACTAGCTTGTAGCTAACGGTCTTGGCGAAAGGACGGCAAGCGACGATTTCGACTTTATCGCCGATTTTTGCTTCGTTTTTCTCATCGTGAGCAGTGTATTTACGAGTTTTCGTATACTGCTTACGGTAGAGAGGGTGAGTTTCGCGACTAGCGATGGAGACCGTGATGGTCTTATCACGCTTATCGGATGAAACGATACCAATTAGTGATTTGGCCATATTAGAACTCCTCTTTCTTAATAATCTTACAGCGAACTGGAAGTTTGTGGGCGGCGAGACGAAGAGCTTCTTTAGCTTGCTCATCGGTAACGTCAGCAATTTCAAACATTACAGTGCCGGCTTTGACTTTGGCTGCAAAGAACTGTGGTTCACCTTTACCACCACCCATCTTGACATCAAGAGGTTTCTTGGTGACTGGGGTGTGTGGGAAGATACGAATCCAGACTTTACCACCACGTTTGACGAAACGGTTAATGGCTTGGCGGGCTGCCTCAATCTGACGAGAGTTGATACGCTCGTTGTCAAGAGACATCAGGCCGTAGTCGCCGAAAGCTACGCTGTTACAGCGTGTAGCGACGCCATTGTTTTTGCCGATACGAACTTTGCGGTGGGCAGTTTTCTTTGGTAATAACATTGCCATAATTATTTCTCCCCCTTATAAATCCAGACCTTTACGCCAACGATACCAGCGGTAGTTGGAGCGTGGTGACAGTAGAAATCGATGTCGGCGCGGAGAGTATGTAGAGGAACGGAACCCTCAATAAACTTCTCACGGCGAGACATTTCTGCGCCATTTAAGCGTCCTGCAACTTCGATACGGACACCTTTGGCACCGGCAGTCATAGTTGACTGGCAGGCCATTTTGACGGCGCGGCGGAAGTTCATACGCTTGCCGAGCTGGAAACCGATATTCTCGGCAACTAGCTTAGCGTTTAGCTCTGGTTTCTTAATTTCTTCGACATTGATGCGGATAGGGCCAGAAACGATTTTTTCTAGTTCGCCTTTAAGCTCGTTGATACCTGCACCCTGCTTACCGATGACGGCGCCAGCTTTGGCGGTCAAGATGGTAATAGTGGTAAGGTTAGAGCTTCTTTCAATGTTGATTTTCGCGATAGTTGGACGAGCTTTAAAGCGGTTCTCAATAGTTTCGCGAATCTTGGTGTCTTCAACCAGCCAGTTCTTGAAATCGGTTTTCTTGGTAAACCATTTAGAAGACCAATCTTTGCTAATTTGAAGACGGTAAGATACTGGGTTGACTTTCTGTCCCATTACTTTTCCTCCTTCTTATCTGCAGGTTTTTCTGCTGGTTTTTTAGCTTTTTCCTCTCCAGCAACTTCTACGAAGATGTTAGAAGAAACCTTTTCGTATGGAAGAGCGCGTCCGCGAGAAGCAGGAACATAACGACGAATGCGAGTTCCAGCAGTAACGGAGATTCTAGCAACACGAATAGTTTTTGGGTCAATAGACACGCCAGAGTTCAGCAAATTAGCATTTGCAGACTCAATAGCTTTTTTGACAGCACGAGCTGCGCGGCGTGGGGTGTTTTCCAAGATGACGAGAGCGTCTGCGACGTAGCGGTCACGAGCGAGGCTCGCAACGACGCCAGTCTTTCTTGGCATACTATCAACACCTTTGATGTAGGCGTGCGCGAAATGAGTTTCAGACATTATGCATCTCCTTTCGCAGCAGCAGCCTCAGCAGCCTTTTTACCACCGTGGCGGCGGAATTTACGGGTAGGAGCAAACTCACCGAGTTTGTGTCCAACCATGTTTTCACTAACGAATACCGGAACATGGACTTTGCCGTTGTGAACAGCGATAGTTCTACCGACCATTTCTGGAGAAATAGTGGATTGGCGAGCCCAAGTTTTAATTACGGTGCGATCGTTAGCGTCCAAGGCTTCGATTTTCTTCTGTAGTTTATAATCTACAAAAGGTCCTTTTTTAAGACTTCTACTCATAGATTATTTCCTCTTTCCTTCGTGACGACTACGCACGATCATTTTATCGGTTTTCTTATTATGACGAGTACGATAACCAAGCGTGAGCTGACCCCAAGGAGTACGAGGAGCCTTACCGGAACCGTGACGACCACCGTCACCACCACCGTGTGGGTGATCAGTTGCGTTCTGGACAACACCACGGACAGTTGGGCGAATGCCTTTTCTGCGGGTGCGACCAGCGGCACCGATTTTCACGTTTTGATGCTGTTCGTTTCCGACAGCACCAACAGATGCTTGACAGGTACTTAATACTTTTCTAAACTCGCCAGATGGCATTTTAAGAGTGGCATAACCATCTTCTTTTGCCATGAGCTGTGCAGAGCTACCAGCAGCGCGGACCATTTGAGCACCACGACCTGGGGTAAGTTCAATAGCATAGACAAAAGTACCAACTGGAATGTTTTCTAGTGGTAAGCGGTTGGACGCTTCAACAGCGGCTTCGTCGCCAGTAGTGAAGGTAGAACCTTTTACCATGTTCTGATCGGCGAGAACATAGTAGTAAACGCCGTTCTGGTCCTTAACGCGAGCAATACGTGCAGAGCGGTTTGGATCGTACTCAATCTCTATAACCTCTAGGTTGAGGTTCTTTGGAAGATTGTGGGTAAGCAAGCGATAGTGACGCTTGACACCACCACCACGGTGGCGAACAGTAATGCGACCCTGATTGTTTTTGCCAGCTTGCTGTTTCTTAGCCTTGACTAAGGATTTCATAGGTTTAGAAGTGGTAATCTGGTCAAAATCTTGGGTAGTTTTACCGCGCTGTGCAGGGGTGGTTGGGCGATATGCAGTAATAGCCATTATTTATCCCCTTTCTTTTCGGCTTTTTTGTCGGAAGCTTTTTCTTCTTCCTGGAAGACAGCGATTTTATCGCCTTCTTTTAAGGTGACATAGGCGAGTTTGTGATCTCTGCGATAAGTTGTGCCTGGATAGGCGTGTTTGCCGCGAGAGAAGCGTGTCTTCTTGCCTTTTCTAGTGAGGACGCGAACATCCTCGATAGTAACAATATATTCTTTCTCAATTGCGCGCTTAATTTCTTGCTTAGAAGCTTTAAGTGGGCAAATGAAGATATAGGTGCGCTTAGCTTGCTCAAAGTAAGCTTTTTCAGTGGCGCGTGGGAGGCAAGTTGGTTTAGCAACTTCAGCTTGTTTGACTTTTTTGTCAGCTTTTTTATCAGCTTTGACAGCTTTTTCTGCTTTAGCCATTATGCTTCCTCCTTTCCGATTAGCCAGTTCTCAACGTCTTTTAGAGCATCTTTGCTGAAAACGATAGCGTCTGCGTTCATAATATCGTAGACGTTAAGGTAAGTAGCGCGAACTAGCTTAAGATTTGCGATATTATTCGTCATACGAATAAGCTCTGGGGTTTTCTCGTGAGCGACAGCCAAGACATTTTTGCCATCTAGCTTAAGATCTGCTAGATATTTGGCAGCGTCTTTGGTTTTGCCGGTCTGGTTCAAAGGCTTATCTGCAATAACGACGGCTTTTTCTGCGTTTTTAACAGAGAGAGCGCGACGGATTGCGACCTTCTTAGCAGAGCGAGAAAGATTTTTGGTGAAGTTTTCTTCACCGGTGCGGCCGAAGGCTACACCACCATGGCGCCAGATAGGGTTGCGGGTAGAGCCGAAACGGGCACGACCAGTACCTTTCTGTTTCCAAGGTTTCTTACCACCACCACGAACTTCACCACGCTTTAAGGTCTTAGCGTGAGAGCTACGAGAGTTGGCAAGATATGCATCATAAGCGGTCTTGATAAGCTCATGATTTTCAACTTTGAGGTCAAAGATTTCTGGGTTCAATTTAATATCTGCCATATTATTCCTTTCCCTCAACTGTTACGATACCCTTGTTTGGGCCTGGGACTGCTCCCTTAACACCAATCAAGTTATCTTCTTTGTTAATATATGCTACAACCAAATTCTTGACTGTAACTTGGTCGTGGCCCATGCGACCTGGCATTCTTTTGCCTTTAAAGACCTTTTGTGGATACATAGAGCCGATAGAACCGACTTTACGAATATCTCCCTTGAAACCGTGAGTATTACGGGATTCTTGGAAGTTCCAGCGTTTAACAGTACCGGCAAAGCCTTTACCTTTGGAGGTGCCTGTAACTGTAACTTTGTCTCCAAGTTCAAAGTTTTCTACGGTGAGAATATCGCCAGCTTTGTATTCTGGGGTATCCTCAGTGCGGAATTCTTTGAGAACTTTAGGAGAGAGATTTTCTCCAGCCTTTTTAACGTGGCCGGAAACCGACTTGCTCAGGTTCTTACTCTGACCGTAGCCTAGTTGAACACCGTTATAACCATCAGTTTCGACGCTTTTTACCTGAGTCACTGTAGCTGGGTCCGCTTGAAGAATAGTGACAGGGGTAACTGTACCGTCTTCAGCGATGATCTGGGTCATACCAATTTTGGTGCCGATGATGACTTTCATCTTTTCCTTTCCTTTATTTTTTCTACATTCTTTCTGGGACTTTCCTAGCATGCTAGGTAGTAATCCCGACATGCACAAAGCTAGACTTATGAGCAGTTCCTTGAAACTTCATATTTCTTCTCCATTACAGATATGAAATAGTGGAAATCGCAAGGCTTACGTCTTACGTCTAGTTATGTATATCGAACTTTTAGTTGTCACCTTAAAAGAATATACGTGTATATTTTATCATACCTTGCCACAAAAAACAAGGGGGTAAGCCCCTTGTTTTTCTGCTTTACCAAGCTTACTGATTAAGTTTTAAGCGTCTTGGAGCTCTTCTTCGCTTGGTGTAGCGTCTTCGCTGATTGGGTGGACACCAGTACCGACTGGAATCTTGCGGCCGATAATGACGTTTTCCTTCAGGCCGTGTAGATGATCAACGCGACCAGAGATGGCAGAGTTGATAAGCACACGAGTCGTATCCTGGAAGGATGCAGCGGAGAGGAAGGAATCAGACCAAATAGATACTTTGGTAATACCAAGTAGTAAGTGGGTGTATTTGGCTGGTTCTTTGCCTTCGGCGATGAGGTCTTTATTCTCAGCTTCAACAGCAGCCTGAGAGATGATGTCGCCAACTACCAAGTTAGAATCACCAGATTCGTCAATCATAACTCTTGAGAACATCTGGCGGACGATAATTTCAAGGTGTTTTGCGGAAATCTCGTGACCCTGAGCGGCATAAACGGCAAGAACATCGTTCATGATATAGCGCTCAGTTTCTTCCTTACCCTTATATTTCAAGAGGTCTTGGAGGTTCAAGGAACCGGCAGTTAGGCGGTCACCAGCTTTGATAGTGTCACCAGATTTGACGACAAGTTCGGCTTCACCTGGAATTTCGATGCGAGCAGGAGAGCCTGCGCCGCCAACCAAGATGATAGCACCTTCAACGAGCTGAGCATTGCCATCATATGGCGCAACGATTGGTTCGCGACCAAGTTTCTTGGAAGCGATAACATCGCCAGCTTTGACATTAGCACCATCTTTAACTTTGGCTTTTCTACCCTCAAGCTCAATACGAGTGGTTTCACCAGCTTCTGGGGTGATTTGGACAACATAGAGGTTGCTATCTTCCCAGACTTCGACAGTACCGTCGGTTGGGGAAACCCAAGCTTGACCCTTTGGAGAACGAGCTTCAAGAAGCTCTTCTACACGAGGAAGACCACGGGCGATAGCACCAGAACCTGCCACACCAGAGCCGTGTTTAGTATCGAGCGTAAGCTGTGTACCTGGCTCACCAAGGGACTGGGCGGCGATAACGCCAACTGGCTGATTTGGGGCGACCAATTCGCGAGTGGACATATCGATACCATAGGCCTTTTGTGGGACACCATCAACGGCGGTCGTAGTGAGGATAGATTGAATCTTAACGGATTCAACTTTGTCGTCTTCTTCGAGCTGAGCAGCGATTTCTGGGGTGATGAGCTCATCTGCACCGAGGTAACCTGGAATAGGAGCAGCGGTGTAACGACCAGATACCCAAGCGGAGAATTCCACGCCAGCGTCTCTGACTTCGGCTTTTCGGACTTCGAAACCTGGATCTTCAGCGATTTCTTCGGTCGTGAAGACATCCTGAGCGACATCGACGAGACGACGAGTGAGGTAACCAGAGTCAGCAGTACGAAGAGCGGTTGACACCTGACCTTGACGAGCACCACGAGTGGCGATGAAGGATTCGAGGGTGTTGAGACCTTTCTTATAAGAAGACTTAACTGGAAGCTCAATTTCGTTGTTGTTAATATCGACCATGATACCGATTTCAGCGGAAGCTAGCTTAATGTTGGAAACGCTACCACGAGCGCCAGAGTTAACCATCACGGCGATATCTGTATCCATCTCGGAGAGCTTACTCTTCAAGAAGTCAGAAATCTTGTTGTCGATATCACGCCAGTTAGCAACGGTAAGGTTGTAACGCTCTTCCTCGGTAACGAGACCTTGGTCGTATTGTTCTTGGATTAGAGCAGTCTTAGCATCACCTTCGGCGATGAAATCTTGGATTTCTGGGTAAGTTGGGTAATCATCCTTAGCCGTAGAGACAGAGGCGATAGTCTCATATTCGAAGGCAAGGTTCTTCAACTTATCAGCGGTCTTAACAGTAACGTCGGCACCATACATATCAAAGATGTTTGCCATGACTTTCTTGAGCTGCTTGGAAGTCTGGACAGAGTTATCGTATGGATAATCTTCTGGCAAGATTTCGTTGAAAATCACGCGGCCGAGAGTAGTATTTCTAATTTCCTTCTTAGCAAACACGCGAATTGGAGTCTGTAAGTGGATAATTCCCTGGTCGTAGGCCATTTCAGCTTCGTAGATAGAGCTATATGGCTTAACTTCATCGGTAGCAGTACCTGGTTTGTCGTAGGTGAGGTAGTAAATACCAAGCACGACGTCCTGATAGATAGAAAGTACTGGAGCGCCATCAGCAGGCTTTAGCAAGTTCTTAGTAGCGGACATAAGTTCGCGAGCTTCGGCCTGAGCCTCGTTAGATAGAGGTAGGTGGACAGCCATCTGGTCACCATCGTAGTCGGCGTTGAAACCAGTAGCTACGAGTGGGTGAAGCTGGATAGCTTTACCATCGATAAGCTTTGGTTGGAAAGCCTGGATAGAGAGACGGTGGAGAGATGGAGCGCGGTTTAAGAGCACGTATTTACCCTTAATAACTTCGTCGAGCGCATCCCAAACAATATTTTCGCCAGCTTCAATCATACGAGTAGCGGCGCGGATATTGGCGGCATGCTCGCCGGCCATGAGCCAGCTAATCACGAATGGCTTAAAGAGTTCTAGTGCCATCTGTTTTGGAAGGCCGCATTCGTTGAGCTTAAGTTCTGGACCAACAACGATTACGGAGCGACCAGAATAGTCAACACGCTTACCAAGAAGGTTCTGACGGAAGCGACCTTGCTTACCTTTCAAGAGGTCGGAGAGAGATTTAAGCTTTCTGCGACCGTTTTGAGAGTTAGCGGTGCGGTTGCCGTGAGAAGCGGAGTTGTCGATAAGAGCATCAACAGCTTCTTGGAGCATGCGCATTTCGTTTCTACAGATAACTTCTGGGGCGTTAAGGTCAAGAAGCTTCTTCAAGCGGTTGTTACGGTTAATGACACGACGATAGAGATCGTTTAGGTCAGATGTGGCAAAGCGACCACCTGGAAGGGCAATCATTGGACGAAGATCTGGAGGGATAACTGGGATAACTGTCAAGACGAGGTCAGAAGGTTTAATACCAGCGGCGGCCATACCTTCAATGAGTTTGAGGCGTTTGCTGATTTTCTTCTCTTTTTGACCTTTAGCTTCGGCAACTTCTGCGGTTAACTCTTCGATCATCTTGTTGACGTCGATTTCGTCAAGCATTTTCTTGATGGCGGTAGCACCCATCTGGACTTCAATGAGCTCGGCGTAATCTTCGTGGTCGATTTCGAGGTTACGGTAGTCGATTTCGGAGATGACGGCGCCTTTTTTGAGGCTAGTCAAGATTTCTTTTCTTTCTTTGTAGTCAGCTTCGAGTTCTTCAACTTCTTTGGCTTCCTGCTCGGCAAGAACCTTAGCGTCGGCATTCTTGTCTTTAGCAGCTTCCTCGTAGCGAAGGTGAATAGCTTGGCGTGCAGCATCAGTCTGAGCGTCTAAGTCGTTCATCTTCTCAGCGATTTTGTCATCTTGACTGTCAGTAATTAAGTAAGATGCAAAATAGACAACTTTCTCGATATTCTTAACGGTGAGGTTAAGAAGCAAAGAGATAGCAGAAGGGGTGCCACGCATAAACCAAATATGCGCAACAGGAGCAGCAAGAGCGATGTGGCCCATGCGCTCACGACGAGAGATAGATTTGGTGACCAAATTTCCCTCTTTATCAACGGCAGCTTCGCGGGAGCGAACACCTTTAAGTTTGCTGTCGTGTGGGTTAATATCTTTGACTGGGCCAAAGATACGCTCACAGAACAAACCATCACGTTCTGGTTTCTGTGTGCGGTAGTTAATAGTTTCAGGCTTTAGAACTTCGCCGTAGCTCCAGTTCAAGATGTCATCGCTTGACGCCACACTTAAACGAATAGAGTCGAAGTCGGAAGCTGAGATAAAATTATCCATCCAAGCCATATTAGAACTCCTCTCCGAGGTCAACGGTACCATCGTCTTCTTCGACGATTTCTTCGCCTTCCTCATCAGTTATTTGTATTCCGTCGTCATCGACAAGCTCTTCCGTATCTTCATCAGAGAGATTGTCAAGATCGTTTTCGGTTTCTTTAAGATGTTGTGCATAGATGAGTTTGTCATCTTGCTGTTTTTCGATTTCACGGGAAGTTTCTTCAATCACATCAGATGCGTCGGTAGAATCACCATGGTCAAGTAAGTCAACTTTAAGACCTAGACCTTGAAGCTCTTTAACCAAGACATTGAAGCCTTCTGGGAGCTTTGGGCCTTCGATTGGAAGGCGTTTAATGATAGATTCATAAGCCTTAGCACGGCCATAGACGTCATCAGACTTAATGGTAAGCATTTCCTGCAAGGTAGTAGCAGCACCGTAAGCTTCGAGTGCCCAGACCTCCATTTCTCCGAAACGCTGACCACCGTTTTGAGCTTTACCACCAAGTGGCTGCTGGGTGACCATAGTGTATGGACCGGTAGAACGAGCGTGAATCTTGTCGTCAACCATGTGGTGGAGCTTAAGCATGTGCATGACGCCAACAGAGGTTCTTTCCTCAAATGGTTCACCAGTTAGACCGTCATAAAGTTGGACACGACCGTCGCGGTTAAAGCCTGCTTTTTCTAGCTCATCAGAGATAGTTTCATCATGAACACCGTTGAAGGATGGGGTAGCAACTTTGTAGCCTAGGGCTCTTGCTGCCATACCGAGGTGGATTTCGAAGAGCTGACCGAGGTTCATACGGGAAGGCACGCCCATTGGAGACAAGATAACATCGATTGGGGTACCGTCTTCCATGAATGGCATATCCTCAACTGGGAGGACGCGGGAGACCACACCTTTGTTACCGTGGCGACCGGAAAGCTTATCACCGACACCGATTTTGCGCATTTCGGCAACGTAAATCTTAATCTGTTTAAGCACGCCAGCTTTGAGGTCGTGACCCTGTTCACGAGTGTAAACACGAACGCCGACAACCTTACCAGTGGAAGAGCCGTTCATGCGAACAGAGGTATCGCGGACATCTTTGGCTTTTTCACCGAAGATAGCGCGGAGGAGACGTTCCTCAGAGCTGAGCTCCTGCTCACCCTTAGGGGTGATTTTACCGACGAGGATATCGCCGTTCTGGACTTCGCTACCTACGGCTACGATGCCATCTTCGCCAAGGTGGCGGAGAGAGTGCTCGGAGACGTTTGGAATATCACGAGTAACTTGTTCTGGGCCGAGCTTGGTTTCGCGGACTTCAACATCGTAATCTTTAATGTTGATAGAGGTCAAAGTGTCGTCTTGGACGAGGCGAGAAGAAATGACGATAGCATCATCCATGTTGTAGCCACGCCATGGCATAAAGGCGACGAGAAGGTCGCGACCTAAGGCGAGTTCGCCGTTATTAATAGAGGCACCTTCGATAAGGATGTCACCCTTCTTAACTTTCTGGCCACGCTCAACCTTGACGCGCTGGTTGTAACAGCGGTCATCGTTGGTTTTTTCGAAGTGGATTAGTTTGTATTCTTTTTCACCAGTTTTGTTGTAATTAACGATAACGGAAACGCCGTCAGCCTTAACAACTTCACCAGCACCTTCGGCACAGATGAGCTGAGAGGTGTTTTTGGCGACTTCGCCTTCGATACCAGTACCAACGACTGGGTTGTCTTGGCGAAGAAGAGGAACTGCTTGCTTCTGCATGGCGCAGGCCATAAAAGAGCGGTCAACACGGTTCTTCTCAACAAATGGAATAAGCGAGGCAGAAACACCCAGAATTTCCTTGTGAGCGGCATCCATGTGAGTAACTTTGCTTGATTCTACCTGGGTTGGCGCACCCTTAACACGGGCAGAAACACGAGCATCAACGAATTTGCCGTTCTTGTCGAGCTGGGCGGAAGTATCCGCAATAATCATATTCTGTTCAGAGGCGGCATCAACATAGACGACTTCATCGGTTACCTTGCCGTCTTTGACGACGCGGTATGGCGCTTCGATAAAACCGTATTCGTTGATACGAGCGTAAGTCGCGAGGTTAAGCACGAGACCGACGTTAGCACCTTCTGGGGTTTCTACAGTACAGATACGACCATAGTGGGTAGGGTGAGTATCGCGGACGTCAAAGCCGGCGCGCTCACGAGTAAGACCGCCAGGACCCATAGAGCTCAAACGACGCTTGTGTGCAAGCTCGGAGAATGGGTTGGTTTCGTCCATAAGCTGAGAGAGCTGAGAGCTCGTAAAGAACTCCTTAACTGCAGCGGTGACTGGACGAGCGTTAATCAACTGAGATGGAGTAACATCTTCTGGGTTAGCCATAGACATACGGTCTAGGATGTTTCTCTGTAAGCGAAGCATACCGAGGCGGAACTGGCGCTGAACAAGTTCGCCAACGAGTTTAATGCGACGGTTAGATAGAGAGTCGATATCATCTGGAGCATCCTGGGTATTGTTGAGACGGATGAGCTCGGCGATGATAGCGATAAGATCTTTCATCTGAAGCGTGCGGTTAGCGGCAACATTTGGAGTGTCGAAACCAAGACGCTGATTGAGCTTAAAGCGACCAACGCGAGAATAATCATAGCGCTTGTACTCGAAGAAAGTGCGCTCAATCATAGATTTAGCGTTTTCAACGGTAGCAAGATCACCTGGACGGAGCTTACGATAAACCTCAATAAGGGCCTCGCTCTGGCCGGCGGGAGTATCTTTCTCTAGGGTAGCGTCGATGTAGCTGATTTCGCCTTCGTCTAGACCCTTGAAAGCTTCCTTGATCTCGGACTTCTTGGAGATACCAAGAGCACGAAGGAAGGTAGTAACAGGGATTTTGCGACGACGGTCAATCTTGACATAGATAGCGCCAGACGGAGAAGTCTCGAACTCTAGCCAAGCACCACGACCTGGGATAACCTTAGCGCCGTAGTAGTTGCGTCCACCGATGTTGTCTGCGGTGAAGAATACACCAGCAGAACGGATGAGCTGAGAGACAATTACGCGCTCAGTACCGTTGATAACAAAGGTTGCACGGTCGGTCATCCAAGGATAGTCACCAAAGAAGATGTCTTGTTCCTTTTTCTCGCCAGTAACTTTGTTTTCTAGCTCGACTAGGACGTGGAGAGCGGATTCATAGGTAGCTAGGTTATATTTAGCGTCCTGTTCGTTCTCTTTTGGAGCCTTGAACTCGTAATCTTTAAATCTTAATGATAGTTTTTGGCCGGTGTAGTCGTCAATAGGGTTAAGCTCATTGAAGACTTCGCGGAGGCCAGATTTGACAAAATCTTCCCAAGAGTCCTTCTGATGTGCAATCAGATCAGGAATAGGAAGTGCTTGGTCACCCTCGGTAAAAAATACGCGGGAACCACTTTCGTTTGTAGTTTTCACTCTTACCTCTTATTATTTAGTGTTATTATTCTTAGCGCCGAAGAATACTGCCATAGTTTTGTAGCCAAATTCGCCAATTTTGGATACATAGAAAAACTTGACACACTACTTCTTGTTGTCCATTTTAGCGCAAAATGTCAAAGTTTGCAAGAGGAATTTTTGTGTGGTATAGTGAGGCGAAGTGAGTACATATCAAGAACATTAATAGCGTTATTTCATTCTGATATCGAAAGGAGGGATAAGATGTCAAAACATGAGCTCGAATACGGGGGAGATAAGAATAGGACACATACGGTTGAGGTTTTGCTAGCAGATGTAGCTCCAGATGATGAAAACGGTCTAACCGGCTTCGTTGGTCTCGTAGATGACTTTTCTGACTATTTGGAGCAGGCTGGACTAGAAGATTATTGGGGTGATTGCTATGAAATTTATCCATTTTATAAACACGGGCTATTCTGCGCATCATTAGGGGTTAAATTCGTCTTTACTAGGCTAGTTTCCCACAAGAATAAGCTTAATTCCCAATCGATGGGCGGCGGCACACAATGGGTGAGCGACGTAATTGACCTGATGAAAAATTATCTAGTCTACATGAGAACGGTGGATAATTCTCGTGACACAGAGGTCTATCTTGATGCTAGATTGATTTTTAGAGAAGGCGATAAGCAATTCGAATGGAGATAACGCTAACTTCTAGGGGTAGTCAGATTGGCTGCCCCTTTTTATTGACTTGGGACACTCTTGGGGTAGGTAGGGTTTAAAACCAAAAAACCACTAGGCTCTCAAATCTAGTGGCTTTTTGAACAGATAAGCTCTCAACTTATATTGTGTAAGCTGACTCGCAGTTAGCTTTCGTTCAAACAACTGAACTGCTTTTATTTTAGCATAAGTAAAATTGGAATGTCAAGGGTTAAAATACAAAAAACCGCTCTTTTATGAGCGGTTTTTAACTTAATAAAGTCGGGCTTATTAGATATCTAAATCATCCATGTCGGCGAGCTCAGCACGAGTTTTCTCGGCGAGATCGGAAGTCTCTTCGTCACCATCGTTATCAAAGGTGTCTTTGGCAACTTCACTCTCGTCAGCCTCGGCAGGGGCTTCTGCGACAGGTTCGCTAGCTGGAGCGGATTCGTCAGCTCTAGCGGCGCTTTCGCGGACAGCACGAGGAGCGGCTTCGTCGTTAACAATCTTCAAGTTGTAACGAGCATCGTTCTTGGTACCAAGAGCGCGAAGTAGAGTACGGATAGATTGAGCGGTGGCACCACGGCGACCGATGACGCGGCCAACATCTTCTGGGTCAACAGTAAGGCTGAGTAGGACGCCTTTTTCGTCAATCTGACGCTCTACGGTGACTTTGTCGGGGTTATTTACGAGAGTTTTTACGATATATTCTACGAATTGCTGGTCAATGGTTGCCATTATTATTCTCCGAATTTAAATTTAAATGTTAATACTTCTATTATAGCACAAAAAGAAAGCCCACAAGGGGCTTCTTTTTACTCAGCTTTTTCTTCGGCTGGGGCTTCGGTAGCCTCTGGAGCAGCCTCGGCTGGGGCTTCTTCTTTTGACTGATTTTTACGAAGTTTGTCAGCGTGTTTAGCCTTGACGTGCTTCTCTGGGGCGTCTTTAACCCATTTTGGAAGCGCAATTTTGTTGGCTTTCAAGACACGGATGACACGAGTGGAAGGCTGTGCGCCGTTATCTAGATATTTTTTAACTGCCTCTTTGTCAAGAGTAGTTTCTTTGGTGTGGGGGTTGTAAAAACCGACCTCGGCTACAACGCGTCCCGAAAGGGGGTGACGCTGCGCTTCTTGGACGATTATCCGATACACAGGCAAGTGTGATCGGCCATTACGCTGCATACGAATCGCTAGCATAGTTCTCCTTAAATTATTTACTTGGCTCATTATAACACAGATTTAGAAAAAAGAAAAGAGGGCTCAAGTTGAACCCTCTGCGTTTTTTAGAGATTTGGAGTAATGACATTTGTGCAGGACAATTTTTGCAACGTCTTGCATGGACATCATCTTGCCCTGTTTGAGCAATGCCTGGAGCTCGAGCCAGAATTCTTTGCGATTTTCTTCGGAGTGAAAAATCCGAATTTCGAAATTACCTGGTTGCTCCCTGATTGGTCTGCCATCATGGTCAGTCCTGACCTCATAGCTAAAAGTTAGCCAATCAAGAAACTTATCAGGCTGGCTAACTTGCTTAAGGCCAAGCTTAGCTAGGGCACAATTTAGCTCTTCTACTAGGCGAACACAACGACCATGGCAACCGTCGCTTACGGCGTAATCAAGGGCTGTGAGACCTTTTTTGAGCTCATTTTCACCGACCTTATCAATGCGCTTGCCACCAAGAAATCTCTTGGAAAAATACTGCTTGGCAGCACTATTCACGCCAGACAAAGGTAGGCCATATCGTCTCCAAAGGCCAATTTCGTATTGCGTCATACGGACACGCGCATATTTATTTAGCGCAGCTTCCTGACCTTTGAATAACTCCTCCAAAATCTCCTTAATCTGCCTTGTTTCATTTTTTGATTCTGTCATTTTGACACCCCCTGTTTCTTTTGGAATTCAAAAAAATGGACTACAACATTACTATTATAGCACAGATTACCTTAAAAGTCAAGACGCTAGTGGTTTTTGCGGATTTTGACAGGGGAGATTTTCATTGGGTTGAAATCTTTGTAGGTCTTGCGGTAGTATTCAATTCCCTTGGCGGCGGCATCACCTTGAGCTTCTTGTTTGGAGTGACCAGTGCCGGTACCACGGAGTTCGTCGCCAACAAAGACACCAACCGTAAAGGTCTTGTCATGGTCGGGACCTTCTTCTTTAAGAGTGCGATACTGAGGGGTAACACCGTCGTAGTGCTGGGAGGTTTCCTGGAAGAAAGACTTTGGATCGAGCCAAGAGCCAGATTTTAGCATCTCGTCGGTCTTGCTCAAGATATATTTTTCGATGAATTTCTTCGCCATGTCATAGCCTTGGTCGAGGTAGATTGCGCCGATTAGCGCTTCAAAACAATCGGCATAGATAACAGCGTGAGCTCTGCTTGAGCCCATTTTTTCGCCGTGAGAAAGGCGAACTAGGGGCGCGTAGCCAAGTTCCTCGGCGGCAGCTCCGATAGAATCGGTGCGCACCAAGGCACTTCGCCATGCGGTCATGATGCCTTCGTTTTCGTCGAATTTGCGATAGAGAAAGTCGGATGTGACCATCTCTAGGACGGCGTCGCCTAAGAACTCTAGGCGCTCATTGTGCTCTTGACCTAAGTTCTTATGCTCGTTAATGTAGCTTCTATGGGTAAGAGCGGTAATCAGAAGCTCTAGATTATTAAACTTAAAATCTAGTTTGTCTAGGGCGAAATTTTCGTATTGTTCTTTTAATTCTTTATTCATTAATCCTCCGTTAATCTGCTTGGTTTTAGCCTTGATTAATCTTGGCTATTCTTTCGTTAAAATTCTCCTGCACGAATTTTTTTCCTAGCGATAAGCATAAGTTTTTCGATGTCTTCGTATTCGATGGCGTTAAGCGCCTCGTTAAATTCGAACCACTTAATTCCGTTCATCCACTTTTCTTTCTGAGGCTTTTCGTGGTCGTCAAGAGAACGGACTAGATAAATCTGGGTGGTCATCAGGACGAGCTTGTCTTGGCGGCGATATTTAAAGTGAATCTTACCGAGCCAAGTCAAGACCTGGACATGGTGAAGTCCAGACTCCTCGCCAATCTCACGAATGGCGGTCTGCTTAGCGGTTTCTCCCTGTTCGATGTGACCCTTAGGAATAGTCCAGCGATTTTTGGAATCTTGAATCAAAAGAACCTCGATATCCTTACCATCTCTGCTCATACGAAAAACAATTCCGCCTGAGGTTGGTTCCCTGACGATTTCCTTGATAGCTGGTTTTTTGTGAAAAATTTTAGAAAACGGCGATTCTTTGTATTTCTTAGTCGGTAGTGCTTCCGGAATCTTGCGCGTCGGAATCGGTCTCTGTGGTTGGCTCTGTGGTCGCTTCTGCTGGGTTTGGTGTTGGTTCTGCATCCGATGTTGTCTTTTCGCCGGCCTTGTCATCTTTTGGTTGTTCATTATTATCCTTAGTAGCAGCTTCTGGATCAATTTGGCGGAAGGCCGTACCTAATACGCCATTGATAAATCTAGACGAGTTATCTGAACCAAAGGCTTTCGCTAGTTCAACTGCTTCATTTATTGCAACTTTTGGTGGGACTTTGTCACCACAAAATTTGAGCTCATAGAGACCCATACGAAGGACGTTACGGTCAATTGCGGCAATAGAGGAAATAGGCCACTCTGGGGCGAGAGGCTTTAGTTCCTCATCTAGCTCATTAAAACGCTCTGCCACGCCGTGCGTCAAATCATAGACGAACTCGGTGTCGCCGAGAGCTTTGTCGTAGGGCTCAATGTTTTTTGCGATAATAGTATCAATATCGGCTTCCGTGTCGCCCGCCTTTTCACGGAACTCATACTCATATAAGCTCTGTAAAGATATAATTCTACCTAGGTGCCGATTACTTGCCATTATTTGCTACTCTTTTTATTGGTGGTTTTCTTGGCTTTAGTCGCTTTTTTGGCGGCTGGTTTGACAGTTTTGACCTTGACATTTGGGGTAGTCTTCTTGGTCTCAAAAGCCTTGACAGGTGATTTCTTGTTAACTGCACGAGCGAGTTTCAAACGAAGATGGCTACGACGGAGACCAGTCTTACGATTACTGCTCTGTTTTTTAGGTTCAGGCATTAAATGCTCCTTTGATTGATATAGTTATAAATTTAAGATTATTTTACCATAGTTTATTGAAGTTCGCAATAGTTTTGGGATAAAAAAGAAAAGATGCGTCTGATTCAATCCAGTATCGCGCGCATCTTTTATAGTTCCATTATAGCATATAATCACTTTATTACAATAACTTTTCCCGTTTTTGTTATCATCAATAATTTCTTTATCTTAGTTGCCTGTTCCAGCTCATGACGAATATTGCTTAGTGCCTTTGCCGGATGCAGTTTGCATCTTCTTAAATCTATGATAACCATTGCCGATTGATTGTCAGCATTTCTAAGACTATTTTGAATAGTCCTTTTTCCGTTTCCTCTTGGCGCCTTATGTTCCCATATTTGACCGTTGATTAGGAAATCGGCAGTTTGTATATGATTTGCTCGGTGAATGAATGTAATGTCCGAATGAAAGTAATCAGCTAAAATAGCTGCAGCAGAAACTTGTATGTCTTCTGAATTTTTCTTTGAATCAGAGTCTATATGAATTGCATACCTCGTCATATAAACAAGTGTAACAAAGAGAGTTGTGGTTAACAAGCTTAGGCGTAATGGAAGTTATTTGGCGAGGCAGCGAATTGCATTGCCGAAATACTTGCTTGGCGAATCAGCTGGATAAATACCACTAACATCATAGTAAAGATTTCGCGCTGTAAATGCGCTAACTGATCCACTAGACCACCAAAAGCCACTAGTAGTTGGAGATTGAATCGTGTCATTAATTCTACGGCCAGTTGGAGTCAAATTAGGCACCCCCTTCAGATCTGATTGGGTTACATAATACGTATTCAATACCTCAAATTCACCGCTATTTGTGTTACTAAACGATTCCCATCCCATTGGTAATCTCCAGCCTTTAGGACAAATAGACTTCTGAATCTCCGTACGAGTATATGCTGTTGAACCATCGCCAGCAGTAGCTGTAAAGAAGTTATAATATCCAAAACTACCATCGCCACTCAAGTCCATCTTGGGCTGGTCTATACATGTCGCAGTTTGATCTGAACACCATGTACCGCTATCCGGGGCAGGGACCTGGAAGGTTTGGTTGGCGCCACTGGTGACTTTAGTCCAGGTTACGTCAGAGTCGGATTTATCTGGATAGAATGGGCCAATGAGCGCGAGATTCTGGGTCATCCAGATGTTGCCGTCGGCAAGTTTTTTAACCTGGTAGGTTTTGCCGTCACGAGTATCCGTTAGTGTACGAGTTGGGACAACAGCGGTTTTGTCGGCGGCGGAATTGTAGGCGGAACGGGTGGTGACCTCAGAAGCCGCAGAGGCGGATGGGGCTGTGAGAGTGCTTGCCATACCCTTCGTCATTTGTTGCATATCCGTAATGCTCCAAAAGTCGTCAGCGATACAACGAACCGAGAAGCCGCTTCGTTTTTCGCCGTTGCTTACATAGTAAATATTACTCCTATTCATACCTAAGTCGTGTGCAAGTTCATTGCTGCTGCCTGGACTATTAGACCAATAACGGCCAGCACTGCCTTGGTTACTGATACCGCTACTATTGCGATAACCTGGCAGAATAAACTGTGGACCATTGGCAGCATCCAACATTAGCGTAACAGATGAATACTGACTATAAAGTATTTGGAAGTCCCCAGACGAACCACCCCTAGGTAAGCTCCAGCCTTTTGGACAGATTGAATAAGAAATCCTCGCAGTAGAATCATATTTTCCATACCCTGCCGTTGCCGCGTTCCACGAATAATAAGTACCGTACTCCGGGTGTTGAGCGTTACTGGAAACCAGGACATTGGCCTTATTGGCACAAGTTTCATCAGCCGTACCACACCACCCATCCGTACTTGACGCCGGAACATCCCATGTGGCTCCTGGCGGGAGATTGGAGTTGGTAGAGTCTATAGACGCATCAGCAAGTTTCATATTATCGGTCATCCAGCAACGACCATCGGCTAACTTCTTAACCGTATAAGAGTTGGTGTCACGGGTATCCCGAAGAATAGTGGTCGGAACGTTCGTATCACTTACACTCGGTGTCGACACGCTATCGCAGACACTCGCCGTCATCTGTTGCAT
>JAZRSM010000011.1:0-24479 GCA_045651545.1 Candidatus Nanosyncoccus sp.
AGACAGTTAGATAATAAAAAATAAAATCTAACAAATAAAAACTCAACAACAAAAAACAAACAAGGAAACAAAACTCTATGACTACACCTAATATTAACTTAAAGAAAGAAGCTTTTGATCAGGACTTGTTCTTTGAAGATATAGAAGGCGGCGATACTTTACATAATGATGTAAAAGCAAGCAAAGCCACTATTGCAAGAGCCAGGGCTGGTCTAAAACTTTTTTCATTGGGGGTATTATAGTATAAGATAGACCCTAGGCCAGATAGAATCTTGGCTTCATAAAAACCGAACTTAATGTTCGGTTTTTTGTGCGGGACAGATAGGCAAATGAAGCGAGCGCGGAGGCGACGTTCGGCTTTTTAGCATAAACTTGTTGACAGTTAAGCAAAAGCGGAATATAATAGATAAAAATATAAGGTCATAAAACAAAAAGAAAGGTCTCCACACCATGAATGACAATACTAATGACGCTAAGGCGAAAGAGCTTTTGGCTAATTTAACAGACGAAGAATCTATCAATCTATTCATTGAGGGATTGATGGAAAAGAAAGGTATCGATTCGACGAGCGAAGAGCTAAAGAATGATATTTTTATGGACTTAAAAACAAGACTAATGGAAGAAATTGATCGTTCGCTCGTAGCGGAACTACCGGATGAAAAGCTAGAAGAACTGTCAGCAAAGGCAGAAAAAGATGGGCAGCTTGACCCAGAAGAGGTAGCCAAGGCGATAGAAGAATCCAACCTTGATGTTGAAGAAATTGTGGGTATGACAATGGCAAAATTCAGCGATATCTATCTTGGAACTGAAGAAGAAAACGAAGAAGACGGAGCTGAATAAAATGGAAGGCGCAGGAGAAAATCTGAATCAGGGAGGGGGAAACAACCCAGCGCCTAGTGAGGTGCAGGGCGACGCGGGAGTGGAGAACGCGGGCGCAAATGAGAATGTAAACGAAGGCCCAAACAATAACGCAGGCGAAAATGGAGCCGATACTCAGAGCGAGGTAAAGCTTGAGGACGGTGAAAGATTAGAAATTGCGACGGCGCTAAGAATGGGGAGCGTTGCAAACAAGGCGGCAGAGCTTGATGGCGTAGATTTTGGTGGCAAAGGTGAAAGTGATATAAGCTTAATCTTTGCTAAGGAAAATACAGCTACTAAGAAAGAAGCAGTAGCTAGTGCCGTAGAAAAGAAGATTTCTAAAGGATTCTTCAATAACTTCTTCTGGACAAGGCCAATAATGGCGGCATTTTATACTGCTAAGGCAAATAGCGCAATTAAGAAAAATAATGGCGATTTGAACGCGGCATTTGAGGCGCTAAAAGTTGAAAATAGCCTGGACGATGTTAACAAGTCGCTTGCAAACGAAGATGGAGAAAGTTATGTTGCAAGGCGGGCGAGGCTGGCGCTCAAAGAAAGTGGATTTGAAGATACGGTTGATGAGAAGAATGACGGAATCTTAACCAAGGGTGAGAAAGTCGAGAAAGTCAAAGATAAAAAAGCTGATTTACTGAAGAAAGAGTTAGCGGGTTTGTATGAAGAATTGACGACCAACCCAGAAGAATCCGAAAAGGCACTGGAGGAGTTTAACCAGAAAATTGATAAGATGCAGCAAGATGGCACTCTGGGGAAGGCAAAAGTGAAAGGATTCCTTGGCACTAAGATGGGGAAGTTCCTCCTTGGTGATCATACGGAAGAAAGCTACGATTTGTCTGCAGTGAAGAAAATGGCGGAAAACTTGGGGAAGAGCGCGCAGACTTTGGCGGAGCATGAGATTGATACGAAGAAATTTGAGGCATATCTTGATGAGCACGTATCGCTTTATAATGCTAACCTTAAAACTGATTTGAACAGAACGAAGCTAGTAAGTAATATTGTATCGGCAACGTCCTATGGCGGCTTAGTGGGGGCGGTGGCCTATCAAGTATTTTCGTCGAATGCTAGGTCAGAAATGCGTGCAACTGCAGCGGGTGGAAGCACTGCTGGAATGGGGTGGAAGAAAGCTGGCGCGGTGGGGGCAGTAGTAGGTGCAGTATTTGGTGCGGCGCGTGGTATTGATAAGACGGCGAAGACTTTGGCTGAAGCAGAGAGAAAAGGTGCGATTTCTGATAAGGAAGAAGATGTGCTTTTGACTGCGGAAGAAAAAGCAGCAAAGGCGGAAGCTGAAGCGGCGGCAGCTGAGGCTGCAGCGGAAACTGCCGACGAAGAAAATGACGAAACTGAAGTAAGTGGCGAAGCTGAAGGCGGCGAAAGTGAAAACGGCGAAGAGGCTGGCGAAACTGAAGGTAGTGAAGAAGGCGAAAGCGCTAAAGAGACTGGTGAAGCCGAAAGAACCGCAAAGAAGAATGCGATTTTTGCGAAGATTGCAGAGATTAAGGCAAAGAGAAATGAGAAGCAAACTTCAAGAGAAGAAGCAGCAGCTGAGGCGATTGAGAAGAGACGTGACAGGAAAACCGCAAAAGAGCTCTATGAGGACTTGGTGCAGAAGGAATTCTTGGTGCGCTTGATGAATGCAAAAGGCGACAACTTCAATAAGGTGGCAAGAGAATTTAGAGAAAAAGACCCAGAGGCATTTAAAAAGGTAAAGGAAACACTCGCTAAATATAAGAACGAAGGGTTTAAATCGGCCGACATCATAGAAAATGACCTCGTAAATGCAATTGCGGAGGTAAAAGCCAGAAAGAATGTCTCGGCAAGAAGAAAAATCGATCTTATCAAGTTTTCGAAAGGAAATGTAGCAAGGGAAAGACTATTGCTTGATGAGAAATTAGTTGAGGCAGAGCAATTAATCAACGATAAAGAAAAAATAGCCGAAGCAACAAAGAAGCGGACTGATGATATCTTCGAGAAACAAGGAGGTAGATTTGGAAAACTAGGAGCTGAAGAGTTAGCATTGCTTGGACGTAACGTAAGAATTAATGCGATAACGAGCGCAGTGGCTGGTGGGGCTGGCGCGATTGCATTTACATTATTCAAAGGCACAGACTTCTATAAAGCTAGTGCAGCTAAGGTTGGTGGTGCATTCGCAAACGTGAAGCAGAAATTTGGTCTAGGTAATAATGAAGCAGCTGCCGATGTGGATGCTGGGTCAACAGCGGAAGATGTGGCTGGTATAGCAGAGGCGGAAGACATGGCTAATGCTGAGCCAGTAGAAGCTAAAGTCGAATTTAGCAACGAAGGTATGGACGCAAATAGCATGAAGCTATATGTCGACGTGGAAAACGACGGTCAAGCAGAATTTGACGGTATAGTACACTTTGGTGATGATGGCAAGATGGTGCCAGAAGATATCGAAATGCTAAGAGAGGCTGGCGTTGAAATCGAGCCAAACATGGGTGGATTCTCTAAAGAGCTTGGTAGTATATCGATGGAAGAATACATGAAGCTTGATGTGAATGGGCGTGAAGAGCTGCTTGGTATTACGCATGAGCCAGAAGTGCTTAACTCCGAGACAGTGGAAACCTTTGATAGAGCTCCAGAAGTTGATGTGATGAACGGGAATGGCTACAGATTTGAGAACGTTTCCAATACCACAGAAGTATGGACGGCAGACGGTAAACAATACGGTGCGTTTGTGGGCGGATTTGAGACTATCAATGAAGGCGACGTAAGTGGCAAGGTCCTAAGGGTAACGGCGCTTGAGGGCTTACGTGACGGTAATGGTAATGCAATCGACAATGTCGATGTTGATAACTTACAAGTTATCTTGAAGCCAGCTGGAAGTGGTAATGCGGCATTTATCCTAGATGTTGACCCTGAAGGTGAAGTGATTATTCCAGCGGATAGTCCAGCAGCAGCAACGTTGTTTGATGGCGACACATTTAAGGGTGCTTCGATTCAGATTGCTCAACCGACGGAAAATGGTTTAGCATTGCTTGGGTCTGTGTCGTATTCGGCAGAGCCTACGAGCGATATAGCATTTATGTCTGAGGCGCCAGCGTTTGATGGTTATAAGATTGCTGGAGCAGAAACAATTGTGCGTCCGCCAGAAGGGTTGATACGAATTAATAACAACCCAGTGATTGATAAGTGGGTAGAGGCAAATCCAGATACTCCAGCAGAGAACTTTAGGGCGTCGCATAGTATTGAGACAAACGGCTCGATACAGATTAATGGCGTAAAAGCTAACGATACAGGTGAATTTGAAGCAATTGGAAGAATTACTAGAAAAGGTGGTTATAATATCGCTGATGACCCAGCGTTCTCAGCGGAGAAAGCAACTTCAGCTCTAAACGGCGAGAACTTGATTGAGAAGCTGGTAAAAAGTAACAATCTATCAACTGATGATATTGAAAGATCATTTACGGAAGGAATTGAGAACGGTTCGATTTCTACAGATGAAGTCGTGAAGGCATATCTTGAGCAGATGGGTAACTCACCAGAGCAGCTCGTAACAATGGGTGCGCTTATGGGTGACTTTGCACCTTGGGACCTTGATGGTGATGGTATAGCAGATTTAGTTGATACGGCTGAAGAAATTAACACTTTGGCTGATATGATGCACTATATGACGCCTGAACAATATGAGGAAATTACGAACGGAATTTACGATAAGTTGTATGACAAGATTGAGGGTGGTGAAATTCGCCTAGTAAATTATGCGAATGAACCATACGAATACACTTCGCTAGGATACTTTGATAAGATGATGAACCGTATTCAGCAGTTTGCACGGAAGAAAACGCCATGTAATGGTTATGGTATTGAGTTCCTTGGTAAAGATGGCAAGTCAA
The DNA here is from genome assembly GCA_045651545.1 of Candidatus Nanosyncoccus sp. GTDB lineage: Bacteria > Patescibacteriota > Saccharimonadia > Saccharimonadales > Saccharimonadaceae > Nanosyncoccus. The sequence goes on from JAZRSM010000011.1 coordinate 4,731, forward strand.
TTTATGACTTTGAGATTGCAAAGAAGATTTGGAATTTGCCAAGCAATGCCAATCTTGAGCATATTACCGAGCGTCTCAACTGTTGTCAGAAGACGGGTGATGTGACGTGGGCACCAGTGGAACAAAAGGTGACGGAGGCGCCAGTAATGACAGAAGCGCCTACGACGCCGCCGACCGTGCCTCCGACCGTACCTCCAACAACACCTCCGACCGTGCCGCCAACCGAACCACCAACAGTCCCTCCTACGACTCCTCCAACTGAACCTCCTACAACCCCTCCAACGAACCCTCCGACAACTCCTCCAACGCTTCCTCCAACTGAACCTCCTACAACCCCACCAACACTTCCTCCGACTGAGCCTCCAATGACTCCAGCGCCAAAAACGGATTACGACGTGACGGGCGGAACGGAAGACCAACTTCCAGAGACGCCTCCAACTTCTGGTAGAGAAAGTGCGGAAGGTGATGGGTCATACTTCACGCCAACCGATGAAATGCGTGAAGGCGTGAATGACACAATCGCGGTGAAGGACGAGAGCGGCAATCCAATGGAAGGATCGCGTGGAACGTATATCCAAGATAATGACAACGGTATCTTAGACAAGACCCCAGAAGAAACGGCAGCTTCGATTGCAAATGACACACAAACTGAGTTCACACCGGAACAACCGGCTGGAATGCAAGCTAACGAGCAGGCCGTTAATCCAGGTGGCGCATCGGACATTGTGGAGCAAACCGGTGGTGAGATACACGCTCCAGAGCCAACTCCAGAACCTGATTTGACGAATCAAGGAGCCGTTGAAGCTTCTGAGTCAAATTATGATGAAAGGTCGGATGACGAATTAGCTGAAAGAATTCGTGAACTAATGGGTGATAATAGATAAAAAATAAAGGAAGGTCATATGAAAAACATCAAAACAAAAATTGCTTCGACCCTAGCACTAGCTGGAATCGTGGCGTCGGCAGTAATGCCAATCAGTTCTGTCTCGGCGCTAGAAGAGACATGGGGGCCAAAGGATAGGGAAAGATACACTTGGGAAAGTCCAGCGGACCACGTAACATTTAACTCGATTACGGATAACCCGTTTATTGGAGATGAGTCAAACTTTGTGCGCGTGAAAGAATATGTGGAAGGGGACACTTCGGCGCATAAAGATGTAGAAACGATTGTGCCTGGTAAAGAGTATGAGATTTGGATTTACTTCCATAACAATGCGGGCGCAAATTACAACGATAGCGGTAAGGGGCTTGCAAGGAATACGAGAGTAGCTTCAAGTTTCCCAACCAAGGTAGAAGCTGGGCAAGAAGCAGTGATTCGTGGTTCGGTTTCAGCAACTAATGCAGACCCACAAGCAGTGTGGGATACAGCGTTCCTGAATGCGGATGAGGCAGTCTGGTTAAACTATGTGCCAAATAGCGCAGTGTTACATACCAGCGAAAAATGTCAAGCGGCGAACGGTATAGTTTTGCCGGCAGATTCATTATTTGTTGACGCAAGCAAGGTGGGGACAAATACCGAAGCTGGCGCGATGATTACTTGCTATGATGCTGGCGAATTTACGGAGAATGGACTTTGGGGGGTGATTCCTGGATGTAATGAATACGCCGGATATGTGACTTATCGAGTAAAGGCGGAGAAGCCTGGATTCTGGATGGAAAAAGTAGTTGCGGCGGCTGGAACGGAAGACTGGGCGGAGTCGATGGAAGCAAACCCTGGGGATACGCTTGATTTTAAGATTTACTATAAGAACACTGGAACGACTAGACAGGGAACTGTGATGGTGCGTGATGTAATGCCGGATAAGATGACACTAATTAGCGGTTCCGTAAAGGCCGTAACGCCAGAGGCGCCAGAAGGGATAATACTGAATGCGGAAAACGAAGCGGAACTATTCTCGACGGCAGGGTTAAATATTGGTAATTATCTGTCTGGTGAGACAGCAGTAATTACTTATCAGGCAAAGGTAAAGAGTTCAATTGACTTTAATTGTGGTGAGAATTCTTATACGAACGATGTGACGCTTGAGACAGAGAATGGAACAGAGTTTGATAGAGTAAAAATTACGACGAATAAAACTTGTGCTACACCAGTAACGCCAAGCGAACTTCCAACAACTGGTCCTGGGGAAATTACTTTAGCAGTAATCGTAGTCTTGATTATTACTGGAGGTGGATTCTACTTCTATAAGTCTTCTAGGGCGCTTAAAAAAGCAACGACGACTGGAGTGATGCCAGAGGAGATGATATCGAAGCCTGAAGTCAAGTCAGAGTCTGATCAGACGGTGATTGACGGAATCAAGAACAACTAAGTAACAAAAAGCCCGCGAATCCTGCGGGCTTTTTGTTGGGGTTGTATTTTTCTTAAAAGTGTGATACAATATTACAAGTTAAATAAAGGAATAATATGAAGAAAGCAGTTATCCTCGTTGGCGGGAAGCAATACCTCGTCTCCGAGAAAGAGACCCTGCGGGTGGACCTCCTCCCGGAAGGAACCAAAGAGCTCGAAACATCTGCTCTCCTAGTCATTGATGGCGATAAAACTACAGTTGGAACGCCAGAGGTGAAAGGCGTGAAGGTTTCGGCAAAAGTAGTAGAAGAAAAGGTTGCCGGAGACAAAGTGCGCGTGATTCGTTACCACTCTAAGAAGCGCGTTCACAAAGAAACTGGACACCGCCAGAAATATTCTATGATTGAGATTACCTCTATTAAATAGATAGTCAAAATCTTAAAAATAAGCTCTTCATAGAGCTTATTTTTATGGTATAATGAGGTTATTATGGCTACAGTTATTTGTATAACTAACCAAAAAGGAGGTGTAGGGAAAACCACAACAGCGGTTAACCTAGGCTATTTTCTAGCTAAAGATAAATTTAAGACACTGATTGTAGATTTTGATCCACAGGGGAATGCGAGCTCGGGATTAGGGGTGAATAAGACTAAACTGAGTGCGACGATGACGGAAGTACTAGTAGGAAAAGCGACGCTTGCCGAATCGATAGTTGAGACAAAATGTAAGAATCTATGGATTGCGCCGACTACACCAGAGCTCGCTAATGCGGAAGTAGAAATTGCAAATGCACAGGGGAAATTCGGTAAGTTGAAGAATGCAATTAGTAGCGTCGCCCAAAATTTTGATTATGTGATTATTGACTCGCCACCATCGCTGTCGCTTCTGACGGTCAATGGAATGATTGCGGCGGATTATTTACTTTTGCCAGTACAAACGGAATTCTATGCCCTAGAGGGCGTAGCGCAACTACTTGATAGCATGAAGCTCGTGAAGAAAGCGATGAACCCTGACTTGAAACTACTGGGGGTGCTTGCGACGATGTATGATAAGAGAACGTCGCTATCTGTTGAAGTGCTAGCGGAAGTGAAGAAATATTTTAAAGATAAGGTATTTGATACGGCGATTCCAAGAAATGTTCGGGTGGCAGAAGCACCAAGCCATGGCGTACCAGTAGGAAGCTACGATAAGTTTTCTAAGGGAGCTAAGGCGTACAAAGACTTTGCGCGCGAGGTGGAAAAAAGAACTGGAAAGAGAAAATAAAAAGGAGGAAAAATGGCAAAACATGGATTAGGAAGAGGGTTTGAAAGCTTAATACCGACGGACCTTGTCGATGAGGAATTTGACCCAACGGCGGATGTAGAAGTAGAAAGTGGTCAAAAACTAAGAGAAATTAAGCTGACGGAAATCGTAAGGGATGAAGAACAGCCAAGAAAAGATTTTGATGTGGAGGCACTAGAGGCACTAGCAAGTTCAATTAGAGAACATGGAGTGTTGTCGCCGATTGTCGTAGTGAAAGAAGAAGATAAATATAAGATTGTAGCAGGGGAGAGAAGGTGGCGGGCAGCAAAAATCGCAGGACTTGAGACGATACCTGCAATCGTTAGAACACTTGATGCGCAAAATAGATTAGAGCTTTCGATCATTGAAAATGCACAGAGGGAAGATTTGTCGGCAATAGAGCTTGCGACAGCGTATGCAAAGCTAAAATCGCAGTTTAATTTGACGGAAGAAGAGATTGCGAAACGTGTCGGAAAGAGCAAGGCGGCAGTAGAAAATACCATGAGGCTTCTGAATTTGCCAGATTTTGCAAAAAAGGCGATGCGAGAGCATAAACTCTCAGAAGGGGTAATGAGACCGTTAGTTGCAGCAGAGGAGAAAGTAATTGAGAAGGCTGTACCACTAATTGTCGATGAAGGATGGAGTGTCCGACAGGTACAAAGGTTTATTGCCTCTAAGAAGAAAAACAGCTCGGCGAAGGCAGTTAAAGCAAGTGCGTACATGAAGAAAGAAGCGGCGCTCTCTGAAAAATATGCAGCAAAGGTGAGAATTGGAGTGAAAAGCGTAACATTTAGTGTGCACAACGAAAAAGAGCTGAAAAAGCTACTTGAGGCGCTTGATTAAGATGGGGAACGGAAAAATCCTAGTATTAATACCGGCATATAGAGATGTCGAATTATCTAATACGATAAAAAGTGCTTTGAAAAATGCGGAAGATCCAGATAATCTATATTTTGGGATTTTGAACCAATATGGACCAGAAACGAGAAATATATTGAATCTTTTCAGAGGGGGAGGGAAGAGATTTAAGATTATAGAAGTAGCTTGGCAAGAGGCTGGCGGCGAAGGTTGGGCAAGGCATCTTTTGGAAGAATTATATAGAGATGAAGAGTTCGTACTTCAAACAGATGCACATATGCAGTTTGGGAAGAGTTGGGATAAAATTGCTAAGGACAATCTAAGGCAATGTAAAGATGAAAAAGCGGTTTTGTCGAGTTATCCAATAAAATTTGAGTATGGCAAAAATAATGAGACTATGATCGAAGCTGGTCCTAGAACAAGGGTAGAGCTTCGTCCTGGTAAGGGGAAATATAATTTTGAATCTGGGATTATTAATGTCCCAGAAGAAGAACAAGAAATGAAAAAAGTACTCTATGCGACGGGCGGATTGGAATTTTATAGGGGCGAGATGTTAAATGAGGTTCGGTGGGTGAAGGATGTGATTTTTACAGGTAGCGAGGTGATACGGTCAGCCGTATTGTGGACGTACGGATATAACGTCTATGCACCAGTGGGGCTTCCGATTTATCATCATTATGGACGATTTGGTATGCATAAATATTGGGAAGATGTGGCGGATATTCCAGAGCTTAAAACTGCTTACGAGAAGAATTTAAAAAAGAGTGATGAGATTGTGGCCGAAGTGATGAGTGGAAAAATAGATAAAGTGCGACGGTACTTTGGCGAGGAAAGAGCGCTTGCGGAATTTTTGAAAAAGTATCAAAAAGACAAGACTACTGCGATTTAATAGAGCTATTTGTTACGGCTTAGCTGGGCGCGGAGTTTTTGGCGGGCGTGGGCGGTGAAGATTTTGTCGAGCAGCCAAGATTCGCGAGCAGTGCGGTTTTTGGAAGTCAAAATTTCTACAACGTCGCCATGTTGAAGTTTAGTGTTTAAACTACGCATCTTGCCGTTAATCTTGACGCCGGTGACACGTTCGCCGATTTCGGAATGGAGACGGTAAGCAAAATCAAGTGGCAAAGAACCCTTAGGAAGGTCGATAATGTCGCCTTTAGGGGTATAGACAAAGATTTTGTCGGCAAAAAGGTTGAGGCGGAGTTTTTTGATGTCGACTTTCTTGCCGGCACGGAGTCTGGCGGCGGTTTCTTGGAGTTCAGTAATCCAGAGAAGATTAGTTGGGAGATGCTGGATTTTGCCAGTTTTGTAATTTTCGGTGAGTTTCTGCTCATTGTAATAGAAGCTGGCGGCAAGACCACGCTCGGCATATTCGTGCATCTCGTGAGTTCGGATTTGGAATTCAATGATACGTTTATCCTTGGTAATGACAGTAGTATGAAGGGATTGGTAGCCGTTTTGCTTTGGCATAGCGATATAATCTTTAATGCGGCCAGACATTGGCATATAGAGGGAATGAATAATGCCGAGAACTAGGTAACAATCAGTAATATCGTTAACGATAATACGAAGGGCGGTGAGGTCGTAAATTTCGCGCATGTTTTGGTTGTGTTTGGCGAGTTTTTTATGGAGGGAATAAACGGATTTGACCCGACCAGAAATTTGGAACTTAATCTTCTCGCGACCGAGAGCCTCTGAGACTTCTTTCTGGACTTTCTGCATGGTTTTTTCGGCGGAAATATTGTATTTTTCGATAGTGTCGGCAAGTTCACGATAGCGCTTAGGATTGACGTAGGAAAAGGCGATATCGGCCATTTCAACGCGAAGACGGCCCATGTTGAGACGATCAGCAAGAGGCGCAAAAACTTCTAGAGATTCTTTGGCGATTTTCTTTTGTTTGTCGGGAGGAAGGGCGGAGAGGGTGCGAAGATTATGTAGGCGGTCGGCAAGTTTGATGATGAGGACACGAATATCGGCACCAGTAGCGACAAGGAGGCGTAGGAGGTTATCCTTGGTCTCGGGAAGGTAAGTATCAAGGTCGCGCATGCCAGAGCGGGCATTGCCAAGCTTAGTGACGCCATCAACTAGAAAGGCGACCTGCTCGCCAAACTGGTCTTTGATATCCTGGAGCGTAACGGAGGTATCTTCTATAGTATCATGGAGAACGGCAGCAATAACAGTATCTTCGTCCATGCCCCAATCTTCAATAATTTTCATGACGGCAAGAGGATGCGAAATATAAGGGTCGCCAGATTTTCTAAATTGACCTTTGTGGGCCTCGGTGGCTAGAGCGATAGCAGATTTAACACGTGAATTGTCCTTGGACATACCTTTATTATAACGCAGAATTGTAGTATAATAAGGTTAATATGAGAACACTATGGACAGACGGGAGCGCATCGCCAAATCCTGGACCTGGTGGGTTTGCGGTGATTGAAGACGGAAAACCAGTAGCGCTAGGTAGTGAATTAAAATCGTCAAATATTAGGATGGAAGGATGTGCGCTAATAGCGGCCATGGAAATGCTTGCAGGGGAGCCTGGTGAGGTGGTGACGGATTCGGAATTTTGGGTAAATGTACTAACGAAATGGGCGCCAAAATGGGAGCTTAATGGATGGAAAAAGAAGAGTGGAGAGATTAAGAATCTGGACTTAGTGAAAAAGGCGTATGCACTGTATAAGCTTGGGAATGTGAAATTAAAATGGACAAGGGGACATGTCGGAACAGATATGAACGAGATGGCGGATGAGTGGGCAAACAAGGCAAGAGAAGGAGCAACATTATGAAACGAGTAACGGTAAAAGTAGAAGTAAAAGACCCACAAGAATTAGAAAGGCGGATGAAAGAAATCAGCCTTGAGTTTGAATCAGTTTTGTATCAGCATGATAGAGTGTATGTACCGAGAGGATACAAAAGAGGTATGAATATGCCGAGATTCGTAATGCGAACAGAGATGACTGCAGTAGATAAGCCTGCGGTGTATAAATTGATTTTGAAGAGGCATATTGAAGATAGCGGAATTGAAATTGTAGATAGATCAGTGGTGCGTGATTATACTGAGATTGTGAATATGTTGCAGCAACTAGGATTTGTGCTAGCGAGTGAAGTGAGCCGCAGGAGAAAGAGGATTAAGCTATCAGAGACATCACGAATTTATTATGATACAGTAGATGGCTTGTCTCACCCATATCTTAAGATTGAGACGGCGCTAGAGGATGGGGATACAGTGTCGGAAGTGATGAGTGACTTGAAGCGGACACTGAGACTGTTTAAACTTGGAAAAGAGAATATATCACAAGAATCGTATTTTGAGCTTCTGCAGAAGAATGCTATAATGAACAATAAGTAATTTGTACAAAATAAGTGAGGTAAAATGGAACAGAAATTTGATGTTTTTCAGTGGGCGAACGAAGTTGATGAAATTAAAAATAATGTCTCGGTAGAACTTTTTCTGTTTAATAAAAATTATACGCCGTATAAAGTGCGCTATACAGATAGCTTAACGGCTAATGTCAAAGAGATGTTTTTAAATGCCGCAATAAAATACGTAATTGAGGAAGCGGATAAGGGGCTAGAATGTAGAGATTATGAGCTTTCTGATGGGGAGGATAAGGTAGTTTATCGGACACAGCTTGACAAGGTAGGTCGTGCAGAAACGTTGATACATCTAATTGAAAATGAGTATAAGGACATTGATTACTTTACTGATAATGAATATGAGTTTAAGAAGGTAAAGGGAATTATTGCTAAGTTTAGCTATCCAGATGAGCAGAATGGGGGAATGAAGGTATTTTATATTGCGAAGGGAATTGCAGCGTCTTCGGCGATTAAGGGGGCGCAGAGCTGGGAGCTAAACGGGGAGAGTTTTGAGCCGTTTTCAGCAGAAGTAGCGATTAAGATGCCAACGGATAATCAGGTAGCAATAGTAGATGGCACGGTAGTGATATTTAATCAGCCAAAATTTGAGGCTCTATTCCAATACGATTATAAGGCGCAGGTAATTGCAGACGAGAAGGCAAAGGAATTGCAGGAAAAGTATAAGCTATCGTTCTCTGAAGGATTAACCCTAAATGCTCTGCTTCAAGATAGGAAGCCACTACTTAAAAAAGTGCAGGCGTTTGATATTGAAAACGAGATGAGCCAGCAAGATTTGGTGGAATATGCGGATAAGATGGAGCTAGAATTGATGACGGACGACGATGGCTCGATTATTATCATGGACGATAAGGATTTGACGATGTTCGTGAATCTAGTTAACGAAGATTATTATGTTTCGCCAGTAAATGGTAAGAGGTATGAAATCAAGTCTAAAAAGCTACTAGAAGATGCTGAGGGCGAGCCACCAAGAGGCTAATAAAGTGTGGGTGAGAGCATGACGCGAAAAAAGAAAAAGATATCGTTTAGGCTAATTCTTAGTATTGCAACGTTTGTTTTGATTGCGGTTGTGCTGTGGAACGCCAGGGAGGAAGTATTTAAGGCGGTTGATTATTTAGCGAATACGAATATTCTGATAATTTTATTGCTCATTCCAGAACAGCTGTTCATGTATTTTTGCTGTGGACAGATATTTTTCTCCTATATGGCATCAAGGAAAGGGGCCCAGAAGATTCCTGGTAAGAGTTTGATGCGAATCTCGCTAGAACTAAACTTCATGAATCATGCGGTACCGAGTGGGGGTGTGTCGGGACTGGGGTATGTGGCATGGAGATTAAAACCGTATGGAGCGTCACCAGCACAAGCGAGCTTTATGTATGTTCTAAGATATGCGGTGACGACATTTGCAAATCAGGCACAGACTTTGATTGCAATAGCGATGCTGCTTGTGATGGGGGCGGTGACGCCAGAACATCAGTATATGCTGTGGATTGTGGGGACAATCTCTGTAGCGGTGATTGGGATGGTGATAGGAGGTTCACTGATTGCTAGTAATAAAAAGGCGCTAGATTGGGTGTCTAAGAAGGTGGTGGCGATAGTGAATGGCGTTGTTCGGGCGGCGACATTCGGCAAGAAGAAAGAAGCACTAAAACAAGAGGTCGTGGATAAATTCTGTGCGGAAATTCACGGTGATTTTGCAGAAGCAAGGCGCAATAGAAAAGTAATAAAGAAGCCAGTATTTTGGGGAATATTATATAGTTTTTTAGAGGTGGCGACATACTGGATAGTGGCAATGTCAATGGGGCATCCAGAACTTTTACCGCAAATTATGGTGGCGGAAGCGGTTGGCTCGGTGCTAGGCGCGGTAATTCCAACGCCTGGTGGAGCGGGTGGATATGAAGCGTCGATGGCAGGGGTGATGTGGGCGCTAGGAGTAGATTTTGGTCTGGCGACGGCGGTGGTAGTGACGACGCGTGTAATTGTGCTAGTCGGGACGATTGTGTCGGGATATGGATTCTATCAGCATGCGATTGCAAAGCTAGGGAAAGAAGATAAGGCAGAAATTGCCGAGATGAATAAAAGGGGATTGTAATGGAAGGGCTTGGTGAAGGATTTGGTGAGGTTAAGCTTTCGGTAAGTGATTTTGTGGCGGTAGTAAATCAGACGCTGGAATATGCGTATTCTAGCGTGATGGTAGAGGGGGAAGTATCAGGATTTAAGGTAAACCAGGGAAAATGGGTGTTTTTTGACCTGAAGGACGAAGAGAGCTCAATTTCTTGCTTTATGCCAGTATGGGACCTGAGGATGGAGCTTGAAGATGGCATGAAAGTAGTCGTGAAGGGTGCACCGAAGATAACGAAATGGGGTAAATTTTCTCTGACGGTAAAGCAAGTGATGCCAGTAGGGGAGGGAAGCATTAAGAAAAATTTTGAACTTTTGAAGAAGAAACTAACAGCAGAAGGATTGTTTGATATAGCTAGAAAGAGACCAATTCCAGAGAATCTTTCGAAAATTGGGGTGATTTCTTCTACGCAGGCGGCAGGATATGCGGATTTTTGTAAAATTATTAATGAGAGATGGGGTGGACTAGAAATTTATACGGCACATACACAAGTGCAGGGGATGGCGGCAGCAGATCAGATTATTAGGGCGTTAAAATATTTTAACGAAAAAGCAGAAGTTGATATTATTGCGATAATTAGGGGTGGGGGAAGCGTAGATGATCTATCCGTGTTTAATGATGAAGCGCTGACGCGGGCAATTGCGGCAAGCAGAATTCCAGTAATAACGGGGATTGGGCATGAGATTGATGAGAGTCTAGCCGATTTAGCGGCGGATGTTAGAGCTTCGACACCGTCGAACGTGGCGGAAATGTTGACTCCAGATAGACAAGCGGAAATGATGCGGATAAAAGGGAATGTAGAAAGACTGAACAATAAAATTGTTCAGGAAATAACAGGGGTAAAACGGGATGTTGATGCGCGACTTAATGAGGCTTTGAGATTTTTGAGACAAAAAATTAGTGAAGCGGAAAATGAAATCAGCGGCAAAGAACGAGTGCTTTTAAGTGTGAATCCGGAAACGACGCTAAAACGGGGGTATGCAATTATATCCGGCGATTTAATAGAGGGGAATGTTGTAAAAATTACAACATTTGAGAAAGAGACGGAAGCAAAAATTACTAAGGTAAAAGAAAGGAAGTAATAAAATGGTAGAAAAAACTATATCAGAGAAAATTAAAGAGCTGGATGAGGCGACAAGCTGGTTCTATTCAGATGAATTTAAGCTAGATGAGGCAACGGAAAAATACAAAAATGCGATGGAGCTTGCTAAAGAGATAGAAAAAGATTTGTCAGAGCTCAAAAATAAGATTGAAATAATTAAGCAGGACTTTACAGCAGAAGCATAAACGCGATATAATAGAGCTATGGATAATCAATCTTTTCAGCCGCAGCAACCGATTTTCTCTGGACAACCTCAGGGTGGATTTGGTCAGCAGCAACCTATACCAACGAAAGTAGTGCCAGTATCAGTAGAACCAAATAGTGGTAAGACAACGATTTTTATGGTGCTGTCGATTGTGGCGGGGCTAGTTGCGGTGACGTTTATCGGGCTATTTATCTGGATGTATGCGCAGTGGAATTCTGCTCAGACCGATGTAGATAGCAAGGTAAATACGGCGGTGGCAGAGGCAGTAAACGAGAAAGCTACTGAGATGGAAAATGCGTTTACTGAGCGCGAGAAAATGCCGTACCGGATTTTTACAGGGCCAGCAGATTATGGTGAGCTTACATTAGAGTATCCAAAAACTTGGAGCGTATATGAGCCAAAGAGCGCGACGAACGGTGGGGACTTTGAAGCGTACTTTAATCCGGATAGAGTTTATGGAACAGGAGCTGGGACAATTAATTCCTTAAGAGTGATTATTAGAGACCAATCTTATGAAAATGTTATCTCTCAGTATGAACAGGCAGTAAAAAGTGGAAAGTTGAGCTTGGCAATACGACCGATTAATGGCGAGAATGCAAATGTCTATACTGGCGCTTTGCCTGGAACGAATGACCTGCAAGGTATTGTAGCAGTATTTAAGATTAGAGATAAAGCTGCAATAATTCAGACTGATGCAATGCTATTTGCGGATGATTATTATAAGATTTTGGATTCAGTAAAGTATAATTTGTAGAATTTCTGTAATGGGGGTGAGTTCTTGTGTTAGAATGGGGGTATGGAGAGTGAGGTAAATGGTATTTTGGTGGCGGCGCATGAACTGAAAGCGCCGTTAAATCTACTGAGGCAGCTGGCTTTTTCGCTTGATTTTGCAGAAAATAAAGATGATATTGTAGCAATCCAAAATAAGATGATAAATGTGTCGGATAGAGCACTCAGGCAAGTACAGGATCTCACAAAAATCGCAAGGCTTGATGATGGGTTGTTTGAGATGGAACCAGTGGCGGTTAGGGCGGTTTGTGATGAGGTGACGAAAGAACTTCGGACGTTGTTTAGATTCAATCATCGGAATTTGGAAATAGAATATCGAAATAAAACGAGATTAGTGTCAGCAAACAGGGAACTACTTTATAGTATTGTCTATAATTTCTGTCTAAATGCGATGCATTATTCGGACGAAGAGACAAGAAGCGAGCTGATTTTATCGGATAAAGACGGTAAAGTGAGGTTGGATGTTCGGGATTATGGTCCGGCATTACCGATAGATGTATGGCGCTCTTTGCGCAAAGGTTGGGTAGAGAAACCGACTAGTATTGCGATGCGACCTGGAAGTTCTGGACTAGGACTTTATATCGCATCGAAATTTTCACAATATATGAATGCGGAAGTGGGGGCGATTAGGCATAGGGATGGGACGAGCTTTTTTGTAGAATTAATGCCGTCCAGGCAGATGAGCTTATTCTAATGATTTTTGTAATTGATGACGATAGGGATTTTGCTGAATGTATTGCTAGAATGTTGAAGGCTTTTTGTGGCGAAGAGGTGGCGATTTTTGGGAATGCGATTGATGCGATTTCGGCAACTAGTGAGGAAATACCGAAATTAATATTTTTAGATATTTTGCTGGATGGTCCAGATGGATGGACATTTTTGAACGAAATGATATCTTATAGCGACACGGAGAAAGTGCCAGTAGTGATTATGTCATCGCTAGATTTTACTAATAAAGATTTGTCGAGCTATGGGGTGGTGGCGACACTAAACAAGGCGGAGATGACACCAACGGATATACGGGGACTAGTGGAGGAGTATGCTAAATAGGGTATATTTGTGAGAGGCTTGACGGATGCGTGAACTTAAAACTGAGGCGATTATTCTAAAAAGGATAAACTATGGTGAGGCAGATAGAATTTTGACGCTAATAACACCGCTTGGCAAAAAGTCGGCAGTAGCCAAGGGGGTAAGGAAGGAGCGATCGAAATTGGCAGGAGCAGTAGAACCGTTTACGCTGACAGAGATAAACTTGCATGAAGGGAAAAGTGAACTTTTAATCGTGACAGGGGCTAAGGCTAAAAAATTTTATAGCAACTTGTTAAAAGATTTGGACAGGCTAGAAGTGGCGTCGGAAATTTTGAAAAGAATTAGTAAGGCTTCCGATTTTGTGGATAGTCCAGAGTATTTTGAGCTAACTCGGCAATGTCTTGAAGCGCTAAATGCTGGAGGAAATGCGGAGGTGATATTAGCGTGGTTCTATTTGAATTTAGCAAGAGTAAGTGGAGAAGAAATGAATCTTAGGTTTGATACTGACGGGGAATCGTTAAAAGAGGACGGCTGCTATGCTTGGGACAGTATGGAGAAGACGATGCGGAAAGACGAGAAAGGGGAGCTTGGCGCAAATGAAATTAAGATGCTAAGATTGATGGTATCGGCGAAGCTAGCGCTAGTATTACGAGTGAAAGAGGCGGGAGAGATGGCGGTTGAACTACTCTATATTGCAAAGACACTGAATCAGATATGATATAATATTCTCATGAGTAAGATAGAAGATATAGTTAGTCTATGTAAGCGGAGGGGATTTATTTTTCAGGGGAGCGACATATACGGCGGTATGGCTGGAACATGGGATTTTGGACCGCTAGGAGTCGTGCTGAAAAAGAAAATCATGGATGCCTGGTGGAAGTATTTTGTAGAAGAACGTGAAGATATAGTAGGTGTTGATGCGGCGATTATTATGAACCCAAGAACATGGGTAGCGTCTGGGCATACGGCGACATTTGCTGATCCTTTGGTAGAGTGTAAGGCTTGCCACGGACGATTTCGTGCAGATAAGATTGCCGATGGAATTTCTGAAAGCGTGACGACAGAGGAATTTAAGAAGTTAGAGGTAAAGTGTCCAACCTGCGGAAAGTCTGATTGGGGTGACATTCGGAAATTTAACATGATGTTTACGACACATGTTGGGGCGGTTTTGCCGGAGGACGTAAGCGGAGATGCGGATGCGAAAGCACTTGCAGAAAAGTCAATTGCATACCTTCGTCCAGAGACTGCGCAGGGGATTTTCACGAATTACAAGAATGTCGTGGATACGATTTATCCAAATGTGCCATTTGGAATTGCACAACAGGGAAAAGCATTCAGAAACGAGATAAGTCCGCGCGATTTTATCTTAAGGGACCGTGAATGCTCACAGATGGAAATTGAATATTTTGTGCGACCGGATGATTGGGAGACGGAATTTGAGAAAATGCTGGAGGCGCAACACGATTTCTTAGAAAATGTGATAGGACTAGACAAGAAATTTATTCATGAATATGAGGTACCAGCAGAGGATAGAGCGCATTATAGTAAACGAACAGTAGATATTGAATTTGACTATCCTAACGGTAAGGAGGAGCTGATGGGGATTGCTTATCGGGGGAGCTTTGATCTTGATAATATTGCACGTGAGAGCGGTAAAAACATGGAATATCGCGATAAGGTGACTGGGGAGACTTTTGTTCCACACGTGATTGAGCCATCGATTGGGGTAGAGAGGTTGATGTTGGCGGTATTAACCAATGCGTATTCTGAAGACGAAATTAATGGTGAGAAACGAGTGCTTTTGAAGTTGCCAGAAGGGTTAGCGCCATATAAATTCTGTGTATCGCCACTACTTAAAAATAAGCCAGAGTTAGTAGAGAAGGCGCGTGAGGTCTATAAGATGTTGCGTGAGAAATATACCTTTGTGACGTGGGATGATTCTGGCAATATTGGCAAGCGTTACCGCAAGCAGGACGAGATTGGCACGCCAAAGTGTGTAGTAATTGATTTTGATACTTTGGAAGATGGGACGGTAACAGTAAGAGACAGAGATACGGCTACACAAATCCGCATAAAGCCGGAAGAGCTCTAAAAAAATAAAGCCCCGAGGGGCTTTATTTTTTTATTGCTTGTTCCAGCGGTCGATGGCGGCCTTGATGACTTCTTTGGCCTCTTTGATGTCACCGAATTTTTCGACTTTGGTGGTGCCTGGTTTCTTCAAGTCTTTGTAATGGTTGAAGTGGAACTCGATTTGTTCGATAAGACGTTTTGGCAGATCTTCTAGAGCCTGGTAAGCGTCGCCATTGTTGCGATCGTCGGCTGGGACGGCAATGATTTTGTCGTCAACTTCGCCGT
Source organism: Candidatus Nanosyncoccus sp. (assembly GCA_045651545.1). Classification (GTDB taxonomy): domain Bacteria; phylum Patescibacteriota; class Saccharimonadia; order Saccharimonadales; family Saccharimonadaceae; genus Nanosyncoccus. Next base: position 20,131 of record JAZRSM010000011.1, read on the forward strand.
CATCAACGAACTTCATGACACCGAGAATACGAGCAGTAGTGTAAATACCGGTAGTAAGAGGTTGCTCAGTAATGAGAAGGACATCTAGTTCATCGCCATCTTCATCTAAGGTTTGCGGGATGAAACCGTAGTTGCAAGGTTTGGCGAAGGCGATAGGTTCAACACGGTCGAGCATAAAGCAGGCATTTTTCCTATCCCATTCAATCTTGTGGTTGCTGCCTGTCGGGATTTCGACAACGACATTGATTTCGCCATTTTCGTAATCGCCTGGGTTCAAAATTTTATTAAAATCAGCCATAAAACTCCTTTTTTCTGATTTATTTACTTCACATTATTATATCACAAAAAAGGATAGGGAATTAAGATGTGGTTTTCTAGCGAAATGATTTTTTGATTTGTCAAGCCGTAAAAACCGAACAAAAATTTGCGTGAGTTTGTGCGGTTTTTGTTCGGTAGATATAAAATAGGATAGCAAAAAGTCAATAAACAGTTTTCCACAGGGGCGGTGGAAAACAAAAATATGTAAAAAATGGCCAAAAAAGGTCTTGATTTTTTCAAAATAGTTGGCTAAACTAAGGACAAGTGGAACACATAACAAAAACCACAAAATAAAAAAGCACATTAAAAAAGTTTGAGATTGGCCAACTAGGAGTTTTGGCGCGCGTTTAGGACACGCGAAATCAAAACCATAGGTACATCATTAATAAACACCTCCCAATTAACTCTAATTAAACAACCAATCACACATTAAGTCTCTCAACGACTACGGACTCAGTCCGTGGTGAAAGAAGTGTGTATAACAAAAACTATACAAAAACAAACACGCGAAAATTTCTAGTTGGGCGATCTCAAACGTCGCACATACATATATGTTAAAATATATGTATGGAAGAACACCACAAACCAGTGTTATTGTCAGAAGTTTTGCAGGTGCTTGAACCTCATCCTGGTGAAAAATATTTAGATCTCACCGCTGGATATGCAGGGCATGCAAGTGCGATTTTGGATGTAACGCGGAATTATAAAGATACGGTTCTGGTGGACCGTGACGATTATGCAGTAAAAATTCTTTCCGAGAAGTACGAAAGTGAATCGGTGGAAATTTTGCATATGGACTTTTATGATGCTACGTTACAACTTTTACAGTGTGGAAAAACTTTTGATTTAATACTCGCTGATTTTGGGGTGTCTTCTCCGCAACTAGATCAAGCCTCTCGAGGATTCTCGTTTTCGCAAGATGGGCCGCTAGATATGCGTATGGATAGAAGTCAGGGTAAAACTGCTGCTGATATTGTAAATGGCTATTCAGAACGTGAGCTAGTGGAACTATTTGAGAAATATGGAGAATTAAGTCCTGGAGCGGCAAGGAAAGTAGCTAGGCTAATAATTACTGCTAGAAAAAATGGACGTCTTAGTAAGACCTCGGAACTAGCGGAGCTAATTAGTAGGGAGAAAAGAGCGCAAGTGTTTCAGGCGATTAGAATTGAAGTGAATCAAGAACTTGAACTAATTGAGAAAACATTGCCGCTTATCCCAAAACTACTTAATCCTGGTGGAAGAGTAGCAATAATTACCTTTCACAGTCTAGAGGATAGGTTAGTAAAGGACTATTTTGATAAGATGTCGCATCTTGGTGAAGAGTCGGAATTTAAGCTGATTAATAAAAAGCCTATAACCGCGGAGAAATTGGAGTTAGTTAACAATCCGCGCGCAAGAAGTGCTAAACTGCGAGCCGCAACAAAACGCTAAGCGGGCGGTTGTTAAAAATAAAAACAACAAATAAACATAAAAGGAGGCAACTATGCCACGTCAAATCACTATCATGAACAAATCTCGCGCACAGAAGATTAAAGTTAACTTCCGTTAAGCCGTGTTTGTTTTGGGGTGACGAGCCTAACTCGTTAGCCCTTCGGGGCTTATATGGAGGGAAACCTCCGTCCCAGGTTGTGGAGAATCCTGGGCTGGTGTTTATACAATTATATATATGACCTTCCTAGAGCGGAGCTGTTAGCACTTATAGCTCTGCTAAAAGTGGCCGCTCTAGTCTATGTGAGTCGAACAAGGGAAATCTTGGGAGACTATGATTTTGTACTAAAAAATAAAAATAAAAAAGCACGAAAGGAACTAATGCGAAACGAATACGTAACTCGGCGAGGAGTAGTAACGAATTCTTGGTCTCGTAATCAGAATACGGTAAGACATTCTGGTCGCAAACTTGGGAATATGAGTCTGACAGTGATTTTCGGGCTAATGGTGCTGATTGTAGGGTTGATTTATGCGACGCAGGGTGTGAAAGCAACTGGGTATGATTATGAACTTTCTAATATTGAGAATGAAATTTCGGATTTGCAGGCTAAGAAAGAAGACTTAGCAGTGGAGCGAGCGAGGCTGACATCGATTGCGTCAAGTGAGAGTTCTAAGGTGGCGACTACGATGGCTGATGCGAATGTTTCTGGTTATGCTTCCAGCAATTAAATGATATAATTAAAACATGAATAGGCGCGCGAAAGTTCTTAAAATCGGGCTGATTCTTGCCGTGGCTGTAATTTTGGCGCGGCTTTTTGCGATTCAGATACTTGAGCATGACGCTTGGGTGGCGAGGGCTGAAGAAGAGCATATCGTGCAAAGTAAAATCAAAGCAACGCGTGGCGAAATCTATATGATGGATGGAGATAAGCCATCGATTGCCGTAATGAATGAGACGGTTTGGACAATCGTGGTAGATCCGTTAGTGGCGGATGAGAAAAAAGTATCGGAAACAATAGATGCTTACGCTAAAGATAAGTTGGTGGCAGAATGGAAAGACGTGTTCGCTGATAAAACCAGAAGATACTATGTGGTGGCGAGAGGAGTGAAGCGTGATGCGATTGAAAAGATAAAGAAGGAAGAATTGGCTGGAGTATGGTATAGCAAGGGAAATGCAAGAGTGTATGCGGAAGGACAAATGGCATCAAGCTTGCTTGGTTTTGTGAATGCGGATGGTGAAGGGCAATATGGAGTAGAGGGGGCGCTGGACAAAGAACTATCTGGAGAAGACGGCATCTTAAAAACCGTGACAGACGTAAATAATGTGGCGCTCAGTATTGGAAAAGACAATGTGCGTGTGCCAGCAAAAGACGGAAAGAATGTGGTGCTATCAATTGATAAAAATGTACAGTATCAGTTAGAAAAAGTATTACAACATGGACTAGAAAGATCAGGAACGGTGCACGCGGCAGGGATTGTGATGGACCCAAGTAATGGTGAAGTGTGGGCGATGGCAAATTTGCCGACTTATGATGCAAAAAATTATGCAAAGGTGGAGGACGCGAGTGTGTTTGTGAATATTCCTTTGGAATCAGCATACGAACCTGGTTCAATGTGCAAAACATTTTCGTTTGCGGCGGCAATAGACCAGGGAAAAATGACGCCGGAAACGACTTATAACAATGTGGGCTATTTATATGTGGACGGAACGACAAAAATCGACAATGCGTACAAGGGTCAAATTGGCACAATCACGATGCAGACGGGGCTTAATTATTCGCTTAACACGAGCTCAATGACGGCACTAATGTTACTCGGAAACGATCCGAGCCGGATCACACAGAGAGGTAAAGAGCTTTTGTATGAGTACTATTATAACCGATTTGGACTGGGACAATATACGGGGATTGAATTGTTTGAAAGTCCTGGATATGTGATGAAACCGGATGAGGTAACTTATGATTCGGGATATGCAAATATGACGTTTGGGCAGGGGCTTAATCTTACGATGATGCAAGTAGCATCAGCGTTTTCTGCAGTAGTGAATGGCGGAGAATATTATAAGCCAACAATTGTGGCGGGGGAAGTGACAGCGGATGGAGAATTTAAATATCAGGATGAACCGGAGCCAGTAAGAAGGGTAATTTCGGAAGAGACGTCGGCAACAATGCGACAAATGCTCTATGGTGTTCGAGCTGGAAATAGACTGCGCGGAGAAGATGTGCCTGGATACTATGTGGGTGGCAAGACGGGAACAAGCCAGGAAATTAAAGACGGAGCCTATACGTTCGATGAAACGATTGGTGGATATGTAGGGTTTGGTGGAGCGGAAGGTGGCTTGCCAGAATACGTAATAATGGTTAAAATATGGGGAGAGGGGCTGAAGATGGAAGGCGAAAAAGACGCCATGCCAATCTTCAATGAAATGAGCAATTATATGATTGATTATCTAAAAATAAAACCTGGAGAACAACAATGATCATGAATTTACATTTTGATAATGAGATGTTTTATGGATTATTGTTATCGCTTGGCTCATTTCTTTTGGCGATGTTTTTGACGCCGATTTATACGCACTTTGCTTATAAATATAAGTTTTGGAA
>JAZRSM010000012.1:0-2744 GCA_045651545.1 Candidatus Nanosyncoccus sp.
GGGAGAATAGAATACCTATGCCCGATAAAACTAAAGAGATAAAGAAATGCGGGCCAGACGATTTTGAGTTAGAAATGACTAGTGTCTGGAGTTTCCCCGATCGTGGCAACTGGGCTACCCACGATGCGAAATGGCGCGGAAATTGGTCGCCATATATTCCGCGCAACGTTCTTCTCCGTTATTCAAACGAGGGGGACATGGTACTAGACCAATTTGCCGGCGGTGGAACTACGCTAGTAGAGGCAAAGTTATTAAATAGAAATATCTTAGGCCTAGACGTTAATGATGAGGCCTTAAACCGATGCCGAGAAAAGGTTAAGTTCAAACATGACGGCGCAAATGGTAAAGTTTATGTTCGTAAGGGAGATGCGCGAAAACTAAAAGGGATACCGGATGAAAGCATAGATTTAATTTGCACGCATCCGCCTTACGCAAATATTATCCATTATAGCGAGGGTCAAGATATACCAGCCGACCTTTCGAATTTCAAAGTAGATGAGTTCCTAGAGCAAATGAAAGCTGTCGCAAGCGAAAGCTACCGAGTGCTAAAGAAAGGTAAGTTCTGCGCAATTCTAATGGGCGATACGCGCAAAAAAGGCCATGTTATCCCCTTGAGTTTTAAAACGATGCAAGTGTTTGAAGATGCTGGTTTCAAACTAAAAGAAATTATCATGAAAGAACAGCATAATTGCCGAGCGACCGGATACTGGAAAACAAATAGTATTAAATATAACTTCCTCTTATTAGCACACGAATACTTGTTTATTTTCGAGAAAGGACAATAATGGAGTTCTGGAACAATAATATAGTAGCAACAACTACTGGCGCTATAGTGGGTGGCCTTATCGCGATAGTGGCTAGTATCGTGACTTATCGCATGCAACGAAAAGATGCTGAGAAAAAGGAAATACGCGAGAACTTTAAGCATAAAGCCGAACTAATCGTCAATGAATGGTTTAAAGATAATGGCGACAACGTTAAAGAAATATACGTAATTCCTTGCCCATATATTGCGAAGCTAAATAATGAAGGATTTGTAGATACGGAAATACCAAAAGTATACTCAAATATAGAAAAACTAAAACGCGAAATTATCTATTTAGAAAATATCGGAAAGTCAGATATTAACGAATTAGAAATCGCTATTGCGGATCCAAAAAACGCCGCCATTCTTAATGCTAAAACTGCAAATGACTTCATTAAAAAAGGTCTTATTAGTTATGGCGTAAAACTTGATAGGAAAATTCGTATTGGCGAAGCAGTAGAATTAATCATCTATTACGACGAGAAAGCATCAATCGATGATGTTTTTAGCGCATCTATCGAAATATATTATCGAGATTCCATAAATAACGTTTGCGCTCAGCCATTATTCATTAAAGAAAGAAAAATATACGAACCACGCCTAATTGATTATTCCGAATGGCGCGAACAAGTAAACGTCGAAAAAAATCTAGAGCACTGGAAAAGACGGCTTACAGAGCATAAGAGTTAGCGTTCTTAACATACGCTTCAACCGCTTCCGCAATTCCACATTCCGGGCAAATTTCCGTCTCATTATCTTCACGAGATAACGCCGGATATTCCGTAAACTCTTTGCCGTATTTCGGGCAACGCTGAATCTCAAATATCTTACGCGTAACGCTTTCATGCAATAAACCTAAATCATCGCGCAAAAGATTCATATCATCGTAACGTTTAGCGTCGGCAAGAAACGACAAATATTTTTGACGCGGTTCAAGCTTCTCCCCATCCGCGTCATATTCCCCGACATAATACCAAATATCCTTATCGTGAATTACGCCAATAACGTATTCGCAAATTCCGATATTGCTCATAAAACTCCTAACCCCCTGCGAGGAAGAATTAAGTAATCAATTGCGGCCATCCTCGCAGAGTGTTGGTATTTAAACTTACCTTCGCAAGAATTGCAAGTTTTCGAACTCTACCAAAAACAGGGGTAGAAATAACAAAGAAACGTTTGTTCACATATCTCCCCACACTTCCAAAACGCTTATGCTTGGTGTTTTCGAACTTATGTAATATACTTATGTTAATTGCGGTGCAGAGTTCTGCGCCTTTCTCCAGTGAGAGGGGGTAGCCCCTCATATTTTATGCGCAGATTCTGCACTACAAGTAATACTTGCCGTCATAAAATCGGCAACACTTCGGGTGGAGAAAGAAAAGTATGTACCTTAAATGCAAAAGGAACAACCGGTCGTAGAAGACCGAAAAGAAGCCGTCAAAAACCTAGTGCAATTACTTTGCGCATTAGACGACATAGCCGATTCGCCAGAACGCGAGTCCAACAGAGAGAAAGGAGTGTGCGACGACGGAGTAGTTGTCGTGTTCTAAAACTATGGATAGAGCGCTAATCAATGCAAGTAGCGGCGTAGTTCAGAAGCCATTACGCTACGTACTTTACGTGCGTAAGTCTTCCGAAGATGCCGAAGCTCAAGCCAAATCATTACCAGATCAAATCGCAGATTGTAAGGAATATGCGAATAATCATGGTTTGCTTCTAGTTGGCGAGCCGATCCAGGAATCTAAGTCCGCGAAGAAATCCGGCAACCGCCCACTTTTCTCGCAGATGCTAAAAGATATCGAGAAAGGTAAATACGATGCCATTCTCGCCTGGCTCCCAGACCGCTTATCGCGTAACTCGCTCGAAGCCGGAATGGTGGTTGATATGGTCGATAACGGAGTCATTAAAGACTTACGTTTCCCAACCTTTGAATTCCATA
>JAZRSM010000013.1:0-13740 GCA_045651545.1 Candidatus Nanosyncoccus sp.
AAAAAGCGAGAATTTGTTTTGTTCATCTTATTTGACAACCCTAATACGTTCATACTTATGTTTATTTTATACCAAGCAAAAGCGGGATGCAAGGGTTTTTTATTAAAAAACTTATGTTATAATATATCTATTATGGAAATGCTATTGGTTATATTAGGTGTAATAAATATTACATTATTAATCCTACTTATTATAAAAAACAAAACTCGCACCGAGATGCCACGCGAGTTGTCAGAGCGTCTTATCCGCATCGAAGCTGAGCTCGACAAACTCACTCCCAAGATTTCTAATGAATTCCGCGAAAACCGCAAAGAGATTTCCGACAATCTCCAAATCATCCAAAAAACAGTTGATGTCCGCGTCAAAACTTTGCAAGACGAAAACACCAAGAAGCTCGAAGAGATGCGCGAAACCGTCGATGAAAAATTAAAAGCCAGCGTAGAAAAACGCTTCAACGAAAGCTTTAAAAACATTTCCACCCAACTCACCCAAGTCTATCAAGGTCTTGGCGAAATGAAAAATCTCGCTACCGGCGTCGGCGACCTCAAAAAGGTCATGGAAGGCGTCAAAACTCGCGGTATTTATGGTGAAGTCCAGCTCGGCTCGATTATTTCCGACATCTTAAACACTAGCCAATACGAAGAAAATATCGCCACCAAGAAGGGAAGTTCCGATCGTGTAGAATTCGCTATCAAAATGCCAGGCAAAGACGACGATTCCACCATTTATCTACCAATTGATTCCAAATTCCCCGTGGAAAATTACTCGCGCCTCATCGCCGCTTACGACAATGGCGACAAGCTAGAAATCGAAAGATTTTCCAAAGCTCTTGCCACCGACGTCAAAGAACAAGCCAAGAAAATCAGCAGTAAATATCTCGATCCACCTGCCACAACTGATTTTGGCATTATGTTTGTCCCAACCGAATCACTCTATGCCGAAATCTTACGCATTCCAGGACTTTCTGACGAAATCCGCCAAAAACATCATGTTTCAATCACTAGCCCATCCACTCTGCCAGTCGCTTTAAATGGTCTCCTTATGGGCTTTAAATCCGTCGCTATCGAAAAGCGTTCGTCCGAGGTCTGGCAAGTCCTTGGCGCCGTCAAAAGTCAGTTTAGCAAGTTCGGCGACCTGCTTGACGCCACCCACAAAAAACTCATGGAAAGCGCCAATAAAATCGAATCAGCCGCCGTCACTTCCCGTCAAATCGAAAGAAAGCTAAAAGACGTCGAAGCTCTTCCAGAAAACACCTCCACTAAGCTGATTGGCAAAATCGATATAGAATAATATGTTATAATTATTCTATGTATCAATCGTTTCTAGATTTCATTAAAGACAAAAAGCGCCTTTCTATTATTCAGGCCGAGAATCCTGACGGCGATTCGTTAGGCTCTGCTCTAGCCCTTGACTATTTGTTAAAAGGCCACGAAATTTCGCTTTATTGCCCAGTTGATATTCCTAAATACCTGCGTTACTTTGATGACTGGTCCAGAGTTTCTAACGAATTTGATTTTAATGCTGACGGCTACATTATTGTTGATACTGCCGCCGAAGTTTTACTTTCTAAGCTCCTGGACGACCCAACTATCAAAAATCGCTTAATTAGAAGCCCAATTTTCGTCCTAGACCACCACGAGACCGAGGATGACTTATCCTTCGCACACCAAGGATTAATTCAGACTCTCCCAGCCTGTTGCGATTTAATTTATCGCGTCGCAAGAGAACAAGAAATCTTAAGTAAAGACTACGACAAATTATCCGACGAAGACAAAGCCCGCGAATCCAAGGCCTGTGAATATCTATACTACGGCATTTTGTCCGACACGCTCGGCTTAGTTTCTCCTGCCGTCTCCGCCGAGACTTTTAACATTGTCGGCGACCTTGTCCGCCGTGGTCTAAGCGTCTCCGACCTCGATGAGAAGCGTCGCGAATTTTCCAAAAAATCTCCACGCATCCTCGACTTTAAAGCTGACTTAATCAAACGCGTAGAATATTATTTGGATGGCAAACTTGCCACTGTTCATATTCCTTGGGATGACATCCAGAATTATTCCGACGAATACAACCCTAATGTTCTGATTCTAGAAGAACTTCGCATGGTAGAAGGCGTAGAAATCGCCGTCGCTATTAAGACTTATCCAGATGGCAAAGTTACTGGCAAGCTCCGCTCCAACAAATCTTATTGCGACAAAATCGCCGAGTTCTTTGGCGGTGGTGGACATCCTTATGCCGCTGGCTTCCGCACCTATGATTTATCCTACGAAGACACCGTCCACGAAATTATCGAAGCTATTTCTAAAATTGAGAAAGAAGGTGCCAGTGAAGCTCTATAATCAACTCTCAAAAACCGTAGAAGAATTTACCCCAATTAATCCTGACAACGTCAAAATTTACACTTGTGGCCCAACCGTTTATAGCTACCCACACATTGGCAATTTTGCTTCCTATATTTATTGGGACTTACTCGTCAGAACACTCAGCCTAAACGGCTACCACGTTAATCGCGTCCTTAACCTAACCGATGTTGGGCATCTTTCTTCCGACGCTGATGACGGCGAAGACAAGCTAGAAAAAGGCGCCCGCCGTGAGGGAAAAACCGTCTGGGAAATTGCCGACAAATATATCAAGATTTTTCTTGACGATTTCCATGCCCTTAACTTGTCCGAACCTGCCAAAATTGCCCGCGCCACCGACTATATTGAGTCTGATATCAATCTCGTCCAAACTTTAATCGATAAAGGCTATACTTACGAAACTTCTGATGGTATTTATTACGATACTAGCAAATTCCCAACCTATGCTGACTTTGCCCATCTAGATTTAGAAAAACTCAAAGCCGGCGCCCGTGTCGAATTCAATAGTGAGAAGCGCAACATCTCCGATTTTGCCGTTTGGAAATATGTACGTAACGGCGAAGACCACGCTATGCAATGGGAGTTTAACGGCCGCCCAGGTTATCCAGGCTGGCATCTAGAGTGCTCCACCATCATCCACGAAGAGCTCGGCGAAACTATCGACGTTCATACCGGCGGTATTGATCATATCCCTGTCCATCACACCAACGAAATTGCCCAAAGCGAAGCTGCCTTTGGTAAAAAACTGAGCAACTACTGGATACATTGTAATTTTATTACCATAGATGGCCAAAAAATCTCCAAATCTCTTGGCAATGTCTATACGCTTGCCGACTTAGAGGAGCGTGACTTTACGCCACTAGATTTTAAGCTTTGGATATTACAAGGTCACTATCGCGGGGATAGAAATTTCAGCTTCGACGACCTCACCGCCGCCAAGAACCGCCGTCTAAGCTGGAGGAATCGTATTGCTTCCGCTTATCAAGTTACACCGACGGCCAATTTCGATACGGAACACGCCCTAGCACTCGTCTCAAACGACCTTAATTCCGCTGAACTACTTGCCTACATCGACAATACTACTTTAAGCCTTTCCGACTGGCAATTCATTGATGACTTACTGGGTCTAAAGCTTCTAGAGACCACCCCAGAAATCTCCGACGAACTAGCCGAGAAAGTCAAAGCCCGCGAAGAAGCTAGAAAAAACAAAGATTTTGCCACATCCGACCGTCTCCGTGATGAGCTAACCGAAGAGGGAATTACCGTTCTAGACACCAAAGACGGTCCAGTCTGGCAATACTTATCCTAATCGCCAAAAGTCCCTAAACATATCTCAAAAAAAGCACCCTCGCGGGTGCTTTTTACAAATCTCTTTAGCTTTCCGCCGACAGTGCTTTCATGTCTTGATATTCGTCGAGCAAGACCTTGATAATCCCTGCAATTGGAATAGAAATAATCGCACCAACTAACCCAAAGGCATAGATACCAATCGTAATCGCTACGAGAATTAGTAGCGGTGGTAAGGACATTTTGTTCCCTTGGATTCTTGGCGCAATAATATTCGCTTCAATCTGCGCAAATATTAGATATGCTACTAAATATGTCAACCCAGCCCAAGGATTAGAAACAAACAGCATCAAAGATACAATGATATCTGTCATAACTTGCCCAAACATTGGAATCATATAGAATACGAGCGAAATCATCGCCATCGGTAATGCTAGTCCCGAAGAGAATCCAAATATCAACGACAAAACAAACACTACTAAACCTGTAAATGTTGCGTCGATTACAGCCACTATAAGCTGTCCAGTCACATATCCAGAAATCACATCAGAAATCTTTTCGGTAATTTTAGTCGCAAGTTTTGAAGCTTTCTGACTTTTACTGCTAATTCTCGAAAGTAATGACTTTAATACTCCCGGTCCCTGCGTAATAAACAAAATTGTCAGTACTAACGTCAAAATCGCCCCCATCAAGAAACTTGCAATCGCGCCTACGCTAGAAAATAGCGTCTGTGGGAAATTACCAAATACCGTCTTGAAGGTATTGCGAATCAGCTCGTTTAGTTGCCCCTTTACGTCTGTAATACCAAAACGCTCGCCAATCCCTGCAATAAAATCACTGTTATCTATCGCTTCCTGAATTTGGTCTGGCGCTTGCGAAAGGAACTTGGATGTCTCACTTACTACTACTGGACCAACTGCCGCAACAATTAGCCCTAGCACCAATACCACACTCGTCACCGTAATTCCTGCCGCAAGTCCAGGGTGGCTCTTTTTCCCAAGGTGTCTATCAATTTTAAGTGTTATTGGTCTAAAAGCTAGCGCCAAGAAAATTGAAATCCCTACAATGAGAAGACCTATTCTTGCACGGTCGACTAATAGCACAAGCATAATCAACACAGCCACAACTAGCCAAAACCGGACAAAAGTTTTCGTATCGACTTCAATTGATTTTGACATATGCCTCCTTTTTTACTATTTTAACGCAATTTGAACGCTTTTTGAAGTTCTAATAATTTTTTATCCGCTACATCGTTAGCATAAGCTTCACCAGTTTCAAGCAATTCATATACCATCTCATCCGGAATCGCTGCAATTTCTTCTTGGAAATTTTCCAAAAAGACGCTCACGGAGCTGGCTACTGCTTTCTTTAAATCGCCATATTTACTCTCGCCACTCCACGTCGAAATCACTTCCTGTAGCGGTTTATCATTAATTAATGCTTCTATTTGTAGCAAATTAGAGATTCCAGGCTGGTTAAACATATCAAACTTAATATTCGCATAGCTATCCGTCGTCGCACCCATAATTTTCTTGGCCGCTTTGCTAGGCTCATCCGACAACATAATCCTAGAATTTTCACCAAGAGCAGACTTGCTCATTTTCTTTTCTGGATTCGTCAAATCTCGAATCCTTACCCCCTCGCCGGTTTCCATGAATTCTACTTGTTTTTCAGTTTTTTCTGGCACTACAAAAATCTCGCCATATTTATGATTAACCCGCATCGCTAAATTGCGCGTTAGCTCTAGGTGCTGGAATTGGTCTTCACCCACCGGAATATAGCTTGCCGAATATAATAATATATCTGCCGCCATCAAAACTGGATAGTCAAAAATACCGCAATTAACGCTATCTTTTCCTTCGCTTTTATCCTTAAATTGCGTCATCCGTGACAATTCACCCATCGTCGCTACGCAATTTAGAATCCAGCACATTTCACTATGCGCCGGCACATAACTCTGGCGATAAATATGAACATTTTCGTTAATTTTTAGTCCAGCCGCAATATAGTATTTAATTGAATTAACTAGATTTTTCTGAAAATCACCATCCACCTCAGAAATAATACTATGCAAATCCGGCACAAAAATATTTACATGATAATCCTTGCTATGCTTATTTGCTAACCGCACCATCGGCAACATCGCCCCCAAGAAATTACCAAGCGTTGGCTCACTATTTACTCTAATTCCAGTCAAAATCGTTTTCATACTTTTATTTTAGCATAAAATGTGCTAAAATATAACCACAACCAAATGTGGGGTGTTAGCTCATTTGGTAGAGCGCTTCCATGGCATGGAAGAGGTGAGGAGTTCGAGCCTCCTACACTCCACCAAAATTGCCCAATAGGGCATTTTTTCATGGAGTTGCATTTTTCTAGCAAATATGCTATTATTGTTAGGTTGCAGGGGAGCTCATTAAAAGGAGGCAGGTATGTCACGTTTGATAAATAACTATCTAGCATACGACGAGGCCAAGATGTTCACCAGGCTCGTTGCCCAATTCGAAGTCTTGAACATGGAAGAGAGTCAACGTGCTGCTTATTTTGCACGCGAGAAGCATGCAGGTAAAACGCGTAAGGGAACAGATCAGCCATATATCGTACACCCACTTTCTATGGCAAGTATTGCCATGGAGATGAATCTTCGAGACGACAATCTAATTGCGACTATCATTTTACATGACGTCATCGAAGAATCCACTACTAGACTAGAAGATTTACCAGTAAACGACATCGTAAAGCAAAGCGTCAAGAAGCTAACCATCGTAGGGTATGAGGGGGAGACAAAAACTCAGACCAAAGTTCGCTATTTTAGAGAACTTTTAGATGATAAAAATGCTATCATCACAAAAGCTATTGATCGCTACGACAACCTATGTACTATGGCCGGTATCTTAAAAGAAGACAACATAAAAAAGAACATCATCGAGACCGACCAATTGCTCTTGCCGATTTTAAGAACCGCCAAGGCACGTTACCCAGAACTCACCCCCACGCTGTATTTGCTTCGCCGCATGATACGCGGCATTAACGAAACTCTGGCTAACGTCTATCACGTAGAACTAAAAGGCGAGGTTCTTTTCGGCGGACAAGAAATCTACGTCAATGAATTCCAAAAAGACTAACCTGCAACCGCCACTCTTAGAGCTCGCAATTTTGCGGGCTCTATTTTTATATAAAATTTTATGTTAAAATAATAGAAAATAAATGAGAGGAAATTATGGCTGAAGAAACCGTAACAAAAGATAAAAAGAAACTAAAAACTGGCGTCATTATTGGCTGCGTCGTTGCCGCCGTTTTGGTAATTGTCGCTATTATTATCTTTGCAGTGGTCAAGCCTTTTGGCAAAAACTTAGTCGGTAAATACGACCTTACCGCTATGGAAGTTGACGGCGAAGACCAATCTAGCACCGTCGCACTCATGAAAGCCTTTGGTGTTTCCGCTTCAATCGAAGTAGAAAACGGCAAGGAAGGGAAATTCAACATGTTCGGCGATGAGGTTAAGTTCACCTACGACAATGACACCTTTCATTTCGAAAAGAAAGCTTCTGACGACGAAGACGAAGAAGAAAGTGACGGTCCTACCGACGCCAAATACGAAACCAAAGATAATACTTTAACAATTATCTACACCCGGGAAAAAGACGGCGAAAGCTCTACCGAAAAACTCACCTTTACTAAGAATAACTAATGATTATTACAGGCAAAAAATTTAGTAAACCTACCATGTCCCGCGTCAAAAACGGGGACATGGTTTTGCCTGAAAAAACACAGCCCAAAGAACGCATTAGGTTAGATCATATTTTAACCGAAAAATATCCCGAATATAATCGTTCTACACTCCAAAATTTTATTAAATCTGGCTACGTCACAGTTGATAGCAAAATCATTACCAAGCCCAACTATGAAATCATCAAAGATGATAATCCAAAAATTCTTTTATCTGTTCCAGAAAGAGAACTTCCGGAAGATATAAAACAATTTTTGATTTACGAAGACGACAACGTTATCGTTCTTAACAAGCCTTCAGGATTACTTTCTATGGCCAAAGGCGAATGGACCGCCGAACCAACTCTAGAAGATTACGGCCTATTAGTTCATCGTCTAGATCGCGATACTTCTGGCGTAGTAATTCTCGCCAAAAACGAAGCCACCAGAACTATGCTCAGAAAACAATTCCAAGATAGAAAAGCCCACAAAACTTACTATGCTATTGTCGATGGTCATCCAAAATTAACTGAAGCCATGATTAATTTACCTATTGCTAGGAACTTAAAACACCCTACCACCTTTATGGTTGACCCAAAGGGCAAATCTGCCGAGACATATTACCGTGTCATAAAATCAAACGACAAATATTCCATGCTCGAATTGAAGCCAGTTTCTGGTCGCACGCACCAGCTCCGTGTCCATTTAAAATACATTGGTTGCCCAATTGTTGGCGATAAAGTCTATAATGAGAGTTCCAAAGCTCCTCGCTTAATGCTCCATGCAAAAGAACTAGAAATTACTATTCCAGGCGAAAACGAAAACATTAGAAAAACTTTTTCTGCCGAGCTGCCACAAGAATTTAGTGAGTTAGTTTAATGTTTTTTGATAGCCTTAGCGACATTGAAAAACTAGCCAAGAACACTGGCTTTTCTATTTTTGTGTTACCTAAAAATTCTAAACTTCCACTCGATACGAGTGACAAAAATCATCTCGTTATTTTTCCAGAAGATAACAACCAAATCGGTATCGAAAAAATTCGCGAAATTATCGAAAAATGTCGTGTTAGGCAAACTAAACCCTTTTTTATCTATGTCTATCACGCCGAAACCTTAAATGAAAAAGCCGAAAACACCTTTTTAAAATTATTAGAAGAGCCGTCCGAAAATTACCACTTTGTACTCTTTGCCAACTCACCCTCTTCACTCCTTCCAACCATCCTTTCACGCGGCGATTTATACATCCAGCGTATAGAAAAGCCCCTGGAACAGCCAGTAGAAGCTGTAGAAAGCATTAAAAAATACGCCAAATGTATAATTTCTGCCAAAAATAGCAATCTCGCCACTATCGTAAATGATTTATTAAATGACAAAGAATGTAAGAAAAACACTCGCAGCTTCGTTTTAGAAGTCCTAGAGACCGCTATTGAGATGCTTTACAAATCATATTTTATAAATAGCAACCCCATGTTTCTAAAAAAACTCGAAAAACTACTCATAGCTTATGATAATCTTAAGCAAAATGGACACATAAAACTTCATCTCATTGCCGATTTATGCTAGAATAATATCATGCTAGGGATTATTGCAATTCTTCTTCTTGCCGTTTATTTGGTTTTCTTTTTTCCTATTGTTAAAAAACCTAAAAAAGAGAAAAAAATCAATGATAAAACTGCTATACAGGTGAAAAAACTCTGGCAAATCGCTCTTGATGCTATGCGCGACAGAAAAACTCTCCGTGCCGAAAAAGCCCTCCTTGCTATCTTGAAAGTCGACGAAAAAAATGCCGCTGCCTATAACCGCCTTGGTATTCTCTATGCTAAAAGTCAAAAATTCGCCGAGGCTATCGAATGTTTTGAAATCGCTCAATCCCTAGACGAGAACGCCTCCTCGCTCCATAATGCTGGCCTGATTTATCTAGAAACCGGTGAATACGAAAAGGCCTCTATGGCCTTTAAGCAGGCTATTGAGCTAGAAGGTGATGTCCCGACTCGCTATGTTGCTCTTGCCAAAGCCGAGGAAAAGCTTGGCAATCGTAAAAACGCTTTGGAGGCTCTAGAACAAGCCTACGCCCTAGATCCAAGCCTTAATACCTTACGCCAAATTCTTACTATCCACAAAGCCGCCGGAGACGAAGAGGGAATCGCTACCACTAACGCTCGTATCGAAGCTCAAATCGCAAAGTCTAAGCCTAAAAAACGTCCGCTCGGCAATCGCACCGTCATGCGTCGCCCCGCAACTCCTACCGTTAAACGACCAATGTCTCGTACACGCCCATCCAGGAAGAGGTTATAAAAATGTTCGAACTAATTAGAAAATCTGCTGGTGCCGCAGTCCTCATTGCTCTCGGAGATTTTGCCTTGCTCAAACTTGGCAATCCTATCGGCCCAATTATCTTTGCTTTTGGCTTACTTGGCGTCTGCTATATGGGTCAAAACCTCTTCACTGGCAAATGTGGTTTTGTTATTCAAGACAAAATCAAGCTATCACATCTTTTAATTATTTTACTTGTTAATTTAGCCGTCGGATATTTAGTCGGCGTCTGTTTTAGCTTCATTGACGAAGGCGTAAAGTCTGCCGCCATCGCCAAAGTAAACAGTTGGACCTTTGATTTACCAATGCTAATCAAGTCTATTTTCTGCGGCGTTATCATGTATATTGCTGTGTTTATGTATAAGAAAGGCACACCTCTCGGCATCATTTTTGGCGTGCCACTATTTATTTTCTGCGGATTTCAACACTGTATCGCCAATGTCATTACTATGGGCGTAGCTATTACTTTCGACTGGTCTTTACTTCTTTGTATCATTGGTAATTTCTTTGGTTCCGTCGCTATGTGGTTTATTTCAAAAGACACCACCGCTAAAATTGCCCGTCACTAGCTCGCTATATCGTCAGCAATTTCAAAAGTCAATCTATGTCATTTTATCAAATTTATTTTAATTCCTTTTATGCTATAATTAAGCAAAGGGTTATATGAAAAAGCAAAGAACTTGGATTTCATTTTTAAGAGGTTTCATTTATCTAGTATCTTTTGTTGGTACAGTTATTGGCGCCTGCGTTACAAAGTCTGGCGAAATGTCCTCCGCCCTAAATAACGGCACTTCCGGAGCACGTATCGCTAACGGACAAATTATTTTTAGTATAAGCGTCATTGTGCTTATGACTAATATCTTGTGGGGAATCATCCGTTACGTTGAAGAAATCTATGATCGACATTCAAAAGTTAGCGGTATTATCTTGCGGACACTCGGCGGCGCAATTTGGCGCGTAGCAGTATTTAGCGGACTATTTTTAGCTACTTCAATTTTTATCGCTCCCCAAATTTCCAATGCCATTTCAAATAACATTATTGCCGAACAAAACAATTTCAAGCCCGTTAATTTGTCCGAAAACTATGACCGTCTAGCATATATTGACGAGCATTTTGACGAACTTGATTTTGACAGTATTAAAGACGAATTAGCCGAACTATTATATACTAACGTCGACTTCGGCACAGACGCCAGCGACAATATTTCACATAGCACAAACTTCTCACCGTTCTTCAAAGATGTTTCTGCCTATAGTTCAACCGTCACGACTTTAAACAAAGCCAAATTATCTAATGGCGGACATTTTATCATATTCTATACCGACAAAGGCGACGACGCCATCTCAGACAACAAAGCAGCAGAACTCGGCGACATGATGGAGCGCATTGTTGACGGTTTCAAAAATAACCTTGACTTTGACTACGAATACGAAATGCTAGCCAACAATAAAAAGAGCATCGAAAAAGTCCAAACCGTCCTAGAAAGCGCAGGGATTTCTAAGGACGCAATTAATACTGCTATGCCAGTCTATGTAGTTAATCCATATAAAGAAGAGACCTCTGTGCTTGCCTCCTATGCAGGACGCAAATTCAAAAGCATCGGCCTTTCTATCTTAATGAAGGTAGCCGGTCTTTTCGGTGAAGAGAACTCCACGTTTTATAACTCCACGCCAAGTTATCCATTTATTAATATCTTGCCAAAGAATGCCGACTCCAGCAGTCTAGCCATCGTTGCCGCACACGAGCTCGGACATCACTACGCTTCGCTTTACGACTATAACACCTATGGTAAAAGTGGCGCACAAGATAATTTCGTCGACGAAACCGCGCCAAACTGGATGGCAATTAACGTCTTGCCAAACGAGCCAGAAGACAACATTATTAATAAAAATCACTACAACAAAGCCTACATTCATTATTCAACTAGCGACACTATTAGCAAGGCTTCGGTAGATTATAACTTTGATGGTTATCCAAGTATAGCCTTCCTCCAAAACTATTATGAAATCGTCCCAGATAGTAAAACCATCATTATGGATGCCGTTCATCATGGCAATGCTCTAGAATATTTATATGACCATGCTGGCGCAGATAATTTTAAACGCGTCATGCTTCAGCTTGCCGAGAGAAACATTACCGGCGATTACGGCGGAAAACTAGTCAATTTACAGCTACCTCAAGGTATTTACTTTACCTGCGCCGACATCTGTTCTAGAGATTATCGCACTAACCCAGCCTCAACTAAATACGCCTTCTTCTCCACCACGGAACTTAAAAACACCACCTACGAATATATCGGTAGCGACAATGTTGTAATGAGCTTGCTCGGCATGAACGGCAATCAAGAATGGGAAATCATCGAATCTGGCGTTCCTAGCGGAAAATTCGAAATAAATAGCGACACCGCCACAAAATACGGCACCATCGTCATTGTTGCAACTAATTATTCCATCACCGAGGAAGGGAACTTCACTATTAAAATCGCTAAGACCAAGCTAAAAGAAGTTATCACAGACGAAGGCGACTTTGACTTTACACGCTACGCCACCTTCTTCACTAACGTCGGTTCCGGGTGCTATACAGTTGACACTAACGAGATGTTCGATCAGCTAACCGAACTTATGACCCAGACCACCAAATTAGTGGATTCGATAACAAAACTAAGCGAAGCTATGGAACCAGGAAGCGACGCATCCTCCACGCGTAATCAAGTTCACGAAGGCGCTGAAGCCGCCAAAGAAGCTTACAGCGAGATGAAGACCGAGCTCGCGCCATATCTTGTTACTGTTTGCGGAAATTATATTAAAAAAGGTAGCCAATTTAATGCAGTTAAGGCTCAGTTATCTTCCGCCGTCGGAGATGGCTTCTGGAACATTTATAATGGTCAAGATACCAACGGAGAACTTTCTGTGTTTGTAAACTACAATCCACTCGCTACAAATGCTAAAATATATTTGTTAGCTAGACTAGAAGATGATATGGGTCTAATCACATTTAACATACAGGAAAAATAAATGAAAAAGGGTTTCTTCACTTGGCCAAAGCTTATCATTTTCGCCATCCTGCTCGGCATCTGGACCGCACTCATGGCAATCTATGTTCCAGACGGCAATTCCTTCCACGATATCGCCGTAACTGTGGAGTGGTGGATACTTCCTGTAATTTTGATTATTTTAAGCTGTAAAAAGCCCCTCGAAGCCGGATTCAAAGTCTTCGTCTTCTTCCTGATTTCTCAGCCGCTAGTATACCTAATCCAAGTCCCATTTAGCTGGATGGGCTGGAGCTTGTTCGGCTATTATAGATATTGGTTTATAATTACTTTGCTCACCTTCCCAGGCGCATTTATTGGCTGGTTTATCAAAAAAGACAAGTGGTATAGCAGTATCATTCTGTCCGTCATGACTGGGCTCCTAGCGATTACTGGCATTAATTATATCGGCGGCTTCGCCCAGACCTTCCCAAATCATTTGCTTTCCACAATCTATTGTTTCGCCATGATTCCGGCCTTAATCTTTGGCATCTTGAAAAACAAATGGACGCGCCTCATCGCTATTATTGCCACAATCACTATCGCCGCCATCCTAAAATTCACATTGTTATAAGAACAAATGTGTGTTATAATAACCTCATGCCGCGATAGCTCAGCTGGTAGAGCGCATCCATGGTAAGGATGAGGTCTCGAGTTCAAACCTCGATCGTGGCTCCACGTTAACAGCGCTGGAGTCGTCTAGTGGCTATGACACCAGACTGCAAATCTGCCGGGTTCTCCCATCGTAGGTTCGAGTCCTACCTTCAGCACCAATCAGACAATTGTCTGATTTTTTTGTTTCCGTGAGAATAATAATGTTGCCACCTTAGCTCAGTTGGTAGAGCAACGGTTTTGTAAACCGTAGGTCGTCAGTTCGAGCCTGACAGGTGGCTCCATTTTTTATGTCAAAACAAAATTGGAAAATAGCTAGTTTCATGTTATAATTATGTTAATGAAAACCTCTGATTTTGATTATTTTTTGCCAGAAGAGTTAATCGCTCAGACCCCATTAAAAAATCGCGCCAGCTCGCGCCTGCTTGTTGTTGA
>JAZRSM010000014.1:0-1308 GCA_045651545.1 Candidatus Nanosyncoccus sp.
TGGCTCGTAAAACATAATAGCCATAAACGTGATATAATCTAACCATGAGCAAAAAGAAAAAATTCCCCACCAGCCTCCTGCTTGCCATTCCTCCTATCGTAATCATCATTGTTTTTGCCATTGGCGTCATCGTTGACATCATTGAAGACAATAAAATGGAAGAAATCTCTATTGAAGATAAGGCTGTCGTAGATCTTCATAAGAAATATTTTCGCGACACCGATGCGTGCATAGAATACGGCGTTAAGCTTTTCGCCGACGGCACTGTTTCCTCAAAGAATATGGATTACGACACTAAAGAACAGGTTGCTATTGATTATGCCGCGAGGAAGCATTATGACAAAATCGGCTACGACGAACTTAATGAAGTCTATCGTCTGCTCTTTAATGATGGCACTAACCTGACAGAAAAAACCGCCTATTATGCCACGAGCGGTAATTACACCAGAGATGGCAATACCTATAAGCTCGAATCCTTCTCTAAGTGTGCTACTTCCATGCCAGATGAACTGATTTGCCCTGTTATTAAGCAAGCATACAAATCCAAACACGCAATTAAAGTTATTGTAGGCTTGTTCAGTGGTACCGCCGAGGACCATATGATTTATTCCGGCCTGAATTGGGACGCTGAACCACTCGGTGTATATGGTTCCTTTGATGTTTCCGAAAAAGATCTCGACAAATGGGAAATCGTTTATCATTACGATGATAAGCTCGGTCGCTACCTCCTCGACTACACCAAAAAACTCTAAGACCTTGTCAAATCCATTTCGTTTATGCTAATATATTAGTATGGACAACGAAGGTCAAAGCGTCAAGACTCCTGTTTTTAGTTCGGGAGACATTGGCAGCCAAGCTACGCCAGAGTATTTTTCCAACGTCAAGGGTGGAAAAAAGGATAAAGAGAAAGTTGAGCAAAAACGCGCTCGTTTCTCTAAGAAGACTCTCTTCACCATTCTCGGCACAGTTTTTGCTGTGCTTATTCTTGTTCTAGGTATCACCCTCATCGCTAACCTCACCAGTCGTCACCGTGGTTCTCGCACTGACGAAGAAATGCCCGTCTCTATGCAAGAAATCGAGAAACGCACTTATGAACGTCTTTATCATGACAATGTGCTCGATTACAAAAATGCTATTTACTATCTCAACGACCTCATGAACGATATGAAGGAACTCAATCAGAACCAAGAATTAATCTTTAATTCAAAAGTTTTCCGTGCTCGCCTAGTCTATAACGGCGGTCTAAAACAAGCTGGTATCGACGAAGCGCTTCGTCTCGCCAAAGAAGCTAGCACCGACTACGAAAAA
>JAZRSM010000015.1:0-50640 GCA_045651545.1 Candidatus Nanosyncoccus sp.
CAACCAGACTATTACCCTCCCAGCGAGTTTCTTAAACACTCTCGCGCTAGGCGAACATTCCTTTGAAGCATATTTCACAGAACCAGACTCAGGAAGCGCCAAGGCCAGTTTTAAAATCGTAGAGCCAAAAATCGATGACGACGACGAAAATATCATAGTCCCCAACACCGGTGTATTTACTGGTGAAGGTGGCAGTGCAGAAATAACAAACGATTTTATGCCTATTGTCATGGTTATTGGAGCCTTCGTAGCAATGAGGACTCTAATAAAGAAAGCAAAAATCAGAGATTAAATACGTTTTCATAACACCTAGTATCTCTTCGCTTCCATTTTTTCATACTCTTTGAATACATCAAGGCACATCTCTCGGTCTTTTTCTTCCATAAACCCATCTGGTAGACCTGGTCTTCCACCCATTATCTCATCAAACTTCACATCCCGAAATCCAATCTCCTCATTATCACTCAGCCTACATCCGTAATACACCTTCTTGATATTTGCCCACAAAATTGCCGCAAGACACATTGGGCAAGGTTCACTCGTAGTATAAATCTCGCAGCCTGAAAGATTGTAAGTTCCAAGCTTACTTTCCGCTTTTCGTATGGCGTCAATTTCGCCGTGACAAGTCGAATCATTAGAGGAAAGCACCCGATTATGTCCCGATGCAATCACCTCGTCATTTTTTACTACCACCGCCCCGAAGGGTCCACCATCACGGCTAAGAATTCCTTCTCTTGCCTCGTTTATTGCAATCTCCATAAATTCTTTTTTATACATCTGTTCCTTTCGGTTTAATCATCGTGTTTTATTTAAAATATCTTCATTCTTACTATGTTATTATTTTAGCACTTTCTTGCGCAATTCTTGCTTGACCGATTTGTCGACGCGGTAAGAATCGCAGATTTTGGAAATGGCCTTGTTATAGGTCCATTTATCGAGCTTTGTCGTTCCTAGATAACCATGCGTCTCGTCGGGATATTTAATGAAACATTCGGCAAGGAGCCAAGCAAGTGCCATCTTAACATAATAGTTAGGCTCGCCGGGCTTAGGGCTGCTAGGCTTATTGGAGCTACTAGATTTTACTATCAAAATTTGGTCATTGATTTTGTCGGCATAGGCAAAAATCAATTCTAAATATTCTGGCTTAATATAAAAATCGAGCAGACAGACTAGGCCAGTGCGCAGAGCGAACTCATTTTCAGATTCTAAAAGTGGCTTGACTTTTTGCTTCAGAAAATCGGCTTCGTGATTTTTGACGGGCTTTCTAAGTGCGGCGACAAAAGCATCGACCGTGCACCAATTATCAAGAAGTTCGACTTGCGAATCGAAATATTTAAGCATCTCTTCGTAGTCTAGACGTGCGATTAAAAATCCGCGAGCAAGAACTTCTTCAACAGCAACTGGTGGCTCGGCTAGAAAATCAGTAAAATCTTCCGGTGGAATTTCTTTTGTTAGCTTTCTAATTTCTGGGATGCGAACACCAAGGAATGGGCGTTCGCACGGAATACTTTTGATAGAAAAATCACGATATTTTTCGTCGGCAAGAGCAATGAGTTTGGCACGAAAGTCTGAATACATTTTGGATTATTCTTCGTCTAGACTGCCTAGCTCTTTAAATTTGGCGGTCATGGTTGGATTGCCGCGCGTGAGTCTTTTGACAGTTAAATCTTCTAATTTGTTGTTTGCAACATCAAAGTTTTTGACGGTTTTTAATAACGCATCTTTGGTGTCTTCTAGGAACTTGATGCTTTTATCAATGTCTTCAATCGCCTTGTTGAAATTCTTGGTGGCACGCTCGGAATTTAGGTTGAAACTCTCTTTGAAATCATTAAGCTTGGATTCAAAATTCGTGACGTCAATATTCTGATTTTTGACCAAGGCGAGTTCACGCTTATAATCCAACGCGTTGCGAGCAGTGTTGGTGATAATCCCAATTAGCGTGATGAAAAATTGCGGGCGGATGACAAACATTTTAGGATATTCATATGACACATCTACGATGCCGCGATTATAAAGTTCGTTGTCGGATTCTAGGAGCGAGACTAATACGGCGTATTCGCATTTTTTCTCGTTTCGGTCTTTGTCAAGCTCTTTGAAGAAATGTTCGTTCTTGTGCTTAGAGGCAGTAGTGTCGTTTTCGTTTTTCATCTCAAACATGATAGAGACAATTTCGGTGCCATTTTCGTCGTAATCGCGGAAAATATAATCGCCCTTGGAGCCACTTTCAGATACAGTATTGTCTTTGCCGAATTCTGCACGCGGAAAGGCGTTGGCACGGATGGCGTTAAATTCGTTTTGGCAATGCTGCTCCAAAGTTTCGCCAACCATTTTAGTAGATAGTTTTGCCTTTAAATCTTTGAGACGTTCAATAGTTTCTTCACGATCCCGGATTTGCTGTTCGTAATTTTGCTTCAGCATTAGCTCGCGCGATGAGCTTAGTTCGGAAGCATTGTCGAGCTCATTTTGCAATTTGTCGCGTTCAGACTTGATACCTGCTACCGCTTCCATTACGGCCATCTTTTTGTCGGATTCAGAATTTGATAGCTGCGCTTTTAGCTCCGTAATTTCCTGGTCTTTTTTGCTTAGGGCCTGCTCGTAGTCGGATTTCGTGCTTAATTTAGCATTCTCAATCGCCTGCGCGGTTGCTTTTTCTTGTTCGTGTAGGCGATTTTCTAGCTCCGTATTAAATTCTTTATTTCTAACTTGATTTTGGATTTCGGCATAGCTAGCTTCGTCAATGGTAAAAACTTTGCCACAATTTGGACATTTAATTTCGTGTTGCATTTTAGGCGCTCCTCTGTTTAGATTTTTCTTATTATTTTTATTTATTATAGCATTCTGCGTTTATAATTAAGATAAAGAACGGTTTTATAGGAAAGGTTAAAAAATGGAAGATATTGAAAAATGTGACGTCTGCGGAGCAGAACTTGACCCAGAAGATGTTTCGATTCATCTTTGTAAAATTTGTCAGGCGATGGAAGAAGAATAGTTATTTTTTGCGCTTGGAGCCTGGACGTTTGGAGTTTGCAGTGCTTTTTGAGCGCACTGTTTTCTTGCGGCTTGATTTTGAACCTGAACGATTCTTTTTTGCGTCGATAATGTCGATACGAATAAATCCTGCGATGGCGGAGATAACTTCAAGCAAAGTCATAACAAAGAGCGCATAATTCCCCGTTACAAGTGTATAAATTAAATATGGTGAATTGCCGACGGCGTTACCGAGACGAATCCATTTGGTCTTACCATACCAAAGCGTGAAGGCGTAAATGAGCGAGCCGACATATGGCAACGCCGAAAGCGGCCCAGCCCAGCTCACGATAGTAAGCACAGTCATTATAATATAAAGCACAATCAGAATCCAAAGTGGGGCGCGCTTTTTGTCGTATTTTGTAAAGATAATGTCACGGACAAAACTCACGATAGCCATAAAGGAGCCAGTGATGGCACCCTTGACGAGATATTGAGCGACGATGAAGGCTTCTGAGGCAGTCTGAAAAAGCATAAGTGGACGCTTCTTCTTGAGCTGCATACTAACTACGGTACAGATAAGCGCCAAGACGCCAAAGGCCTGGCCTAACACGAAAATAAGAACTGGGTTGTCCATGTTTTAATTATAGCATAAGCAATATCAAACTTTGGGGTTTTATCCGATTTTTGCTATAATTAAGCAAAATAAACGACCAAGGTAAACTAAGGAGAACTAATGAAAAAATTTGGACAGATAGTTTGGGGGCTAGCGATCGTAGCGCTAGGTGTAATTTTTGGCGGCAATGCGCTGGGGTTATTTAATATTAATGTATTCTTCGACGGATGGTGGACGCTGTTTATCATTGTGCCAAGCGTAGTGAGTCTATTCACGGAGAAAGAAAAAATTTCTAGTCTAGTTTTTATTGCAGCTGGAGTTTTATTGTTGCTCGCAGCGCAAGATGTTTTCTCATTTGAAGTAGCATGGAAAGCGATACTTGCGACAGTGTTAATAGCGATTGGCATATCTATTGTTATAAAAAGTATTTTTCGCGGTAAAAATGACAAAGAGGTAGAAAAGAAGATTGAAGACTTAAAAGACGACAAGGTGATGGATTCACAGATGGCCGTGTTTTCTGGAACGGACAGAGTTTATAACGACGAAGTATTTTCTGGCGCAAATTTAATGGCGGTATTTGGCGGAGTAGATTTAGATTTAAGAAAAGCGAAATTTACAAAAGATACTGTGATTAGAGCGTTTTGCTTGTTCGGCGGAATCGATATTAAAGTCCCAGAAAATGTACAAGTAAAAATTAAATCTGGATTTATCTTTGGCGGGATATCTGATGAAAGAAAAGGTGATACTGACAAGGGCAAATATACGATTTATCTAGATGCCGCTGGTGGGTTTGGGGGCGTAAGCGTGAGTGATAAAAATAAGAAAAAGTAAGATATTGTAGAGTCGTAAATTATGGAAGATATGAATCCAAAAGTTTATCATCTTACTGGGCCAGATGGCAAGGTTTATGATAGTTATGAGAAGGGGCTGCTCGGAGGATA
Source organism: Candidatus Nanosyncoccus sp. (assembly GCA_045651545.1). GTDB lineage: Bacteria > Patescibacteriota > Saccharimonadia > Saccharimonadales > Saccharimonadaceae > Nanosyncoccus. Next base: position 4,525 of record JAZRSM010000015.1, read on the forward strand.
CGATAATCACTATCACGGTGACTATTACGATTCGAAGAACCGTAGCGTTTATGGGCGTCTAGATTGTCCAGCCGCTTTGCGCGCACTAGAAGCTCCGACTCACGCTTCTTATGAATTGCATCGGGTATTTTTTAGGAATGAAGACGATGCAATAGCGGCTGGATTTAGGCCATGCGGCAGGTGTCTTCCAGAAAAATTTGCGGTATGGAAAGCCGGAAAAGACCCAAGGACTGCACCGTTTCCAGAAGAGTACTATGCTAGCATTAAAGATATAGTTTAGTGGGATTAGCCCCAGCCGCCGCTAGCACCAAAGCCAGTCATGTAGCCAGATTCGTAAGCGTCTTTTTCTTCCTCGGATAAGTCGTCTAGGTCTTCGACTGACATGCCGTAGCCAGTATACCACGAGCCAGAAATACCATCTTGCTGACCGTCCATACTGCCGAGGCTTTCCAATTCAAGCAAGCGATCTTCCGAAATGATGTCGTCATCGTCGTCTAGCTCTTCATCGTCCTCAAATTCGTCTTCATCATCGAGGTCGTCAAAAACTTCATCATCTTCATCATCTTCGCCAAAAATTTCTTCTTCGTTTAGATAATCTTCGTCACAATAGCCCATGAGGCAATTATAACATATTATGTTATAATACTTGCATGAAATTACTACTTCATACCTGTTGTGCACCATGCAGTGTGTACTGCATAAAGTCATTACGCGAGGAAGGAATTGAGCCAACACTTTTTTGGTACAACCCAAATATCCATCCATATTCTGAGTATAGAGCGCGGCGAGATTGTCTAGTAAGATACGCTGCCGAGAAAAAAGTAGAGCTAATTCTAGAAGATGCTTATGGTTTGGATGATTTCGTTTGTGGTATTTTTGAAAGTGCTAATGGTAATTCTGAAAAAGATAATGCTAAAAATGAAAACGCTATTGCTAAACCGCGTGACTTGGAGGAAGTGCTACTGATGCGCTGCCAGAATTATTGTTACCCAAAAAGACTTCGCAAAGTTTTTGAATATGCCAAGGTAAACGACTATGATACGGTTTCTACGACACTGCTTTATAGTATTTATCAACAACATGACATCATTCGCGATTTAATGGAACACCTTGCGAAGGAATTTAGTATTAAATTCTTATATCGGGATTTTCGTGAAGGATGGAAAGAGGGACAAGACGAGGCGCGAGCAGCTGGGCTTTATATGCAAAAGTATTGCGGATGTGTGTTTTCCGAAGAAGAGTCCGGGCTCGGAAGAGAAGTTGCCCGCGAGATGAAGAGGAGCGGGGTTTCTCCGACTAACCAAAATGTAAGAAAGCTAATCGAGGAAGCAAAACGGACTGGCGAAGTTAACAAGGCCAATTTACGCACGCGAATTAAGCGTGTTTAATTTGTTGAAATTGACTTTTTCGACAGCTTCGCGAAGTAGGGCTTCGGAGCCATAGTGAGTACTAGCGCCTGGAGCATCAGAAAGCATATGTTGTGCAAACGGGAAAGTGGCGGCACGCACTAGTGTCCCTTTGATTTTGCTAATATCACCTGTAATTTCTGCAACGTGAACATCCTTTAGTGGAATTTCTAGTGCCTGCTTCATTTCTTCCGGAAAGAAAGTGAGCGAGAATAGATCTCCGTCAGGTTCTCCAGCTAGCCTACCGTAGGCGATGGAGGTGTTCCCCTCAATCCAAAGCTTCTGGTCGAGTGGGCGCATCTTTGTATTTAGTAAGCTCGCTTCACACCTGATAGATTTTCTGTTGTCGGTACTTTTCATATCGCAAACAAAATCACCCTCGCAAGTAGTAGTCATAACAACATTTTTTGAGTCGGGAGATCTAAGGCCATGTTTCTCGTCGTACGAGATAGAATCACTAAGATAATCCATCATGATCCAAGAAAGCAGGTCAGTCTTGGTATTTTTGGCAACTAGATAAAACTCTGTTCTGGAACCCCAAAAGACGCTGGTATGAATTCTAAACATGGAGACGATGCCGTAATATTTTTCTACGTCACCTTCAAAAATAGCAGACTTTGCTGGGGTAAAATCGTCCGGCAAATATTTCTGGATTTTTTCTGGCTCGTTGATTTCATAAAATAAAAACGTACAGTATGGCTCCACTACAAACGGCATTTTATCGGCTTTTTTCGCAGCACTTGTCACGATTTTTCTTTGCAGACAAACTGGTAGATGTTTTAGTTTGGTTTGGAGATAATGGACTTTGCCAACCTCCATAGGATCGACGAGACGTTCTACGCCTTTTGCATATTCTAATACGTTCATGCTAATAATTATAGCACTTATAGTATTTATGGTATTGGTTATGCTAATATTGATAGCGCTTATGCTTTTTGCGAAGACGGTTGCGCTTTTTGTGCGGCAGCAGTAACATCTTCGAATAAGACGCTCACTGTAAGTGGGCCAACGCCGCCAAGGCGCGGAGTGATAGCGGCAAGGTCGGTGCGAGCATGAACTTCATCATCAACATCGCCTACAAGCACGCCACCTTCGCTAGCCGTGCCAGCATCAACTACGACGGCACCCGGCTTTATCATATTATTTTTAATTAAATGCGGAACACCCGTAGCGGAAACGATAACGTCGAAATTTATAAGTTCGGCAAGATTGCTATCGTGACGAAAGACCGTAACATCGTGACCAGATTTTCTCCACATGCGTTCAAGCGGTGCACCTACTAAGCGACCGCGGCCAACCAAAGCAATCTTTTTATCGGCCAAATCAATATCGTGTCCAGCAAGGAGCCAATTAATCGCAGTGGCGGTAGCACTCTCAAAAACACGCTCACCATCTTTTGTGATTTGCGATAAGCCGTCAACATCTTTTGATGGGGCGATTAGGTTCACTACCTCGTCAGTACGCCCTTTGTCAAGTAGTGGAAGCTGGACAATCATACCAGAAATAGACTGGTCAGCATTAGCTGCTAGAACGACTTTTTTTGCTTCGTCGATACTAGAGACTTTCTGATCGACGACTTCTATACCGATATCTTCGCCGTATTGTTTTTTGAGATTAACATACTTAACAATGACGGGATTATCACTGTCGCGAATAATTAAAAGTTTTGGGAAAATCTTTTTGCCACGGAGACTGCGCACAAGGTGGGCTTGGCGTTCTTTGACAAAGCCAGCTAGTTCAGCGCCGTTTAGAGTTTTCATTTTGATTCCTCCGAGGAATTAGCAAGAGCGTTTTTGGTTTTAGTAGAAACGGAATTACCTTCTACTGGAATTATGACTGGCTCTTGTTCTAGTGTGAATCCAAATTTTTCCTTAATAGCATTAACGATTTCTTTTTTAGCATTAGCGAGATCGGAATAAGTAGAAGCGCTTTCATTAATAAGCACAAGCGCTGCTTTGTCGGATACGCGGATACCATGTAGAATCTTGCCTTTCAAGCCAGCTAGCTCAATTAAGAGGCCGGAATTAATCATTTTTCTGCCGTCAGGCTTTTCCCAGACTTTGATTCCCTTTTCCTTGGCCTCGATAGCTTCTTCGTCTGATAGATAAATGTTTTTAAAGAAGCTACCAGCACTTGGAGTAGTGGCTGGGTCTGGTAATTTTTCTGCACGAATAGCGGAGACAGCGGCGCGAATATTTTTAGGCGAATAATCGGTGATTTGATGTTCGTCGAGATAATTTTGGAGGGAGCTATAGAAAGGCTGCTCCATATATTCTTCGTTTTCCAGGACAAAAGTAACAGCAACAATGAAGTAACGCCCAGCATCTTTTCCAGTGTTAAAAATCGTACTGCGATAAGACATTTTCATATCTTCACGACCAATGACGACGAGCTCGCCGATCTTGATATCGTAAGCTTCGACACTCTCGATAGTTTGAGAAACTTCCTGACCATAAGCACCGATGTTTTGGACTGGCGCAGCGCCGACAGAGCCTGGAATTTTGCTAAGTGCTTCTACACCAGAATAGCCACGCTCACAAGTCCACTCAACGAAATCATCCCAAACCTCACCGCCAAAAGCGCGAACGACAGCCTCGTCGGAAGTCTCGGAAATAACTTCGATGCCTTTAATTTTATTAATGATAATGGCGCCCGAAAAACCTTCGTCGGTTGCGATAGTATTGGCGCCACCACCAAGAATAAAGAACGGTAGTTTGTGGTCTTTTACAAAATTAAAAGCTTCTGGAATATCTTTTAGCTCCTCAACTTCTAAGACATACCGAGCATTGCCGCCAAGTCGCATAGTAGTTAAGGTTGATAGTGGGATGTTTTCTTTGATAATCATAAGTTAGTATCTCCTATGGTATGCCCGGGAGGATTTGAACCCCTGACCTTCAGGACCGGAACCTGACGCTCTATCCAGCTGAGCTACGGGCACAAAATATGTTATAAGATATATTATAACATATTTTAGACTTGGTTATTGTTCTGGCCGTTTCTATTAGCTTCACGGATATTAGCACGAACACCTTGTTCATTATAGAGAGCATTAAGCATCTCTGATTCTTGAAGCGTAGGGTTCTGTTTGCGCTGGAGGCGAGCAATATTCCTCTGTAGGTCCTCATCGGAGACGTTTCCGCGCCCAGTTGGACCAGCTTGATTACTATATTGCTGAGCCATTTGTTGCAGTTGCTCATTAGTGACTTGCGGAGCGCCACCATTAGAGTGGTCTATATCAATTGTGGAACCGTTACTACTAGAGCCTGTAGTGTTGCCACTCGCAGAAGAACCGCTCTTGGAACCTTGAGTATTACTGCCTTGCTGAGTATTGCTACTAGCTCCGCCACCATCATTCCCAGCATTACCGCCACGAACGTCAATACTCTGACTTGCCCTTTGGCTTTCTGGAATGCCAGCGATATCAGCAACAAGTTGCTGGCGACTTTCCTTAGCTTGACCACGCAAGCGAACGTTGTTGTAAGCCTTTTGAGCCTGAGAGACAAGAGCTTCGTATTGTTCTTGCTCTTTCGCTGAAGAGAATTGCGATGCGTAAGCCTCGTTTTTCTCTTCAGCAGTAAGCTCGCGACCACCGACAGCTTGCTGCTTATCGGACATAGCTTTATCAATAGCTGAGCGTTTTTGTTTAGCGTAGGTGAGCCAACGAGAGAGTTCCTCGTTGTCCGTATTGAAGAGCTGCGCCTCAGACATATTGGCAAATTTGGTCTTACCGACGTAATCGTCGAGCGTATAGCCTGCATTGATTTTGCCAGTGAGGTTACCGTTTTCATCCTTTTCCAGGACGTCGCCATTCGTAACGCCATTAATATAATCAAATACAGAGCGTGCACCACCTTTAAGATCACCAACATGACGGCTGTTTTTACCTGCGCGTGCAGCCGTTTCCAGAGCCTTGGCATTACCTTCTTGCTCTAACACCTTGAGGATGTTCCTGTAGGACTGAGCACCATGGTGGCCGTTAGCGAGCATACGTTCAATGATGGCATACTGAGCAGCCTCATTGCCAGAACGAACAGCCTGCATATAGTCGTAAGTAAGTGTGCCCTCTTCGAAGTCGTCTGCAGAAGTGAGTTCGCTATCCTTAATATCACCAGTTCTATTCACGTCACCCGAACTGACAAGTCTAGCATCTTCGGCAGCTTGCTGTCTACTAAACCTTCTAGCGACGGCCTCAGACGTAATAAGGTCTGGACGAGAAGCAAAATCTAGTTCATCACGCATTTTTTCATAGTTGACGAGACCACGAGCCTGGGAACGAGCAGCCATATCTTTAAGCCCTGGCACTTTCGAGAACCTAGATTTGTTACTAGCAATATCACTGCGCCATTTGCCAAAGGTGGTTTGCTTACCGTTTGCTTTAAAGCCTGCCGCTGAACGCGTCTGATAGTCCTTAGCCCACTGCGAACTGGCAACGCGACCACGCGCACCACGACTGAGCGATTGACCAAGACCAGAGATTTTGCCACCAATATTTCCAGCAGCAGCCATGGAGCTTTTAAGTAGGGTAGGAATAAAGAAGAACGGAACAACGCCAACGAGCATAGCAATGAGCTTACCAAGGAAGCCAAAGTCCATAGATAGTAGAACTTTACTTGCAAAAGCGGAACCACCCATAACGACGCCGCAAATTGGGAAGAGTAGAAGAAGCGATTCAAATAACTTTAGCCATTTGTTAAATACGGACTTTGTGTTCGGTAGCATATAACATGCAACCGCGATTGGGGAAACTACAATAAGCATAATAATGAGAGCTTGACGTAAGCCGAGAAGAATAAAGAAGAAGAGTACGCCAATAAGTGTTGCGATTAGCCCAAGCACTAATGGCAAGACAATAACTGAGCCGGTTATGCCGAGTAGGGTCGCTGCGGCCGGAGCGAGATACGCAACTGCGCTTCCAACTGCTAGAGTTATGACAGATGATAGCACGGCAGGGCCAGTGTTCCCTGATGCTGTTTTGCCATCAACTGCGACTGTTATATTAGCAAACAAGTTATTCAGTCCTACTCCTAAGACATTGGAAATATCAACAAGTAGCATACAGATGAGATACGACAAATTGATTAAGATTGCCGCTATGATTAACTTTGGAAGAATGCGTTTAATGCCAAGATTGTCGATACCAATACCAGTTAGTTGAGAGAAGATTACTATAAGCAAGACTATGACAAAACCGACATTGGCTATAGACTGGAAGGTTTGCCATGCGGTATAGACTGATGCGCCTTCACTTTTTATATCCAAAAATTCGGCTCTAAACTCGAGGAAGTTTTGAACAATGCTATCATAGACAGCTACGATCGTATGGTGTGCAAAGTCGATAACTGGGCAGAGAATCCAACCAAGAGCGCCGGCAGAATTCCAGCAGTTGGTTTCGTTAATGTCAACGTTACCGTCGATAGGATTGACAGGGTCGATAGGATTATCTGGGTCCGTATCTTCGTCACATTTTTCTTCGGCGGAGAACTGGTTAAACCATTGGATAATGTCGTCCAACGTGACGTCTCTTATAGAGCCACCATAAATATCTTTAAATGTCCGTTCTAGTGGTAAATCACTTTTCTTAAAGTAATATTTGACCCACTTGCCATTGCTCTTCAGGTGCACTTCTTGCATAGAGTCATCTTTTTCACTAGAACAAGATGCACTTTCTTTTTCGTTTGGAACTACGACATTGAAATAGTAATGGTAAAGGTCGTAGCGCTCATCGTCGGTAAGCATATATTCGCCTTTTTCACGCTTGGAGCTATCATAGACGAATTCGCCACCGTCTAGCACACTAGCACTATTAAAGACGACCCAACAGTAGGCTGCGTTTTTTGCGCTAACATGCGAACAATGGTTTGGGGTAATAAATATATTTTGCCCAATTAAGCCACTGAGCGCCTCATATGATGCGTAGGTATCATTTGATAGCTGGACAGTATAATCTACTTCCTCAATTGTTCCGCCTTTGCCTTGACGAGCATCTATCGTTAAAACATTATTTTTAACGGTAGCAAATCCGCTTGCAAAATCTTTCCTACTACCAATTTTCCATTTGGAGCCATCTCCATTTAAAGTTAGAGTGGCAGAATATGGAGCAATTTTACTACTAGGGACATAATACTGAGTGGTTCCCGCAACAATTGCACTGAGGACGCTGCCGCTCTGACCGACGCTAGAGGCATCAAGTGGCGTGACGGTTGCGTTGAGACTGATTTTTCCGCCGTCACCTTGTAGTGTATAACCAGAACGACCAAGCATGCTTGCTATAGTTTTAAGATCTGTAGTTCCCCAGATAACATCTTCCCATGCTACACCCATATAGCCTAAAGCTAGCTTATAGACCTCTTGACAAGAAATGGTTTCGCCGTCTTTACCGCTAAAGAACCCGGCTGACGGCAAATACATTTTGTCTTCACCTACGCCGGCATCGAAAACACTATCTGCGACAGCTCCACTATTTGCATCTTTGCCCGTTACGGAAATATTCTTATTTTGTAAACCATCGGAAAAACATTGGTTATAGAGAGTCATTATCCATTTTTGCTTAATAGCTTCTGACTGATCTGATGCTGCATGCGCCGTAACATTGAACATGATTCCGATTAGCGCACCGATAAAAATTATGCCTGCCAATGTCCTGCTAAGTATTTTTTTCATAGCTCGCTCCCGTTTATAACACTTACATTATCTTCGGCAGAATCTCCGTAAAACTCTTCTTCCAGATCTGCAAGAGGAATAAGCGCATTGCTTAGCAGGATATCCTTTTTCTTTGTGGAGGTTTCGTTGGTCAGAGTTGTAACTGCTTCGGCATATTTTGTAAGAGCATCTGAATTATTAAGCTCGCATTTATCAAATAGCGATTCTTCGGAGAGGCAATTAGCTTTGTTTGCTTCTGATAGCATGTCGAGCGTAGCGAGTGCGTAATCTTGGCGTATTCTAACAAAATACTCTATGCTAGGATGCGTTGATGTGGAGGAAATTTTTTCTAGAGCTTGCTCTTTGGCGGATTCTAAGTTTTTGTCTGCCGAAATATAAATATCGTATAAATCATTTTCTGTTAGCATGCCGATTTTTGCGAATTCATAGAAGTATAGCGACACATCGGCTAATCTACTTGCACTGACGGAGTCTCCACTATAGCTGTCAGCGAATGAACTCCACTTTGAGTTTAACTCTTCTATATATTCGGTTCTAGATTCGGAAGTTGGCTTATCGACTTCGGTTACCGCATAAAGATCAACATCATATACCAACATCTCGCGCTCTTCGTCATCTTGAGTGCTACTGCTATCTGGTCCGAATGCTAAAAAGCTCATATATTCGCCAAACAGTTCTTCTGGGTCACCAGTTACCGCTACTTCACTAGAACTACTGTTGTCTGATTTTTTTGGTTGGTTGATAAGCGTGACGACGGCGAAAATGACAAGACCAACGAGAGCGATGCCGCCAAAAATCAGACCAAATTGGATGAGGCGGCCACGATTAAAGGCACCGCCAGTATCAGAACCGGAAACAATACTAGAGCCAGCTGGGTTTTTGACTTTTTTGAAAAAGAGGCCGTTAGATTTTTTGTCGGATTGTTCGATAATAATATCGCCAGTCTGAGGGGCAACCTTATTGAAATGATGCTTAGCAAAAGGCGAATTACTGGTGGCAGATTTTCTGTCGCCCATATTGAGGTGGTTCATAGTGCGAGCGATATTGGCGCCGGTAGAAAGAGTATTAGCAGAAGTTGCGTCTGGCGCAGAAGGGGCGCTAGCTGCTGGGTTTAGCTGACCAGTTTGGAATGAAAAACCACCCTGCGCTTGAGGCATGGGACCACTTTTTTGACCTTCTGTTTGTTTTGGATCCATTTGTAAGTTAATTATAACATAAGCAGTATAAAAAGGACAAGTTTTATTGCAACAAAAAGTCCCCGATAACGGGGACTTTTTGGAAGTTGTCGCAAGCGCGACTTTTATTGCCCGACCCTTTTCTAAGTTTCCCTAGAGGCGGTCAATTAGCGACGTAAACTTTTACGGCTAGCAACATAGTAACCAGCAGCGGTTACGATAGAACCGGCACCAAGCACACCACTAACGACGGCGACAGGACCAGTAGTTGGCATTTCGCTTGGAGTATCGTTAGGGAATTTTGGATCTGGGGTTGGGGTTGGAGTTGGTTCTGGCTTATCACAGGTCTTCTCAACCATAACGAAAGCGTTATCCTGAAGAGTGGTTTTACCCACACCAACTTGACCCCAGTTAACTAATTTGTTAGAACCACAGGTCATGCTTTTATCAATAACCTTAGCGCGGAAGCGGATGTAAGCATCACCGTTAGCATCGTAGCCACCAATGTTAACACCAGTAGTCATAATGGTATCGTCTTTAGCGACAATACCGCTTGGGTTGGTAGTATTGTAAAGTTTAGTAGTACCAGCGATATATTCCATGTTGTTTGGAAGAATATCTTTTACCATAACGTTGTCAACGTGAGAAGTAGAGGTGTTTTTGTAGTGAATCTGATACTCTACAGTGTCACCGACCTTAGCGTTAGTAGTATCGCTAAAGGATTTCTCGGAGTTAGTAACGTTACGAACAGTTTTCTCAACGGTGTAAGATTCGTCAAGGTAAACAGCTTTCACACGAATAGTAGTGTAAGAAGCGTATTGGAAACAACCTGGAATCTTACCATCAAGAGCGTTATAACCGATTTTTACACCATTGCTGGTAATAATATTATCGGAAAGCTGGATACCTCCGTTAGCACCAATACCATTGTTTTCATAAAGGGCAGAACCCTCAATGTAATCAAGGTAGAAAGCACGACCGTCAGTGCTCTTAAAGACTACGTCATCGTAAACACGAGATGGGTTTGCGTTAGTAGAGTCGATAGAACCCTGAACGGAAAGGCTAGTGCCAGCTTGGGTAGGAAGGGTGAAGTGAAGGGTAACACCAGTAGCGGTACCTTTTTCACCATTTGGGTTGTTGTTGTGAGCGTAAAGACGAACTAAATATTCTTTACCGTTCTCAACAGTGATTTCATTGGCGTTCCAAGTGTTGTTTTTACCAGCGTTAACACCGGTATTTTCACGAGCACCGACGAAGTTACGTTCGTCACCGCCAATTACTGGGTTATTAGTGATAGAGTTAAAAGTAATTTTGTCACCAACAGTAGGTTCAACATTACATTTATCGTAATTTGAAGTACAGTTGACGAGTTTGTAAGTCTGACGACCATTAGCGTTGCCAGAGTTGTCGCCCCAAGCCATTACGGCAGGAGCAATATTGATTCCGACGATCCCGGCAGCGGCCAAGACAGCGGAAGCAGTCTTAATAACATTTTTCATAAAATTCTCCTTTCAAAAAGAATTGTTAAATTATGATTTAATTAATATTTGCTAGCCGAATTTTTAATTTTCGTCTTAACCTTAAAATCGAATCGTCTCAGATGCAAATTCTTGGGGGTCCCGAGGAGCATAAAGCTCCCCGGGGTATATAAGTAAGTGTGCTTGTTAGTCAATAGGCGGTTCGCTCATAGCACCGTTATTAGTGCCCGGATTGGCTGGTGTAGGAGTAGGAGCAGGGGTGCTACTACTCGTGGTGCTACTTGAACTTGATGAACTATTTGAGCTAGACGAAGTGGATGAACTTGACGAAGTGTCGGTTACCCATTCTGTCGGATGCTGCTCAATAGGCTTAGTCTCTGGCGGTGTTCCGTTGTCGGTATTGTCTGCCTTAGGACCTTCATCATGCTTGGTTTTGTCATCCGTAGTGTTTTCGGAATTACCCGGTTTATATTGGGAGTCCTCGACATTAGAAGACTTGCTGTTGCCCTGGTCAGGTTTGTGTTCGCCTGGACCCGGATCGTCGTTCTTACCACCGCCGGTATCTGCATTGCCTTGCTCAGCTGGATCCTGGGTAGACCGTTTCTCCTCAGGCTTTGGATCCGGCTTGGGATCCGGCTTGGGATCCGGACCTGGGTCTGGCTGCGGAGGATCCGGCGTGTAGCTTGGAGTCGGCGTTGGAGTCACAGGTGTCGGAGTGACAGAAGTAACTGTAGGCGCTGGAGTTGTTGGAGTGCTAGTCTTCTTAGTAGTTGCTTTTGGCTTCTTCTGAGTGATATAAGTGAGGATTTCAGGACGTTCGTCTCTAAAATTTGTTCCTCTAGTAATACCAATCTTGCCATTTTTGAGATAATAATCCCAAGTCAGACTTGCTAAGGTTTCTGCGTAAGTAGCGGCGGAAGCGTGTCTAAAGTTGTTAGACTCGCGGTCTTGGTTGGTTAAGCACCAATGCTCGTTAGCCTTAGCAGTAAGCACTTTTGCGTTGTGCTCAATAAGAGCCTCATGCAGCTGAATAATGGCGATAGGGTATTTTAGATACTCTTCTTTCCAATATTCTTTGCCGTTAACTTTGCGGGCGAAAACTGGCCATCCTTTGCCTTTGATATTCTCGAGAACCTCGCGGTCAACGATAGTATCTCCGTCAGAGATAATGTTTTTAACTGCGGAATCATAAATTTCTTTGAATTCGCGACCAGTATGCCAGTATTCTTCAGCCTTTTCTTCGCCAATGTCTATCTTAAGTTCTCTGTCGTAATATGCCTGCAAGAGGACGATATTTTCTAAGAGATCTCGATAAAGGTCATTGTCGAAGTATTCAATTTCTTCTTCCGAGAAGCTAATGGTTGCTCCTGCCTTGGCGGCGAGGATTTTCTTAATCTGTTCCTCATTGACATCGATAGGCTCTGCTAACGCGTCATCAATGGGCTTTTTATTAAGCCCCATTCTAACGGTAGCGGTGTGCCTGTATTTGTCATTGTCCGAAAAGGACTCACGAGAAACTGGAACCAGAAACTTGCCATCAGCATCTTTTTCGTAGATATTGAGATTGGGATGGTTCTCAAAGAAGTTTGCTACTAGATTACCATCGAAATCAACGATGGAATTATCTAAGCTAGTATAGAACTGCTTAAGTTCGTCTAAATCTTCTTCAGAAACATCTTCGAGATAAGCGTATTCGTTTAATCTCTCAACCTCTTCGGCGGCTAGGGCTTCCTCAGCGGAGGCTTCAGTAGCAGCAGCGACCTCAGTGGATTGTTCCATAACAACATCAGTTGCGGCGTCGGTAGAATCGATTGATTCAACAGGCACTGCTTGCTCTACACTGTCCATGACCTTTGTATCTTCTTTCTTGTTCAGTCTTGAATCTACAAAGATATAGCCAGCAATCAGAGCTACGATAACCACTAACGTGATTATGATAGTCTTCGGCTTCATAGAATCACCTCCTTGTTATTTTGTCAGGACAAGGACAAACAGCACGATTACCGCAAGGGTAAGAATAGCCATAATTGCCCAAGGAATAATGCGTCCAGATAACTCGACGCCAGTCTTACGAGTTCTTTTATTGAGACGGATAGCTTGTATCCAACCTGTAATAAAAGGTGCTACTGCGGGAATAATCCAGAGTAGCGCAAGGGGATGAAAGGTATTATCCTTCCGGTGGAAAACCACAGAAACGATAAGGACAAATGCATATCCTGCAGCTAGAAGATTCCAGCTCTGCCTTCTCATTGAACCCTCTTGATTGAGGAGATGCAAACCAGCGATGATCACAAGGATAATCGCGTAAACTAATGGTGGCATAACCTTAAAGGTCAGACCCATTAAGGCGCCAAACACTATGACAATAAAACTAACTACTTGACTTTGCTCCTCTTGGTGCGTTTCTTTCAGAGACTGTGCTGATCTAAAAACCGAGAAAAAGCTCGTAATAACCAGCACAATTGTGAAAACTATTACTTCAAAAACACTAATTTTATCCATAATTTTTACCTCCTATATGGTATATGTTTGTTATATATCAACAGGAGGCCTACGCACTCCTGCAAAAAAGGGGTGAATAAGCACACTTCCAGATACGTTTGTATCTGGGATGATTCGATTTTAATGGTCGTCACCAGGAGGGGTTGGCACTCTTCCCAATAGACTGATTCCATTATAGCACACTTATGCTTAAAAGTCAATAGGTTTAACATATTTTGCTTATGCTTGTAACAGAGGTAGGAATATGCTTAAGGTATATTTTGGGGTGATTTTGCTTGATTTTTTATAAAAATATTATAAAAAATACCCCCGTGAATAATCACGGGGGCTTTGCCGCTTTTTGCGGCCAATACCATATTGCCTGTTCACCCCTTTATTTTTTTACCCTTTGTGTGTGCATATTGTTCCCTTTTTTTAGGGGAACAGGACTTGAAGAAAGGAGGTGAAAATCAGTTGCCAGCGCCGCTAGTAGGAGCGCCAGAACTGTTATCACTAGGTTTGTTAGGCTTTCCGGGCTTGTTGCCCTTCTTGCCATCGCCCTGATTCGGCTTACTGTAAGCTTTTTGCTGATTCTGATTTCCCTGCTGGACTGTTTTCTGTTCGAGACCCATTCTAGTCAGGAAAGCACCTTTATTTTTAGCGTTCAATGTATCCGCATATCTGCGAACTTCTTGTTCAGAAACACGAGCGCCAAGAGTGCCATCAGGATTTACCTGACGCCAAACCTGTTCAAAAATAGCCTTGGGATCCGTTACGTAAGGATTACCCTTAACGGATTCGGCTGCTTTTTCGAAGGTTTCATACTCTGCAGTATCTCTCTTATCAATCTTGTTAATAAAGAGACGCTTAACAGGGTCTGGTCTGTGAGCTTCGGCATTAGCAATTCTATCAAGGAGGACAGCAGAGAAACGACTGTAGTCTGCTTCAAGACAAGCGTCAATTTCCTTGATAAGATCAACTTCTGATAGAGACTCGGTCTTATACTCTTTCATATAAGCATCAAGTTCCGAGTAATCAAGTTCGTCACCTCTGTCGTGGTAATAAGCAAGATCGCCTATCCTATCATAGAAATCTCTGTCTCGCATTCTCATAGTCTTTCTTCCCTCCTGTTTGAGAATCGGTTTTAACGGATTAATTGTGGCACTAACATTGCCTACGCCAGAAGACATAGTTTCATCTGACCCACTTCCATCAGTAGCGTCGTCATCATCTGCGTCATCGTCAGGGTCGTCTTCGTCTGCTGCGTCAAGTAAAGACCTCAACAAATCAAGGTTGAGTCTGTCATCCTCGTCGTCGAGGAGCTTAGACTTTTTAGTCTTGGAATCCTTTGCTGGGTCCTTAGCAGGATCCTTTTTAGGTTCCTTGGGGTCTTTTGTCGCAGGCTTTGGATTAGACTCCTTGGGGTCCTTAGGATTTGAATCCTTAGGGGTATCCTTAGGCGTATCCTTCGATGTGTTCTTTGGAATATCCTTAGGAGCATCTTTTGGAGCGTCCTTTGCGGGGTCCTTAGGAGCTGGGTCCTTAGGGTCCTTCGCCTTGACAACGTCATCTGGGGCTGGAGAGCCACCAAGTTGGTGCTTTAAATTATCAAAAAAACCTCTTTTTTCCGTCATATCAATGACTCCTTTCTAAACTGTAAAATTTCGTGCTTCTCTAATTGAAACAATATGGTATGTTGCCATTATACCACACGTGCTTATTTCTGTCAAGTATTACAACCTAAGCATAAGCATTTTCTTATGCTATAATAGAGGTATGAAAAATGCAAAAATAGCGGCTGATTATGTAATAGAACACGAAGACCGGGCTAAATTTAAACATTCTTCGGGGTATGCCGAGGCGCAAAGTGGAGATAACTTTGGAGCGGCGAGTGTGGCGAGTTTTGCAGCACGCGAAGCAATGAATGAAGCACGAAAATTTGTGCCTGGATATAAGAGGTCAAAAATTGGAGCAAGTAAGCTAGCGGAGCTCAAGCCAAAAAAATACGTCAGGGAGGAAGATATTATTAGACGCGACGAATTTAAGAAAGAGAAGCCAGAGAAAGGGACTTCCAAGACCAATCAAAATATGCTATAATTGCGGCATGGTGGGATTAGCTCAGATGGTTAGAGCGTCTGATTGTGGTCCAGAAGGTCGCTGGTTCGATCCCAGTATCCCACCCCATTTTTAGAGGTTTGCGGGTATAGTACAGTGGTTAGTATACAAGTTTTCCAAACTTGGGATGAGAGTTCGATTCTCTCTACCCGCACCAGATAGATACAAACAGCCCTAGGGGTTGTTTTTTGTTAATTTTATAGTATAATAGCGCGGAGATTGTTTTTTGAACAAGATTGCACTTTAGGAGGTGGATATGGAAAAAATTGAAACAGAATTCATAGCGATGGCGCGAAAGAAATTGGCGAACGCAGCCAGAGACAGTAGGCTATACATAGTTATGTCGGATATGCTGACTGACTGCATGCTATCGAAGTCGTATAGCCTCGCATGTCTAATACTCGAGATTTACCAGGACTGCGATTTAGTCGAGATACTTAACCGAACTATGGAAAAACTTGTCGAATACGCAGAAGCGGATTCGGAAATGCTGACTTGGTTATTTATGAAGGGGGCAACTGGGGAAATATCGGCATGGGAAAGGGCGGAAGCCTTTTCTAACTGGGATATTGCCACGCTACGATACTTTCTAGGAAACATCGATTTTGATGCTGAATCTTTCTTTATAGGCTATGGCGAAGAGATATGGGTAGCAGTGAGCGCTAAGATGAACGCAGTAGATTATTATGAGCTCTTATCCGAATACGGGGCTAAGCCTACAGACTACTGCCTGCGAAAGGCATTGGCAGAATATCCGAGAACAACAGATGCAATCTGGCTAGTAGAACATGGGTGTGACCCTGATTCTGGAACAGAGGAGTCAGTCTGGAAAGATGAAACACAATCTTTAATCGCTAATCTAGTCTGTGCGTATTGTTACAACAGTAACGGTGACAAAAGCAAACAGTTTTTAACTATCGAAAAGTTGTTGGAGGCAGGCGCAAACCCAAATACCGAGATTATCTCGGTAGAGTGGGGATTAAGATTTAGAGGTGCAAAAAACCTCATTGATGTAGCGCTGTTTGCTAAGAAGGATGATCTTATGGATCTCTTATCAAATTATGGCGCAAAGCCAACTCCAGAAAAGGAACGACACGAGAATTACGTCAGCAAAATGGAGAAAAAATTAGGACTAAGCCATGTCTAACCAAATTCCCGCCTAGAAGGCGGGAATTTTTTATAGTAATGAGGCTTTGTTATTGCTGGAAGTTATTACTGGAAGTTATTACTGGAAGAAGACAAGATAAACGACGGCGCCAATAAGACCACCGAGAATAATGGTGAGAAGAATAGCAAAGGCAAGGCTAAGGTTATGAACAGGAGTGTTTGGGGTGGCAACAATAGTGGTTTCGCGGTGAACGACCTCTTTTTCGTCGGTCTTGTCACTCTTTAGAACCTGCTTAATCTTAGCGCGGTAGGCATTTTTAAGAGGAGTTTTGATTTCCTTTTTAATAGGCTGGACATCTTCGTCTGGGACAAGACCAGATAGCGGGCGTTTTTCTACTTTAACAGAGGTGAGGAATGGCGAACGACCGCCAAGAGTGAATCTATTAGCATCTGGAGCGTCGGCTTTTTTGGTATTTTCAGCCTTCTGTTCTGGCTTTTCGAATATTGGCTTAGGCTCGTCAACAAAATCGGCGATTTCAGCCTCGAGATCATCAGAGATTTCATCAAGTTCGTCAAGAGCATTTAATTCCGCTTCGAGATCTGTAACCTCTCTGGCGCGGTCATCAGTGAGACTTGGCATATCATCGTCATCATCGGCAAACCCAGCCAGAGCGAGCGAGAGGTCGTCGTCATCCATCAGAGGCTCGGAATCATCCATTAAAGGTTCCGATTCGTCTAATAGGGGTTCGGCGATTTCGTCTTCTGGCGCTTCTGGCTCAAGGACTATTGGCCTAATCTGACGAATAGCACGGCGAGGGGTAGACATCTCCGGCATTACCTCTGTGCTTGGGGCGGCACGACGCGGAGTTGACATCTCCGGCATTGCCTCTGCGCTTGGAGAAGCAATGGAGATTTGGACGGATTTCTTGACTTTTATCTCTGGAAGAGGGCTGTTTGTTGGGCGACGGACAAAGTCCATGCGAAGACCTTTTGACGCAATATGGCGGCGACGTGGAACAGCTTCAACAGGGGCGGGCGCAGCCGGTTTTGGGGCTTGAGTCGGTCTCTGAATCGGCTTTGGGGCCGGTTTTGGGGCGGTTGGAGTGGTCTTCGGTGTAATTTGGGTGGTTTTTGGCACAGCCGGAGTGGTTTTTACCACAGTTTTTGGTCTGGCGACAAAATCAATATAGCGGCCAGCAGGTCTTTTTAGGGTAGATGGATTAGGTGTTGGAGCGGAAAGTTTTGTCATGACTGAACCCTTTTAGCTATGTTGATTATATCAACAAACTGGTCGGCAATCAAGGAAGAGCCACCAATAAGCAGACCATTTACACCTGGAATAGTCAGATAAGCACCACAGTTAGATGGATTAACGCTGCCGCCGTAGAGAACAGGGACATCTTCGGCATCTTTGCCAAAGAGGTCTTTTAAGTGCTTTCTGATCAAATCGATGCTGGCAGAAATATCATCTGGAACGGCAACACGAGCACCCTTAACAGAGGAGATAGCCCAAACTGGTTCATAGGCGATGATGATTTTATTTAAATCTTCCTTGGCAATATCGGCAAGCCCAGAGGAAATTTGGTCGCGCAGAACATCGCCAGTTTCACCAAAAGTGCGCTCGGATTCGGTTTCGCCGACGCAGAGGATGGCAGTAATATTGTTGCGTACACAGGCGGCAACTTTATCTCTGATATCTTTGTCGGTTTCATTAAAGACATAGCGGCGCTCGGAATGACCAATGATGCAGTAATCAACTAATCCACGAAGCTGAGCAACAGCAGTTTCCCCGGTGTAGGCACCAAAATCTTTGGCACAGCAGTTCTGGGCAACGAGTTTAATCTTTTTACGGTCAAGTTGGAGAGAGAGGGGCTGGAGGGCAATCAGAGATGGAGCAACAGCGATTTGCATGCCACGAATAGGAGAAATGCGTTTTAAGAGTTTATGAAGATAGATGGAAGATTCACCGATGGTGAAGTTCATCTTCCAGTTGCCCACGATATAAGTTTTCATGAACTCATTATAACATAAAACTAGTTTGAATACTGGCGTTTTCAAGTCCTCTTGGTTTCAGCCTTATCCGAGCTATTCGCAAATCCTAACTGCGCCGGTCTAAATCGTGCTCGTTAGGTATTTGCTCGTAGCTCTCCTAAGGTGAAATCCGCTTTTATGAACTTGAAACCGCAGTATCCAAACTAGCTCTAATCTTTTTCGGTGACGCCGAGGATGCCGCGGAGGGCGAAGGCGGTGTCTTCGTGATTTCTCACCGTGATTGTGTCAATCCCCATCTGGACAACAGGATAGTCGTTGCCACCTGGCTGGGTCATGTCGCCAAAGTAAAGAATCTCATCTTTTGTGACATCTAACTCTTCTAGCATATGTGTCATGCCGAACTCTTTGTTCATACCTGGAGTGATAGCATTAATAGAGGTGGTGCCACCAATTTCGTAGTCAAATTCTGGGGCAATTTCCTTGCAGCGTTTGACAATTTTTTCGCGTTTTTTACAGTCTGGGTCCCAAGCGTATTTCTCCTCCGTGCCGGCTTTTTGGCCTAATGCGGAGAAAGTGACCTGGGAGAGGCGATTTTCAATGATTTCGTCGCCATCTTGTAGCTTATCTTCTTCCCAGAAACCGAGCTCTTTGGCGGCGGTTTCTATGGCGTTGGTGATTTTTGCTACCTGCTCATCTGTTAGCGGGTAGTTATAGACCTGTTCCCAGTCTTTTCCGTCATATCTGTAATACTGCGTGCCCTGAGCCACAAACAGATGTAAATTCTGGAGTTGCTCAGCAGTAGCGCCACGTTCCACTAGGCGATTCACGATTTGGATTAAGAATTGGTCAAATTTTTGCCCAGAAATCGGACAAATTTGGTAATATTTAAGACACTCGTTTAAAAGGTCGGCAATTTCGTCAGGAATAGGGGTTTTGGCGACATTGAGCGTCTGATCGATATCAAATGCTAAAACTTTTTTCATATTAACTCCACTTAATATTACCCCTATTGTAGCATATTTTATGAGTTTTCCACAGGGATTTAGACTAATCTAAATGTGTTACTGCTTA
Organism: Candidatus Nanosyncoccus sp.; assembly: GCA_045651545.1. Classification (GTDB taxonomy): domain Bacteria; phylum Patescibacteriota; class Saccharimonadia; order Saccharimonadales; family Saccharimonadaceae; genus Nanosyncoccus. Next base: position 24,010 of record JAZRSM010000015.1, read on the forward strand.
GGGAAAAAAATACCCAAGAAAAAGCCCAGGAATTAGTCCCGGGCTTTAAGAAATACCGCAAGGCAAGCTATGGTGATGAAGAGCGTAATGGATAAGTCGGCAAGTAGCTTTAGCCAATTCACTGGACTGCCAATTGAGGCGTAATAGGATTTAAAAAGCGGTATGCTTATTACCCCAATGCAGAAATTATACAGTGATATCAGGCTGGCTTTAAACCATTCGCCCTGATAATATCTGGCACAAAAGCTTTTTGCAACTGTTATTCCTGCCCATAAAACCATTATCAGCCTAGCTGCTACGATTACGCATAAGGTTTTGAACAAAATCTCACCCCCTTTTACTAGAATGCCTTCTCTAATGTGCAACAATTTCTATATTATACCACAAAAATAGAAAAAGAAAATAGCACCGAGAGAAGTCGGTGCTACTTATGTTGAAAGAAGAGATTTGCGATTTTAGATGAAATTTTTGCCTGGGACACTAGGTTTCGGGCAAAAGGCAGAGTAGCTGGTGAGCTGATGAAACGACAGCATGTCGCCAATCATAATCCGCATCTCTGGGGTGTACTCGTCGGAATAAAAGAAATACTCCTCACCGCTAATAGCAACGGCGCGGAATAAATCATGGGCGAGATCACCCTTAAACTGGTGTTTGACACGTTGAATACAGGTAATATGGCCAGTGAGAAATAGTTCTCCATCTGGGTCAATTATTCCGCCGATGACAAATTTCTCGGGAAAAATGACAATCTTGGAGCTAAATTCGTTCCAAAAATTAGAAAAGGTACTCATAACGTTGAATTTGTTATCGATGCCATCCTTTTCTTCGAAATACAGTTGCCAAGATTTGATAACTATCATCCTATCTGACATATCTAATCTCCTTTCTCTAAAAGAACTTGCTTACAGCACAATATGGTATGTCTTAATTATAGCATAAGTGGTATGAAAAGTCAATAGTTTATCTGGTGGAAATATGGTATACTAGGAGTATTATGAAGCTATCAGAAGAGTTAATTTGGCGCGGATTTACCGCGGAAACTACCATCAAAGAGCCAAGTGTGCTCGACACAATGGAAAATAAGCAGTTTTACTGGGGTGCGGATCCGTCGGCTGATTCCCTGACGATTGGAAATCTTGCGGCGCTAATGATGTGTGCTTGTTTTGTGCGACATGGATATAAACCATATCTTCTGGTAGGAGGCGCAACAGGTCAGATTGGCGATCCAAAAGAGACCAAGGAGCGCGAGCTGAAACCGCTTTCTGAGGTGGAACACAACAAAAAATACATTGGTGAACAGATTAGGCGTGTGATAAATACCCCTGATTTAGTCATGGTGGATAACTATGATTGGTTTAAGAATATGAATTATATTGAATTCCTGCGCACGGTGGGAAAACAGTTCTCAATGACGCAGCTGCTAGATAGAAAATTCATCCAAAACCGCATTGGGGAAGGCGGAAGTGGCATCTCTTATGCGGAGTTTTCTTATACACTGATACAAGGATATGATTTTTACCATCTGTACAAGGAATACGGAATCCAGCTGCAGCTCTGTGGAGCAGACCAATATGGTAACTGCTCGTCTGGTATTTCCCTGATTCGCAAGTTAGAAAATGCCGAGGCCAATGTCTGGTCTACGCCACTGGTTATTGACCCAGTAACAGGGAGGAAGTTCGGGAAGAGCGAGGGGAATGCGGTATGGCTGGCTAGCTCTGATAATGGGGGCGGAAACTTCACAACGGTGTTTGATTTTTACCAGTTCTGGCTAAACCAGGCTGACACGGCGGTGGAATACTTGCTTAAAATCTATACGACCTATGATAAGCCAGAGATTGAGAAGATTTTGGCGGAGCAAAACGAGCATCCAGAGAAGCGCGTAGCGCAGAAAGCTTTGGCTAAGGGCGCGACAGAGGTAGTTCACGGCAAGGAAGCGGCGGATGCAGTAGAGAGGCTAACAGAGAAGCTATTTGCTAAGGAGGCAAGTTTTACAGAGAGAGACGTTGAGGATGCGGCAAAAGTGTTGCCGACACAACCACTATCTGTAACGCTAGTGGATGACTTGGTTTGTACAGGGTTAGCATCGTCAAAGAAAGAAGCACGAACATTTATCAAGGCAGGGGCGGTGTCGGTGAATGGCGAGAAAATTACGGACGAAGACAAAGTATTAAATGCGCCAGCGATACTAAAACGTGGCAAAAATAAATTTGCAGTAGTGAAATAAGCCTGTTTTAAGATAGATTTTACTATAAAATTTGAGTTAAATTTAGGATAGTTTTTGGACATTTTGCTAGTTTTTTGATATAATAAAAGCGTTTATGGAAAAGACGTCTAAAAACCAAAAGAAGGACAAGTCTGCGAATAAGGCTGCAAAAGCACCAAAGCGTAGCTTGTTTAAGCGCACCAAAAACAAGAGTATGAATACATATTCTAGCTTGGTGCACAGAAAAAAACTCAAGAAAGATAAGAAAGCTAGACAGAGAGCAGAAGACCTAGCGAGCTTGCCAAAGCAGCCAGTGGCGAGGTTTTTTGCGCATTTTCATCCAAAACGCGTGTTCAAGTATTGGTTCTCGATGCGCGGACTAAAGATGTTCCTCAAAATCGTAGCTGCGCTGATTTTGATTGGAATTATTGGGATTGGCGGACTATTCCTTTATTATAAGAAAGATTTGGACGCTATCCAACTTGATGAACTTAAAGTGTCAGAAACTGTAAACGTCTATCTAGACCGCAGAGGCGAAGTGCTCTGGGAAGACAAGGGTGATGGTGATTATCGCTTGGTAGTGGACGGAGACCAGATTGCGACTTACATGCGCCAAGCAACGGTGGCAATTGAGGATAGAAACTTCTACAACCACAATGGTATTGATTTCTGGTCACTGATTCGTGCAGCGTTTTCTACCTTGACCGGTAAGAGCGTTCAGGGTGGTTCTACCTTAACGCAGCAGTTAATTAAGCAGGTGTATTTCTCCGATGAGGCAAAAGACCGTGGTCTTACTGGTATTCCTCGTAAGATTAAGGAAGCGATTCTCGCAATGGAAATCGAGAAGATGTATTCTAAGGAACAGATTATTACGATGTATCTGAATGAGTCACCTTATGGTGGACGTCGTAATGGCGTGGAATCTGGTGCGCAAGCTTACTTTGGGAAGAGTGCAAAAGATTTGACCTTGGCAGAGTCGGCACTACTTGCGGCGATCCCAAACAATCCAGCCGTGCTTAACCCATACAATGAATACGGACATGAAGCTTTGCTTTGGCGTCAGCAATATACACTAGATGTGATGGCGGAGCTCGGATATATTACTAAGGAAGAAGCTGAAGAAGCTAAGAAGGTGCCAATTCTAGATCAGATTAAGCCTGATACTAATCAGTATGATAATATCAAGGCGCCACACTTCGTGCTAACCGTTAAGAATATGCTTGAGGAAAAATATGGCGTAAAGACGATGCGTGCAGGTGGTTTCGTAATCAAAACCACACTTGATTATCGTGCACAGCAGTTAGCTGAACAAGCGGTGGCGAATGGCGCGGCTTTGATGGCAAGAAATGGTAGCGATAATATCGCACTAGCGTCGGTTGATGTAAGCACGGCACAAGTGATTGCGATGGTGGGCTCGGCAGACTGGAATGCGCCTGGGTATGGCGAGCTAAACGCGGCAACATCACAACTAGAACCTGGTTCTTCGATTAAGCCAATCGTGGATTATGGTCCACTATTTGTGCAACGTGAAGGACAAAACTATGGTCCTGGCTCGGTTTTGAAAGACGAAAATATCGACTCAATTTATTGTGGTGGATATACGGGTGGTTCTTGTGCGCTTAGAAACTATACTGGTTCTTGGTATGGCAACGTGACGATTAGAAGAGCACTAGCTGGTTCCCTTAATATTCCAGCAGTTAAGGCAATGTATATTAACGGCATTGAAAATAGCCTAGATATCGCAAGGCAACTTGGTGACGTTTCTTACTGTGCGGGCGAGGGGGTAACTGGTGGTCTTTCTACGGCGATTGGTTCTGGTTGTACTGTGACACCGATTGAACATGCTAATACTTATGCCTCGATTGCACGTGGCGGCGTCTATAAGGAACTAGCTTATGTGCTAGAGGTAAAGAACTCAGCTGGAGATGTGATTGAGAGCTGGCAAGATACAGAGGGTAAGCGTGTCTATGACGAACAAGTAGCTTACATGCTTTCTTCTATTCTGTCTGATGCTAGTGCTCGTTCTATCACCTTTGGTGCACAAGGCTCAAGCTTTGGATTTGTCGTACCTGGCGTCTGGACAGCGACTAAGACTGGTACTTCTACGACAGCTATCGCCTCGGTAGCAAAGGACTCTTGGATTGCGAGCTATTCGCCAGTAGTAGCCACAACAGTCTGGAACGGTAACCATGATGGTTCTGGTCTAGCATCATCTGATAACACCTTAGTGCGTCGCGTAGTGAATGATTATATGCAAACAGTGCATCCTGATATTTATGGGGCTGAAGGAAAGTGGACGCCAAATCAGGCAATTCCACAGCCAGCTGGTATCCAGAGGCTGACCGTAAATGGACAGACCGATATCTGGCCAAGCTGGTATAACTCTAAGACGAGCGGCGTGACAAAGGAAACTTTGACGTTTAATAAATATACGAAGAAGTTGGCTTCGGCTTGTACTCCAGAGAATCAGAAGATTCAGGTAGAAGCAACCAAGACAATTGATCCGATTACGAAGCGTGAGATTTGGAGCGTGCCGGATGGATACGATAGAGAGTCGGAAGATGATTGTAGCTATGCAACGCCAACAGTGAGCTTGCTCCCATCGGGAGACACGATGAAGGCTGTGGTGACATATGGTTCTGCCAAGACAATTTCTTGGTCACTCTACGAAGATGGCGCTGCGATTAAGAGTGGAACAGCAACTTCACCAAATACAACTATCGACCTTGGTTATGATTTAAGTGGTAGTATTGCTGGAAGAACACTCAAAGTTGTAGTAAAAGATAGCAACGGAGCTGAAGCAAGCAAGTCTTGTAAGGTGACCGTAAGCTCTGACGGAAAGACCAAGAAGTGTAGCTAACGGCTAGCTTGAAAAACCGCTCGGTGACGAGCGGTTTTTTGTTAAATCTTCTTGGCGAAGATGATGCGACCGGCGGAAGTTTGGTGAGCTTTAATGACCTCGGCGGTGATTTCTTTGCCGATTAGTTTAGAAGCATGATCAATAACAACCATAGTGCCGTCAGATAAATGACCGACACCTTGGCCACGGTTGCTACCCTTTTCGGTGATTTTGAGGCGGAATTTGGTGCCTGGAGCAGTATTGCCAAGCAGTGAGACGGCGAGTTCGTTGACGTTTAAGACGTCGATATGTTCGGTAGCGGCGACTTTGTTAAGATTATAGTCGTTAGTGCAGATGAGGCCGTGATATTCCTTAGCAAGAGAGATAAGACGTTCGTCAACTGGGGTGCGGTCAAGCTCGTCCTCGTAGATTTCGGCATTACAAAAGACGACGCGCTCTAGTTCCCTAGCATTGTCCATACCGCGACGAGCGGCGGCACGCTTAATAGTGTCTTTACCGTCGGCGAGGAGTTGGAGCTCGCGAATGACCGATTTAGGAATCAAGAGGTCGTCACCAATGAAGCCGGTCTGGGCAACAGCGAGAAGACGACCATCAATTAGGGCAGAAGTATCAACAAAAACCTTGCGACGGCCAGATTTTTTGGTATCTTTTTTGAAGTTTTTGACCAAAATAACCGTGGTCTCCGCGAGAAGGACGAGGACGATAACGAGGATTAAAATTTCCATTTTTATATTATACCATATTTATCAAATCTTCGCCAGTGGCGCGAGCGTGGTCAGCGTTCTGATTTAAGATGTTTTGATACTTTTCGATTAGGTCTGAGCGATTTTCGCGACGAGCGACGTCTAGGGCGAGGTCATAGCGAGAAGCGCCATTTAGGCGGAGCATCTCAAAAGGAGTGGTGGTGGAGCCGCGTTCATTGAAGCCATGAATAGAGAGGCGCTGGTTGTCGGCGTAGTTTATAAGGATGGCACGGAGGGCATCTGGATAGCCGTGGAAGTTGGCGATAATTGGCTTGTCGGTAGTGAAATATTCATCAAAGATGTTTTGCGGCATTTTGTGGTCGGTGGTGCCGATGGCGCTGTAACTTAGAGCGTTGATACCAATGAAGCGGAAACGACGGTCTTTGATATCTTCTCTTAAGATATTGAGCGCGTAGATAGCTTCGCGCGTCATAATATCGCCAGCGGCAGTGAAGATATAATCAGGGTTATCATCATCATCGGAGGCAAAGCCAAAGATGCTGGCGCCATGTTCGTATTGGAACTTAGCGTGATTTCTATCAATCCAGCGAGGTTCGTTGGTTTTGTTAAATGTTGTAAGATTTACAACATTTCTAGAGGAGTACATGAAATTGAAACAGGCGGCGGTAGCAACATCATCTACTGGGAAGAGGACATTGGAAAGGTTGCTAGGCTGGGAAAGTAGAGCAGAGATAAGAGCTGTGGACTGATGAGAAAAACCGTTGTGGTCTTGGCGCCAACAAGTGCTAGTGGAGAGGAGACTTAACGCAGGGACAGGGTCGCGCCAAGAAACGGTTTTTGATTGGTCAAGGAATTTGAGATATTGGAAGAGCTGGGATGTAACGATACTGAAAAATGATTCGTAGCTCGTCATCATACCTTGGCCGCCCGAGAGGACATGGCCGATCATAGTGGCGAGGAGAACGTTTTCCGAGAGAAGTTCGACAATGCGGCCAGAAGCAGATTCGGGGAGGTCCCATGATTCTTTTGGCAAGTTCCAAGCACGAGCGGTAGCATCGTAGGCGGTGGTGAGCTTGTTTGAAGTGGTTTCGTCAGGTGAGAAAAGGTAGAAAGTAGAGTCATTTTTAATGGCGTGTTTGATTAGCTCGCCGAATTTTTCAGCGGAAGAGTGGAATTCTTCACCTGGGGAGGTGATTTGGTCTGGGCCAAGGAGATGGTTAGGAATCATAGCGTTCATAGTTTTCGTGGTGTTCATAGTGATGCTCATAGCGTGAAGCCCTCCTTTTTGTTGAAGAGTTCTTCAAAATGGTAGCTTTTTAGCCAGTCTGATAGCGTACTTAACTCGGCTTCGTCGGTTTTAGGATGCTTTAATGGGATTTGATGAGAGAGGTAGTTGCCGGCGATTTTCTCATTGCGATAGAAAGTCGGTCCGGTTTTTCCCTTTTCTGATTTCATAATAAGGAAAGGATTAGCTTGGCTATTAGCAGATTCTATGGCGTCTTGGAAGGCATTGGCGTTTTCGCCGTTAAAGATACTAGGGGCATAGCCGAAACCGCGAAGCTGTTCTAGAAGTTCGCGCTCGGATTTCCTAGCGGCTACGGTTGGACCAGAAATTTTGTAGCCGTTAAGGTGGAGGATAGGCAGAACTTTGCCGTTAGCGTCTGTGCCGAGAAGCTTGGCAAGGTTAAGCGAAGCAAGTGCGGTGGCGGTTTCGAATTCGCCGTCACCGATGAGGACGGCTACGGTTTTTTCGGGGTGGCCTAGGGCGGCGCCATAAGCAGTAGCAAGCGCGTAGCCTAATTCCCCGCCTTCGCAGATGACCCCTGGGGTAACTGGGCTAGCATGAGACGGAAAACCACCTGGCCAAGAGAAATTTTTGCAGATGTAGGCGATACCTTCTGTGTCAGGTTTGGCACGGTCGTCAACTTGCGCTAGGTCGCCATCGAGGAAGAGGTTAGCTTGTAAGGCTGGGAAACCGTGCCCTGGGCCTAGGATAAAAGTGAAGCTATTACCATAGGCGTATTTAAGATTAGCATAAGTGAGATTGATACCGTGGCAAGTACCCCAGTGACCAAGGAGGCGAGGTTTAATATCGTCTGCGGATAGTGGCTTTTCTAGGAGAAAGTTTGACTTTAGATAAAGCTGCGCAACAGAAAGATAGTCGCAAGCGCGGACGCGGCGCCCTATATATTCTGGATTGATGCCCAGCCCATACATGACTTAATTATACCATAAGCGGAGTGGTTTTAAGCATAAGCATTGCAATTTTAAGCGTAGGCGGTATCGATTTAATCAGGTTTGATTTAGCGATTGTGTTTGGCAAAGTCGTAAAGACGATCAACGAGCTCGGCGAAGACTTCTTCGCGAGTCATGTCGGCGCGAACTTGGACAAGGAGACCGAGAGCCTGATAGTGCTGAATGACTGGCATAGTTTTCTCGATGAATTCTTTAATACGGATACCAAAGATACCGCGGCTTTTGTCATCTTCACGTTTGGTGACTTCTTGACCAGTTTCGCGGACACCGTTGTCACGGACGGTTTCCCAACGACTTTCGACATCGGCTTCGGAAATATTAAGCAAAATAGCAGCCTTTATCGGATGGTCAGCCTCGGCGGCAGCGTTCATGACTTCATTTTCTTCGCCACTCCAACGGCCGACGGAAGACAAGACAAGTGCAGATTCCTTCAAATCGGGGCGCGCAAAATATGGCAAAACCCAATCGTAGAAAACATCAGTTGGAGCAAGGGCGCCACCTTCGGTGTAATGTTCACCTTTTTCTTGTTCCATAGCCCGGATAATCATGCCGGAAGACAAAAATCTGGCGCCAAGACTTTCGGCAAGTTTGATGCCGACGGTATCTTTGCCACTCATTGGTAAGCCAAAAATGTTGATAGAACCCGTGCCGAGCCATTCTTTGATGTATGCTAGTTTTTCTTCCATTTGATTCTCCTTTACATTTTTGAATTATTTTTGCGCGTTAATTTTTAGACATTTTTGACTTTGACCATAGCGGGGCGAATAACGTTACCCTCGTAAATATAGCCAGCGCGCAAAGTTTCTGACACGACTTCTTTTTCTCCTTCGGATTCTTCCATCATGATAGCGTCATGTAAATCTGGATTAAAGTCGGTGCCTGTAGCCGAGTCGATTTTTTGGAGCTTCAATTCGGTGAGAGTTTTTTCTAGATTTTTCTCAAGCGGCTTTAGCTCTGGAGTGGCGGCAATTGCGCGATCAATGTCGTCTAGGAGTGGTAAGATTTTGCGGACAGTTTCGTATTTAGCAAAAGAAGCGGCCTGAGCTTTTTGGGCGTCCATTTGTTTGCGATAGTTCTCGAAATCAGCGCGAGTACGCTGAAGATCGGCGGTTAGCTCGGCGATTTTCTGAGCGTATTGAGCGCTTTGTGAGCTGTTAGTTTGTGGGGCGTCAGCTTGTGGATTGTTAGTTTTTTGATTGTCGGATTTTTTAAGCATTACATACCTCCTCTAACATATTTCCTGCGCGACGAACGAGCGACATGACGCGACCGTAATTCTGACGAGTCGGGCCAAGAACGCCAATATAACTATTATCTGAATACGGCGAGCGGAATTTGCTGATAATTAGTGAAACTTCGGAAGTTTTGCCGATAGGATTTTCTTCGCCGATGAAAATATTGAGTGGCTCGCCTGGAGCGGCTTCACGGAGCCAAGGCTCGAGGTTATCTAGAAGTTTTGCGACGCTTTGGACGCGAGCGGTATCCATAAATTCTGGCTGAGTGAAGAGGCGTGACATACCGGCAAGGTAAAGCTGGTCGCCGATAGTAGCAAGACCGAGGTTACCAGTAAGCTCAACGAGAGAGTCGACGGCGCCACGAATTGCGAAATCAGCGCGCTTTTGGGACTCGATGCGAAGCTTAATGGCGTGAGACTCACGTTCGGCGCGACCGTCGGAAAGAAGGCGCGAAAAACTAGTGAGTGAGCTTTCTGGAAGGGAGTTAGCCTGGTTGAGAGTGCCTGGATTAAGCGTGCTTTGGCTGGCGCCTTGGTTGGCGCTTGGATTGGCGCTGTTCATGTTTTCGGTAAGAGAATTAACATAGAGACGGTAGCCAGAGTCGGTCGGGACACGGCCGGCAGAAGTATGTGGCTGAACTAGCAAGCCAACTTCTTCTAGCTTGGCCATTTCGGAACGGATAGTAGCACTAGAAACACCAAAAAGTTTAGCCAAAGTAACCGAGCCAACAGGAGCGGCGGTTTCGGCGTATTCTTCGATAATTGCAAAGAGAACTTCTTTTTGGCGCTTGGTAATTGTCATAACTATATTATAGTAAATTAGCACTTAAAATGCAAGAGTGCTAATTTTATTTAGCGCGGTGGGAATTTTTTGGAATTTTTGAGGTTTACATGCAAGTTGTGATGGCTAGTTGTCGCGTTTTAGCATGACGGTAAAGGCTTCTGAAGGGATGTCGATTTTGCCAAAGCGTTTCATGCGGGCTTTGCCGCGTTTTTGCTTTTCTAGCAATTTGGCTTTTCTATCGCGGTCGCCAGTATGAATTTTGACGGTGACATCTTTGCGGTATGCGCCGATGGTTTCGCGGGCGATGATCCTGGCGCCGATGGCGGCCTGGAGTGCCACCTCAAAATTCTGACGAGGGATGACTTCTTTTAGCTTTTTCGTGATTTCGCGCCCGAGCGCGTCGGCCTCCGTGCGGTGGCACATACAGGCCAGTGCGTCGATTTTCTGGCCACCGACCAGAAAATCGACTCGCACCAAATCTTCTGGCCGATAGTCGGCAAGCTCATAGTTAAACGAAGCATAGCCGGATGTAGACGACTTTAACTGGTCATAAAAGTCGGTCAGAAGATTTGCCATCGGCGCCTCAAAGTCTATAACGGCGCGATCTTCAATATAACTCAAATTAGTTTGGTGCCCGCGTTTTTCTACAATTAAATTTAGGACATTGCCAATCATAGTCTTAGGCACAATAATTTCGCCCTTGACCCATGGCTCGCGGATTTCTAAAATCTCGTTCATGTCAGGAAGGTCGGCAGCGGATTTGATTTCCATTTCTTCACCAGAATTTAGTGTTACCTGATAATTAGTAGAAGGATTCGTAACGACTAAATCCAAATCGAATTCACGCTCCAAACGCTCACGAATGATGTCCATGTGGAGTAGCCCCAAGAAACCGATGCGAAGGCCAAAGCCCAACACTGGTGAATTTTCTGGCTCAAATTGAAGCGCAGAATCAGAAAGTGCTAATTTTTCGATAGCTTCTTTTAGGGTCTTGTAGTCCTCGTTAGAAACTGGGAAGAAACCAGCATAGACAAAAGGTTGGACATTTTTATACCCTGGAAGAGGCTCCGTGGCAGGCGACTTTACAAGTGTCACAGTATCGCCAACTTTAGCCTCGCGCGTAGTCTTTAAGTTCGTCACAATATAGCCGATTTCACCTTCCTCTAGCTCAGGCTTAGGACTCATCTCAGGCTTTAATATGCCAACTTCTAGAGCTAGGCCGTGACTGCCAGCGGCCATCATTTTAATTTCACTATTCTTTGGAAGTTTGCCGTCAAAAATTCTGACATATAAAACTACGCCACGGTAGTCGTCAAAATAGCTATCGAAAATTAAAGCACGCAGAGGCACCGAGTGCGATAGTGCCTTGCTCGGCGCTGGTGCTTTTTCGATGATTCTGTCTAGTACTTGCTCGACGTTGAGGCCGGTTTTGGCGGAGACGCCAATGATTTCTTCGCGGTCGCAGCCAAGAAGATTTACAATTTGGTCTTTAACTTTTTCGACGTCGGCAGCAGGAAGATCAATTTTGTTAATGACTGGAATGATGTATAAATCTTGTTCCAAAGCTAAATAGACATTGGCCAGAGTCTGCGCCTGAATGCCCTGCGTCGCATCAACTACCAGAATCGCGCTTTCTACGGCCTGAAGCGAGCGGCTAACTTCATAAGAAAAATCAACATGACCTGGGGTATCAATTAGATTTAGCTCGTAGCCTTTGTAATGCATCTGCACAGGCGTGAGTTTAATCGTAATTCCCTTTTCGCGTTCAAGTTCCATGGAATCCAAAAGCTGCGCTTTCATTTCACGCTTTGCCACGGTGCCAGTGATTTCCATCATGCGGTCTGCAAGGGTGGATTTACCATGATCGATGTGAGCAATAATACAAAAATTTCGGATTTTGTCGGTATTCATTATTACTAACTATTATAACATAAAATAGGATTTATTAAACCTGACAAGTCTGTCTCTAGGAAGGTTAAATTTTTTGCCAGAATCATATGCTCTGACTGCGTCGAGAAAATCGCGGAGCTGGGGACGCGTGACAGAAATATTATGAGACATTAAAATGCTCCGCAAAAGTTCTTCGGCAGTTTCGTTGTCTAGCTCTTTAAATAAGTTACGCGGATAAGCTTTGTTGTCTAAAAAAAGTTTCGATAGATTTTGTTCGATTTCTTTACGTAAATCACATTGACGCGAATACAGTTCATCTAGTTTTTTAGCGGCGTCTGGTTGGGTCTTAATAAACTCGGCTACGGCAGGTCGGAGACGATTTCTTAAGTAAATATCTTCATTGTTAGTTGGATCTTGACGAAAAACAATTTGATTTTTGCTAGCATAACGATAGATTTCGGACTTAGTAAAATGAAGCATAGGATGCTCGATTTCGGCATTGTAAAACGGCGTTAAGCCGCGCCAGCCAGTACCGCGCAAAAGATTAATCGCGATAGACTCACACAAGTCATTCAGGTGATGTGCGGTGTAAATTTTGCCGTCTAGCTCGCTTGCTAATTTGCGCAAAAAGTTATAGCGAGCCTCGCGCGCAGTGGCCTCGGAAACATTGGCGCCAAGATTTGCTTTTTCAGTATAGAAAGGCAAGCGATATTTTAAGGCAAATTCTTCAACAAAATTTTGGTCATCATCGGCGGAGGCTCTAGTGCCATGGTTAAAATGTGCAACCACGACATCCGAATCATCCTTCATCATATGTAAAAGGCACATCGAATCAACACCGCCAGAAATTGCCAAAATCTTCTTCATATTGTGTAATTATAACATTGAATGGCCTAGTATGGAAGTTTTAGGTCGTTTTTTCTTCAATGTTTTCAGGTGCTCGATGCTTTTCTGACTTTCGCTTGCTTCGTGTTGTTATCTCTATTATACCACACTCTGCGCAATTTTACCCACCATTTTTTGCGCAAAATGTTATGCCGCTGCGAAACGGACTTCGCGATAATGGTTGAAGAGTTTTTCCTGCTCTCCCTCCAAACCGTGGATGTAACGCTCGGTGGTTTCGGCGCGAGCGTGGCCGAGCATCTGCTGCATCTCCAAAAGCGTTGCGCCCTGCTTCTGAATATCAGTGCCGAAAGTATGTCGCAGCGCGTGAGGGTAGAAGTTGTCGTAGCCAGCTTTCTCGAATACTTTTCTCATTCGGATGCGAAGTTCATCGTTACAAAGGTGGCGGTGGTATTCATTCACCCATAGCCAGTCCGTAACATCGGCGACTTCGATCCATTCTTGCAGATATTCGTAGGTTTCAGTGGCCACCCAAACTGTTCTTTGCTTGAACCCTTTACCTATGAAGTTTATCTGACGACCTTTGAAACTGTCTAGCTGAAGGTTTCTGAGCTCAGAGATGCGGAGGCCTGTGTCAAAGCATACTCTTATCAGAAGCCAGTCCATCAAGTTTTGGCGGCGCTCGAAGTCATCCTCGGCTTCGAGATCTATCACCGACAAAACCTTAGCTATATCGTCCCTTAGATAGAAGACACGGCGCACTGGCCCTTCCTTGAGTTTTTGGATGAGTGGAGTTTTAATAGGGATGGTCATCCCCATTTCTCGGTGATATTTTATGAGGCAGATGATGTGAGCGGAGCGCATATTGATCGTCCGCGGACTGATGCCTTTCTTAGCCTGGGCTTTTACCCAGCGGTTGTAGTCGGCATTGTCTAACTGTTCCAAGTCCTTACACTTAGACTGCTCGATAAACTGCTTGTAGCAACATTTTTTAGCGGTGAGAGTCATCGGACTTACCTGCTTTACAAACTCGCAGTATTCCAGATACTCATTCACCTGAGAATATATCGGATCTCCTTTTGACATTGTAGTTGTGGTTTCCTAACTCCCACCCACTTAGAATTGATGAAAGAGTTTTGTTTTCCACGCAGCCTACTATTATTTCTTTTTATATTCTTTTTCTATGGGCGTGCTATTTTAGCACGGCACCCTCTGTTCCGTGGTGTGCTATTTTAGCACGGCACAATGTGCAGTTCCACAGGCTTTTGCACATAGTTTTCCACAACCCACAGAAAAGAATGAAAAAAAGAGGCCTCCAACAGAGATACCTCCTTCACCTAAACTGCGTTGTCTTATCTGTTTATTTTGTATTTTCCAGGGGAGTTTTGGTTCTTACCTTGCACAAAGTCGATAAGTTCAAGCTCCACAAGTTTTGTCCTAGCCCTAACTATTCTGCCCTGCCACCACCCTGTCTTACTCATCAGATATTTTGTAAAGATCGCAAAGTAGCCATTCTGGTCTTTCTTCCAGACCTTCGCTGCATTCTCCAAAATAGCCAACAACACAGCCGCATCCGTCCCAATTACTGGGAGCAGCTCTGTATCTACTTTGTAGAATTGCCTCCTGGCCACTCTTTTACCTCCTTACAGTTATCTGCTCAGAGGCGAATATAGTCTCGCAAAAACGAGACTATTGAGAACTTTGTGGTTACATCTATAATATCACTCATCAAAGGTGGTGTCAAGTGATGCTCGAACGAGCGTGCCTTTTATGGTATAATAAAGTTAGATCGACTGCGGCTCTTGGAGACCAGTCGCTATATTCCTCGCGGTTTTAGGCAGGCGGCTCGTAAAGGGCCGCTTTTGGTTGAGACAAAATAATCGAGGTGAAAAAATGAAAGACATTTCAACCGAACAATTTGAAGCTATCGTAACGCAGAGGGTGCTCTATCGCTGCTTGTCGGCCAGCGCCATCCGAAACGGTTTTCAGCGTAACGATCTTATCTTCAAGTCCTCTTACACTGGGAGCGAAGTGCTCCAGGACTACGGTCTCGGAGAAGTTTGTCAGTGTCAGATGCGCGGTCTGAAAGTCTATCTGTTTCACAAACAGAACAATAGGATCGTGGCAGAGCTTGCGCTTGCGGCCGATACGGACGAGAAGACAGGGCTCAAAAAGCGACCGCAGTTCTACTTAATCAACCGCAAAGGCTTTGTGAAAAGCCAGTCGCTTGCGAACTTAATCGCGGAGACTGGGAAGCTGAGCAATTACGAAAAGCATAGGAGGTAGCATATGGCTAACACTATCAAAGTAACTCCTGATGAGAAAGGCCGAGCCATCATCACGCTCTACGGCACTGACATCGATGTTACAGACAAAGCAGACAAAAACGGCAAAGGCTTCCTGCACTTCGCAGGTGATGACTACAACTTTGAGATCATCGGAGCCGCCAAACCTACCAAGAAAAAGACCGAGAAAAAGGTCAAAGAGGTAGAAAAAGTCGAGATCAAAGAGTTCAATAAAGACGGCTCGGTCGAAGCAGAAGTAGAAGGTGAAGAGATGACTCTCACTCCTGGCGATGCGGAAACCGAAGAAGCCGTTGAAACTCTCAAAACTTTAGAGGAAGAGAGGAACGAAAACGATGAAGCTTAGCGTTACTCAAAACAAAATCGAAATCACGGAGAAAAGCATCGTCAACCAGGGCGAATATCACATCACTCCGTGCGAGTTCGAGTTTACTGGCGCTTATGCAGGGCTAACCAAGAAAGCGATCTTCACTGACTTGGACAATAACAAAGCCTACGAAGTGCCTATCATTGATGATAAGTGCGACATCCCAGAAAATGTCTTACGAAACAAAGGCTCCGTTTCTGTCGGTGTTTACGCATACGAAGTCGAAGGCGAAAGTGGCGATGAAACTTTGAAGCTTCGCTACTCCCCAACTCCAGTGCGGATGGTCGTTGAACTCGGTTCATACAAAACCGATGTAGAAAACCCTAGCGATGTTACTCCTTCGCAGACCGAAATCTACGAGCAAGCCATCCAGGAGAAAATCGGCGAAGTCAACGCTCTTGAAGAAGACCTTATCGAAAAGCGCGACAGCGGCTATTTCAAAGGCGATAAGGGCGACAAAGGCGATAAGGGCGACAAAGGCGATACAGGAGCTACTGGCCCACAAGGCCCACAGGGAGAACAAGGCCCACAGGGCGAGCAAGGGCCACAAGGTGAAACTGGGCCTCAGGGTGCGACTGGCCCACAAGGTGAAACTGGGCCACAAGGCGCAACTGGTGCCGCAGGTAAAGATGGCAAAGACGGAGCGGATGGAGCGGACGGCTATTCGCCGCAAGTAACGCTCACCCAGACTACTTCAACCACCGCTACACTAAGCATCACGAGCAAGGACGGTCAAGGCCAGACGGTTACTCAAACCGTTTCCTTCGGCGGAACTTGGGAAGATGCAGATGAGGAGAGCTACTAAAAATGGCAAAAGTTCTAGTTACTGAGCAACATCTACAAGACATCGCGGACTCTATTCGTGGCAAGAACGGCTCAGCCGCTACCTATAAGCCAGGGCAGATGAGCGCAGCCATCGATGCTATTCCTACTGGTGGATCTACTCGGCCAGAAACCTGGGCGGAGTTCGCCGCTATGTCATCAAGCACGCTTCAGAAGTGCTATGGTGTAGGCGACCGAGTTGGCATCGCTTGTCCGTGGAAATCGCCGTCAAACAACACGACCTACGACTTAATGTGGGAGATCGCCGCTTTTGGAACGACCAAGAAAGAAAACGACAACACAGACTACCCTTGCGTTACGCTCGTTGCACGGCTCGCTACTCCTGGTTCTTATCAGTTTGATGCGGCAGAGACACCAACGGCTGCAACGGAAGAAACCGCGCAAGACGGTATCTACTACTTTGGCTTTGATGGCACGAATTATACGGCACTCAACCTATCTACTGGAGATACTATTCCTTATGGCGACTATACGGCGGTGTATAAGACAGATGTTACGAACAATGTTCAAAAGTTCAACGAGATCCGCCAATACGGCTACAATGTTTACAAATACTCGGCTATTCGTCAATGGCTAAACTCTGATGCGGATGCCAATAGCTGGTGGCAAGCAAGCCACATCGGCGATGTTGCGCCAAACTATACGAACCAAAAAGGCTTTATGTCAGGGTTCGAGGCGGCCTTCAAGAACATCTTGCAAAGAACAGAAGTTGCAACCGCTGGCAACAACTACACCGATGACGGCTCTATCTACAAGACTTATGACTACTTCTTCTTGCCCTCAAGATATGAGCTCTACGCGACAAGCTCACCAGTTGAAGGCGACAGAATGCCATACTTTGGAGTGAATAACGCGAATGTTAGAGGTCTCACGGCTAGAGGCCCTGCCTCTGGCGGCAGCACCAACAGCTGGTGGGAGCGGTCTGCTTGTCACGGCAACGCTAGTGGCGCGTATAGTGTCGGCAGCAGCGGCACCCCAGGCAGCGGCAACAGCGCGAGCGGCGCTTATTGTGTGGTCGCGGCTTGTAAGATCATCTTAGCATCCTAAGCATCGGCGGCGGACACTTCCGCCGCCTTTGTCTCCTCTGTGATATAATATAAGTATGAGCGTTGTGGAAGAAAAGCGCAAGAAAGGTAAACTTGAAGTCTGCATCAAGGCGCTGGAGCTTGCGACTTATACCATTCAAATCACGGCGAATGAAAAGGTTTTCGAGCCGAAATATCGTGCCGCGGTTACGAATGACTTGATCTCCCACGCAAAAGACATCTATCTCATCTGCTGGACGGCCAACAATATCCGAGTCGCTAGCGAAGAGGCTTACAGGGAGCGGCGAAGACTTCAGGACAAAGCCATCATTGAATGCACGACTTTTCTAGGCCTTCTTGATATTGCCAAGAAGGTCTTTCATCTTGAAACAAAAAGAGTAACTTACTGGGCGAAGAAGACGGTGGAATGCCGCTCGCTCATCCGAGCTTGGCGCAACTCGGACAAAGAAAGATACAAAGCGCGCTACGATACTTCGTAGCGTAGGTTGTAGGCTAAAATTGTTCTTGTGTGCCTCTGGCGGCAACACCAACAACTGGTGGGAGCGGTCTGCTAATCAGGGCAACGCTAATAACGCGTATAATGTCAACAACAACGGCAACCCAGGCAACAACAACAACGCGAGCAACGCTAATTATGTGGTCGCGGATTGTATCGACAACTTTCTATCGTGTGCCTGCGCGTAACGCAGGAGTGAAAGAGCATCTGATACGATACAAGGAGCCGAATACCTGCTAATTCCGTGGAATTGTGCGGAATTGCGAACAACTGTGCGGTGATGCGAGTTTATTTCTCCGAACTAGGCTCGCTATCACACCGCACCTCAAGAGAAACGAGTGGTTATGGAACATATTATCGGTTTTGATGCTCTCTATGAGAGTATGAACAAGTGCAAAAATGGTGTTATATGGAAAGACAGCGTAGCTCATTTTGTCCTGAATGCAGTCGAAGAGACGATGAAGCTTGAAGAACAGCTCAAGACTGGCAAATACCGCTCGCGCAAAGGCCGAGTTTTCACCTTAGAAAGCCCAAAGCGCCGCCAGGCGATGGGAATACCTTTCCGAGACCGTGTATATCAGCGGAGCCTCTGCGACAATGAAATCTACCCTGAACTTACCAAGCATCTCATCAAAGACAACTTCGCCTGCCAAACTGGCAAAGGCACCGACTGCGCAAGAGCCAGGATGAAGCAGTTTCTGCGCCGCATCTATCAACGAGATGGCGGCGACTTTTATGCCCTACAATGCGACATCAGAGGTTACTGCCCCAATATGAACCACAAAGTAGCTGAAGACATCCTGAAGAAATACTTGAAGCCTGAAATCGCTGCTATGGCCATTGAAATACTACACCAGCAATACCCAGGCGAAGTCGGCTATCTTCCAGGCAGTCAGCTTGTCCAACTGCTCGGCATCTCCATCCTGAACCCAATGGATCACTACATCAAGGAAAAGCTCCGCATCAAAGAATACGGTCGCTATATGGACGACTTCCTTCTCTTCCATAAAGACAAAGTCTATCTCGAATACTGCAAAGACCAAATCGAAAAGGGCTTGAACGCGCGTGGTTACGAACTACATCCTAAGAAGACACGCATCTTCCACATCAAAGAGGGCTTTCGCTTTCTCGGCTTCTACTTCTCACTGACTGACACTGGCAAGGTTGTGATGCTTATCGATCCAAAGAATGTGAAGATGGCTAGAAGGCGCTTGCGCCGTATGGCTGGGCTAGTCCGAAAAGGCAAGCTCACCAGGCACAAAGTCGATGAATGCTACAAGTGCTGGCGCAACCACGCATCAAAGGGCGACTCACTCGCTCTGTTACAGCGAATGGACACCTTCTATGAAGACCTCTGGCACTAATTATGGTATAATATAATCAGATCGACTGCGACTACTCGTTATGAGCGGTCGCTTTTTTGATATGGAAGAAAATATGGCAGAGCAGACACCGCAACCAGAAGAAATAATGGCCGCAGAAGGCTCTGCTTTTGATAGCAAACTAACCGAAAGCACTGTAAAAAATACAACAGATGACAGAGAGGAAAAGAAAAAGATGGCTCAAGAGGCAGGCAATAACAACCCTACTGGTATCAACCAATACACCCCCTCTGAGAAATGGTATGGCGCATCTTATCACGACACCAAAGTAGCCATCAAAGCTTATCTTGACTTCAACCCAGACGAGCACATCGAGTTCATTGAGAGCTTGGTGAAGGATGCGATCAAAGGTGATCCGACAGCCAGGAAGCTTGTCGTCCAGCTCACTGGCGGTTTCGATCCGTCAGAAACCAAAGTTACTGGCGAAGTGATGCAGATAGCAGAAAACCCTCTCAACCAGCTTTCTATCGAAGAGCTGCGCACGCTCAAAGCACTAAAAAAGGAGTCCAGCGATGGAAAATAAGAAGAAACGAACACTCAAGCCTCAGACCTTACTGGAAACTGGCCGCTGGAAAATCTCTGCCGAAGCCAAAGCTTTACTTGAGAAAATGAAGGGGGTGAAGAAATGATCAGTGTCATCATCCCAGTCTATAACGAGGAGCCCTTCCTCGAACGATGCCTAGATAGCCTGGCCAAGCAGACGGACAAGTCGGCGCAAGTCATTATCGTGGATGATGGCTCAACCGATGGCTCGCCTAAAATCTGCGACCGCTACGGCAAGGAATATGGCTTTGAAGTTTATCACCTGGAAAACAATGGTGTCTCGGCCGCGCGCAACTTTGGGATGGAAAAGGTCAAGGGCGAATACCTTACCTTCTTAGATGCTGATGATGCCTACTCTTTGAACGCTATCGAAGTGATGAATGGCTTGGCGAAGCGTGGCGACAATGTGATACAGTTCGGCCAATACCGCCACACCAAAACGCAAGAAGAGCCTATTCTGCGCGCCTGGCCAAAGGGCGACTATGACCTAGACCACTTACGGCGCTACTGGCAGATGGTATGGAACAAAATCTACAAGACGGAGTTCATCAAGAAAAACGACTTCAAGTTTATTCAAGGGATGCAGTTCGGCGAAGATGAGATGTTCAATGTGAATGTCCTACTGAAAAGCGGCGGACTTTATCATACATCGGACTTGCTCATCCACCACTACTTTGACAACACTAACTCTTTATGTCGTGGTGGGTTATGCTTGGCGCGGCTCGAACGGATGGACGATGAAGAGAACAGACTACTCAGACGGCTCAAACTAGGCGATGCGCCTATTGCTCAACGGCGCTGGCTGAAGCGTGTCATCACTCGGCATCGCCACAGTAAGGTGTTCCAGGACTACGGCTTTACGCGTGGAACTACTGCGCACAATGACATCGTTTATTTTGTGAAGAATGAGTCTGAAAACGAAGAGCTCCGTTACTCTCTGCGCTCTGTCGAAAAGTTCTTCCCCCATCGGAATGTGTGGTTCTATGGCGGCAAGCCTGATGGTCTCAACCCAGACCGCTATGTGAAAGTCGAACAAACCGAAGACACCAAGTGGGAGCGTGTCCGCTCGATGCTGCGGCAAGCCTGCCTGAACGATGAAATCTCGGAAGACTTCTGGCTATTCAACGATGACTTCTTCATTATGAAACCCTATGCGGAGAATACTCCACCGACCTACAATGGCGACCTATACCGCCATATTGTCCGTGTGGAAGAGCGCCACAACCAGCAAGCAACGACTTGGACGGCACGGCTCCGACACCTCGTGAACACGCTTGAAACCGCTAATAAAGGCACTTTGAACTACGCAGTCCACAAACCTATACTCATCAACCGCAAAAAAGCTCTGGAAGTCCTGGACAAGTTCCCAGACGAACCGATGTTCCGTGCGTTATACGGTAACTACTGGGAAATCGGCGGCACAAACCAGGGCGATCGCAAGTGCCAGGTGATGGACTTCCCAGTTGAGACGCTAAAGAAATGGGCGACTATTTCGTCCGATGATAAGAGCTTCGCAGGCGGCACGGTTGGCGAATACATCCGTGGTCAATTCCCACAGAGAAGCAGGTTCGAGGAGTAGCTATGGACGAGCACGATAGAAACATTATGCAGCGTTTCAATGAGCAGTTCACTAACCGCGACATTGACCTAGCGATGGCGCACAACAACCTTTGGCACTTCTGCAACATTCTCTTCCCCAACTTCTTCAAGGATGACCGCGAGTATCTGACTGATATGTGCGACCGCATCGAAAACTTCGTGGAGAACTCCGACAAACACTTCCTAGTCATCAACGCACCACCGCGCCACGGCAAATCACTCACGGCGCAGTGCCTTACTGCTTGGCTCTTTGGCCGCAACCCAGCCTGCCGAGTGATGACCGCATCGTATAACGAGGATGTAGCTGGCATCTTCTCACGAAATGTGCGGAACACTATTCAGACCGAGAAGCTGGGCGATGCTATCGTCTTTTCGGACATCTTCCCCAGGACTAAAGTGAAGCACGGCGAAGCGGCGGCGAAACGCTGGACTTTGAAAGGACAAACACAAATCTCCTACCTTGCCACATCTCCTAATGCTACCGCCACTGGCTTTGGCTGCGACTTTATGATCTGCGATGACCTTATCAAGAACGCAGAAGAAGCCTACAACGAAACAGAGTTGGACAAGACTTGGAGTTGGTTCACTAACACAATGCTCTCTCGCTTGGAGGGTAAGCGTAAGACCATCATCATTATGACTCGCTGGGCCGAGAATGATCTTGCTGGCCACATCATAAGAGCCTTTGGCGAAGATGTAGAAATCATCACCTACAAAGCCCAAGACGAGAACGGCAAGATGCTCTGCGATGAAATACTTGATACCAAGTCTTTCGAGATGGTGAAGCAGGAAATGAATGTCGATATTGCCGAAGCGAACTACAACCAGCAACCGATAGATGTCAAAGGTCGGCTCTATTCAGAGTTCAAGACCTGGGAGCAGCGACCGAATATGCCGATAATCTACGACTACACCGATACCGCCGACACTGGCGAGGACTACCTCGTTTCAGTGGTATATGGGGTGTATGAAAATGAGGCTTATGTCCTTGATCTCGTCTTTACAGACGAGCCGATGGAAACCACCGAGCCAGCGGTTGCGAAACTGCTGACGGACAACGGAGTCAACAAGGCGACCATTGAGTCAAACAATGGCGGCCGTGGCTTCGCGAGAAATGTGGCTCGCTTGCTCTCTGAGATGGGCAACCACAAGACTCAGATGGCAGACCAGGCTCAGACGAAGAACAAGGAAAGCCGTATTCTGGCCAGCTCGGCCTGGGTGCAGAACCACATCTATATGCCACTCAACTGGCGGACTAGATACCCAGAGTTCTATAAGCAGGTTATGAGTTACCAGAAAAAGGGCAAGAATGCCCACGATGATGCCGTAGATGTTTTGGCTGCTATCTATGAGGCAGTAGCCAACGCACCTAAAGCTAAAATCTACACCGATGCTGATCTCGGCCGCGCCGCAGCACATCGGCGAGCGCCGTTTATGAGATAAGGAGGAAAAATATATGGCCATCAATAAACGAATGTATGTCCTGCCGAAAGGCACTGAACCGACTGGTGAGGTAGTCCAAACCCTCATCAGTAGCGTGAAGCGCGCGGATGAACTTCGCCGCTACAACGAACTTGACCGATACTACAACGCAGAAAAGGTCGTGGGCGAGGAGGGCTCAGAGCCTCTAGTGGCCGTTACTGCCTTTGCGCGTTATATCACAGGGCTCAATACTGGCTATCTGCTAGGCAACCCAGTAACTTACACCGTGAGTAAAGGTGTGAAGTTCGAGAAGATCCAGAATGAGTTCGATGACCAAATCATCAGCAATACCGACATCCGCATCGCCAACGATGCTTCCAAGTTCGGACACGGCTTCGAGCGTATCTATGTCAACGAAGACTCCAAGTGCCGCTCTGCCGTAGTTGATCCACGCAACATCATCCTAGTTCGCGACAATACCGTAGAACACAAAAAGATGTTCGCTATCATCTATGTAAACTCCGTCAACGAGAAGGGCGAAGAAATAAAAGATGAATACGAAGTAACCATCCTCACCCCAACGATGACAATGGAGCGCCACCTGAAAGGCACGGCTATGATAGGCGATGAAGGCACCGACCAGATCCACTTCTTCAATGAAGTGCCTATCGTGGAATACCCAAACGATGACGACATTCTCGGCGACTATGAGACGGTGATATCGAATATCGATGCTTACGACAAGCTCCAGACCGCTCGCGTGAATGACCGTATGAAGAACGCGAACTCCATCCTACTCGTTTCTGGTGGTGGTCTCGAAGAAAAGCAGGTCGAAGACATTATGAATGGTCGCATCGCTGACCTTCCAGAAGGTGCCGAGATGAAATACATCACTAAGAGCACGAACGAAGAAGAAAGCGAGAAGCTCCGCGACTCCATCAAGGATGACATCCATATGATCTCAATGACTCCTGATGTTTCGGACAAGAACTTTGCAGGTAGCGCCTCTGGTGTTTCGCTACAATACAAACTCTTCACCTTTGAAAAACACGCGAAAGATAAGGAGCGCTGCTTTGAAGCTTCGCTTATGGAGCGTATTCACCTCTACAATGTTTACCTGATGAAAACCGCCAATATGCCAGCCATTGAAATCGGCGACATTGATGCGGTGTTCAAGCGTGCTCTACCGCAGAACGATGTCGAAACTGCGAATATGATCAACGCTCTCGATGGTATCGTTGACCGTGAAACTCTTGTCTCCCAGCTCTCCTTCGTGGTAGATGCCAAAGAGACTGTGGAGTTGGCCAACGCAGAAAAAGACAAGAAAGCCACTGACGATAACGGCAATTTTGGCACAGACAAACCTTCTGAGCGCGATCTCGATGAGAGTGAAAGCCTAGAAGATATGTAGGAGGCTAGATGGTAAGCTCAAAAGACTACTGGGAAAAGCGAGCGATAGAAAAACTCACTGAAGCAGAAATCAAGTCTGAGCCGTATCTCAAGCAAATCTACGGTATCTATACCAGTGCGCAGCGCCAAACTGTCAGCGAGATACAACACCTCTATCGCACATACTACGCAGAAAATAAGTGGGACACCACAGCCCTCAACGCTATTGCACCGAGTGGCGACCTAGTGAAGTTCTACAACCAACTGCGAGCCGCAGGGCTAGACAAGCGACTCCCTGAGCGCTTCAACGGCCGTTTGAGCCGTCTTGAGCTTCTGAACGCTCAACTATGGCTCGAAGCCAAAAGAGTCGGTCTGAAGCAGAATGAAGTGGAAACAACGGCACATTCTAACACCATTAAGGATGCCTACTACCGCTCTATCTATGACTCGGCCAAGAAGCTCGGTGCAACGGAAGCCTTCTCTACCTTAGACGACAAGACCGTCAACAAAATACTCCGCACCAAGTTCGCTGGCGCTAACTACTCCGAACGCATCTGGGGTAACACTGACAAGCTGGCGGACAGCCTACAAGCGGTCATCGGCAAGGCGGTTGCTCTCGGCCAAAGCCCTGAAGTAACGGCTCGAATGATACGCGAACGCTATGGGGTGAGCCAGCACGCAGCGATGCGCCTAGTCAGGACGGAAACCAGCTACTTTGAAAACCTCTCCACCGTTGAGGCTTATAAAGAGATGGGTATCGAAAAGTTCCAGTTCCTCGCTACGCTAGATATGCGCACATCGGACATCTGCCGCTCAATGGACAAGCGCATCTTCTCAATGAAGAGCGCAAAGGTCGGCGAGAATGTTCCGCCGCTCCATCCGTGGTGCCGTTCAACTATCACGCCATATCTTGGCAAAGACTACAAGATAAATGAGCGCGTGGCGCGAGATCCGTCCAACGACAAGAACTACTATGTCCAGGGCGATATGAACTACGGCTCCTGGCACAAGTCGCTCGTGGATCGCTTTGCAAACAAACTCAACCATCGCGTAACTATCACTGAAGTAAGCGATGCAGGTATGGTTGCTACGGACTTCGGAGTAACCTTTGATGCTTTTTCAATGCTTGATATAGACGATGTGCTAGTAGATGAGGTCGCAAAAAACGCAGAAGCGTTGATGACTGCTCACCCAGAGCTTCAAGCGTGGGCGAAGAGTCAAGGCAAAGATGGCTTGATCATCAGCGGCGCGAAACCAAGCAAGATGGGCTATGGCACTATCGCCAGAACTCGTCAATGGCTTTCCAACCGCAAGTCGCCAGAAATCAACCTCAATACACGCTACTACAAGAGCGCCAAGAGGCTTAGCTCGGAGGTATTCAAGGGTGTCCGTTCCAAGCACTTTATGCCAGCCACGGACTACAAGAACTACACCTTCTACCACGAGTTCGGCCACTTCATCGAAAATTATCTTCTACGCAAAGGCAACACGGATGCTGCCGCTCGGCGCATTATGCGTGATATAATTGACATAGCGGTGCGGCAAACAAAAACTGACCGAAACACGGTGCTGGCACAGGCTTCCAAGTATGCTCGCTCAAAGGCACACGGTCGCGAGTTCTTCGCGGAAGCCTTCGCCAACCTACAAAGCGGTCGGCCGAATGCCATAGGCAAGGCGATGAAAACTTATCTTGAAAAGGAGTTGAAATGAAGACTGAGCCATACTTTCTAACAAACGAAGCCTGGTATCGCCTCAAAGAAGGTGGCTTTGGCTACGAACTCACCCCAGCAGGTCGGAAGATACCTGAAGTGGTGGCGAGCTACGAAGAGTTCTACTCCACTGAACGCGATGATGGCGATGAACTGGTAGATGCTTGAGATATTTTGCTTGACAAGTATTTCTGTGTTATAATGTAAGTAGATCGACTGCGACTCTTACGAGTTCCAGTCGTCTTCTTTTTTAGAGCGGCTCTCGAAGGGCCGCCTTTTTGTCGAAAGTATTACCAACCTCGCTGCGAAGCGTAAAATCGGAGGAACTATGGCAGAAGATGTCAAAAACCAACCATCTGATGGTGAACAGAACCCTGGCACCAACCAAGACGATGTAAAAGATAAGGGTAGCAAGACTTTCACTCAGGAAGAGCTTGGCAAAAAGCTTTCAGAAGAGCGCAAAAGGGCGCGCGAGCAATATGAAAAAGATATTGATGAGCGCATCGCCAAAGAGCGCGAACGCTGGGAGAAAGAAGCCAAGATGACCGAAGAGCAGAAGGCTGCGGAAGCTCAGAAGGAGCAGAAAGAAGCTCTGGACAAGCGTGAACGAGAAATCACTCTCCGTGAACGCAAAGCCGAAGCCCATGAAGCTTTAGCTGAGAAACACATTCCAGCCAGTTTCGCTGACTACATTATCGATGCAGATGCTGACAAAATGTCGCAGAACATCGAGAAGTTGGAGAAGACTTGGGGAGACG
>JAZRSM010000016.1:0-1628 GCA_045651545.1 Candidatus Nanosyncoccus sp.
CGCAGGCGTATCATTTGATTGCGCTACGCGGATTTTTCAAATATCTGGCAAGGCGAGAGATAAAATCGCTTGATCCTTCTCTGATTGATTTGCCTAAGGTGGCGAGAAAGCAAGTGACGTTTTTGCACTATGACGAAGTGGAAGATATGCTAGAGCAGATTGATTTATCTACGGAATCGGGGCTGAGAGATAGGGCGATTATTGAGTTGTTATACTCTGGGGGATTACGGGTGTCTGAACTGGTGGGGCTGAATCGGGATTCGATTAACCTGGCTAAGCGGGAGTTTGTGGTAAGGGGTAAAGGTTCTAAAGACCGGCCAATATTTATCTCTCAGGCTTGTGCGGAGAGAGTGGCGGATTATTTGGATGCTAGGACTGATTCCCTTCCGGCGCTGTTTTTGAATAATTCTAGGAATTTGCAGGCGGTGGACACATCTGGAAATTACCGGCGAATTACCGCGCGCTCGGTGGAAAGGATTGTAGAAAAATATGCTAGGCTTGCGGGAATTACTAAGCATGTATCACCACATACTCTCAGGCATTCTTTTGCGACGGATCTTTTGATGAATGGCGCGGATATTCGGGCGGTACAGTCGATGCTGGGGCATGCGGATATTTCCACTACGCAGATTTATACGCATGTGACGGATGCACATCTAAGAGAGGTGCATGAGAAGTTTCATAGTGAGACTAAATGATTAGTAAGTAATTACGGCTGGGTCGTATAGGCGCACTACGGTGGAAATGGTAGCAGCACGGTCTGAATTAAGTGGCATCCAGCAAGAGCGGATGTAAAAGTCATAGTAGGCGGTTCTGTCTATAACGTCAGTGCCAGAAACAACTTTTTCCTTGTCTTTTACAGCGATGATGAAGATACCTTCCACTCTCTGGATAGTGGTCCCAGTGTATTTGCTTTGGGTATCTAAGTCATCTGAAGTTTGGTCCTTATAAAGAATCCGTGGATAAGGACTGGCGGGATAGAAAACTTTTTTGCTGGTCTCTTCAGATATAATAACATTATTGAAACTTAAACTGCTGAGTTGGCGAGTATTGATAATAAATGGGATGGCCCCGCTCAAAGGTTTATTAACAAGATAATTGGTGGTATTATATAGCGTGGAGCAGGTAGTAGGGTTGAATTTTAAAACTTTCTCTTTGTTGGTTTGACTTGCAGTAGAGAGATCTACGGCATGTTCGGTAATTTTCTTCCAGAGTCCATAATATGGATTATCATCATCTCTAATGGCTGCTTGAGTACCAGTGATGTAAGATTCGTGAATAAAGCGGAGGGCCTCGGCCTGGGCATCTAATTCTTCACGCGTTAAGGTAACTTCTAGAGCAGCCTGAGCGTTGGTGAGGCTAGCAGATACTACGCTCACTACCGTGATGGCTACCAAAGAAAAAACACCAATAGCCAAAGCTACTTCTATTAGAGTGTCGCCCTTTCTCTTCATATATTTATTATATCATGCTTATGAAAAAATCGGAAAAAGTATATGCTATGATGAAGGCTAGAACTAGGAAGGGGCCGAAGTAGATTTGGTGCTGCTTTTTCTTTTTGACTACTGGGTACATGATGAGACAAGCGGAGAAATTAGCGATAAAGAGTGCGATCATGGAGAGCCAGG
>JAZRSM010000017.1:0-12022 GCA_045651545.1 Candidatus Nanosyncoccus sp.
TTTTTTGGCTAGATAGTTGTTTGTTTTTGGCTTTGAATAATTTATTTATTCAAAAGCTATCTCTATAATATCGCGATAAAATGCTTATGTCAAGCACTTTTTGTATAAATTTTTTATGATTTTTGTGGAGTTTTCCACAGGCCAAAAAATGCTAAGAATGTATAAAAATGTTATGGAAGAGAATAAATTTTGACGAAGCAGTAGATTTTGATTTGTGGGCGGCAAATATGGCGTTTGAAATGCTATTTATGCCAAAATGAGGAACTTAGATCATGGTAATAATGTTGCGAGTAAGCCAAAAACAAAGGATTTGTTCAGGAGATATAACAAAAAATGTGGGGTTTGTTGTAAAAAATACAACACCAAGAAATTGACGGTTTTCAGAGGTAGAATTGAACAAAATGGTTGTTTGTTGTAAAAAATACAACAATAAAATTGTTCAAAAGTCTTGAAATATTATGATGCTTATGCTATGCTGTATTTAAGTCAAAACGACGAAAACAAAAACCGCAAATTAAAAGGAAACAACATGAAGTATAAATAACTAACCGCTTTAGCGGGCGAATAGGTAATTTCTAGCCATAAATTACACCGAATATATTTAGTTGAGGTAAAATCTTGAGAAATATATTCAATAGGAATTACCTATAGCTCCGCTAAAGTTGCGTAGAGCGCGCTGTAACCCTTACCGTTAGCACCTTAAATTAAATAGAACGATCAGGGAAGAACAGCAAGGACAATGCCTCGTTCCTTGCGAGGCGGTCAAAAAGCTAGAGAGTGGACAAAAAGTCGCGGCCTTAAGTAATATAATTCGTGCCGGATGACTTCCACTCTTTGGCCCTTGTAAGGGGCCAAAACAATTCTTATCTATTATCGTTGGGAGAATAATAAAAAATAATTCTGGCTTTTCGCAGTTGGCCAGGAAATTCCGGGACGGAATAAAAAATCACTTTGTTCTTGTGTTATAATATGTTTATGTTTAACCGACTGATGATTCTGCTTAGCCTTGTGTCTGTGATTATTATTCTCGCGATGATAAATCTAACAACCCCTACGAGCGTTGGCCCGTTAGGGGTTTTAGTATTTTTTACAATGATTTATTTGGTGATTTACGGCGTAGTGAATCTGATTGTAGCTATCTTTATGAAGGCAGCCGATAAGAGGGGTGGGGAAAGGAAGAACCGCTACTATGCTGCGACAATTTCTTTTGGACCGATTATGCTGCTTTTAGTGCAATCTTTTGGAAGCTTAAGCGTAATTACGGTAGCGATGACGATAGCCTTTGTGGCTCTAGGATGCTTCGTAATAAATAAAAGATTATAAATTGAATAAAAAATGTATAAAACCTGGTGAAAATATGCTAAAATAAGCATATGGATAATTCTGAATTCGGAGGTAACAGAAGTAAAATTTCTGGAGAACAGAATAATGTGTATGATTTTGATGTAGCTTTTGCTGGGGGAAAGACGCCAGAGAAGGAAGTAGAAATTGAGACTGTAGTAGAAGAAGTAGAGCCAGTAGTCGAGAAAAAGGAAACCAACGTTGGTGTCGAGACAGGGAGAAAGCTGGGGAAAATTGGTGTGTCTCTGATGGATGATAAACTGGACGAAGTAGGAATAAGCACGGAAGTAAAGAAGATAAAAGAACTACCGTCGCTCTACGAACAGAGTGCAGCTAGAGATGAGATTGTAGCACAATTCATGCCTCAAGACGGAGAGGTGGCGTAATGTTGGTCAGGGTGGTAGCGATAATTATAGTTGCGATTATAGCCATTTTAGGGGTGGTTATTGCTGCAAAGATGAAGATAAAAAGGCAAAGAGAGCTGAAAGGATATGAGCGAAGCTTTAAGATGGTGCCAATGCTAATTCATTTGCCACCAACAACGGATGATATCCAGATTGGCGGAAGAGATGAGCGGGACGTAACGAATGAGGCGTTGTCACAGGCACAAATCATGTATTCCATCATTGCTTCTACGCTTAAAAAAGGGTGGAAGAATAAGCTCTATGGGCAGAAACATATTTCTTTTGAAATGGTAGCAACAGGGGGGACAATCAAATACTATGCTGTAGTGCCAGTAACGATAAAAGAGACGGTAAAGCAGGCAATAGTGTCAGCATATCCGACAGCAAGAGTTGAGGAACAGTTTGAAGATAATATCTTCTCTAAAGATGGAGGAGATGAAGGTGTAGCAGTAGGCGAGTTGGTCTTAAGTAAAGATTACGCTTATCCGATTGCGACATATGAAGAGGCGAAGTGGGATGCGGCAGGAGCAATTATAAATGCCTTCTCAATAGCAAAACCTGGTGAGGGGATGGCTATGCAATTAATGTTTAGACCGACCGATCCAGTCTGGATAAAAAAATCGGAAGAGCGAGCACAAAATTTAAAGACTGGGAAGAAAAAAAGTGGTTTTTCTGGAGTGGCCGTAGTAGACGTGGCGAAAGATTTGATACGGGCGCCGTTTGAGTCGCCAGAAGCGAGAGAAAAGAACAAAAATATTGAACAAAAGCCGCTAACAGATACGCAACAAGCAGAAATTGCGGCGATAGAGAATAAAACAAAGTATCCTGGATTTGAGACATTAATTAGGATTGTGGCGAGCTCTAGTAGTAAAGCCAGATCGGAGATGTTGGTCGGAGGAGTAGTAAGTGCGTTTTCCCAGTTTAATTCTGCTTCTAATAATGGGTTCAAATATGAGGAGCGAAAAGACTCTAAACAGGCGGCACAAGATTTTATATTTAGATTATTCCCACAAAAGAAAAATACTAATATCTTAAATTCTGTAGAACTAGCGACGATTTTCCATTTACCAAGTCAGAATTCTATTCCTAATTCTCAGGTGGAGAGGCAATTAACCAAGCAAGTAGATGCGCCAGTGCGAATCCCAACAGATGGGGTGTGGCTAGGTGATAACGAGTTTAGAGGGCAGAAGAAAGAGATCAGGTTATCTGATAATGATAGGAGAAGACATACCTATATCATCGGTGCAACTGGTATGGGTAAATCGGTACTTTTGTCTAATATTGCATGCCAGGATATGCAGGCAGGGAGAGGGTTTGCGTTTATTGATCCGCACGGAGACGTGGTGGAGGACATTCTCTCTAAGGTGCCAGAAGATAGAATTGATGATGTCATCTATTTTGATCCTGGCGATATTGAACATCCGGTAGGGATGAACATGTTTGAATGGGAAACAGAGGATCAAAAAGACTTTATCGTACAAGAGGGGATTAATATGCTGCAAAGTCTATATGACCCGAATAATCAGGGATTCTTTGGTCCAAGAGGTCAGCATATGTTTAGGAATGCGGCGTTACTTCTCATGAGTGACCCAAATGGGGCGACATTTATAGATATTCCAAGGTGTTTTATAGATCCGGAGTTTGTGAAGAGCAAATTGCAATACGTAACGGATAGGAGCGTATACGATTATTGGACGAAGGAATTCCCGGCAAGCCAGAAATCGAATGACGCAGGAGAAGTGATTACGTGGTTTGCGTCGAAATGGGGTCCATTCCTATCTAATACGATGATGAAAAATATCCTTGGACAGGTACACTCTGGGTTTAACATCAGGGATATCATGGACAACAAGAAGATATTGCTGGTAAACTTATCTAAAGGGAAGATGGGGGAAGTAAACTCGAAACTTCTAGGCATGATATTTGTGATGAAGTTCCAGACGGCGGCGATGTCACGTGTAGATATTCCAGAGAATGAGAGAAAGGACTTTTGTCTATTTGTGGATGAGTTCCAGAATTTTGCAACAGAGAGCTTTGAGTCGATTTTATCTGAGGCGAGGAAGTTTAGATTGAATTTGATTGTAGCCAACCAATTTATGACGCAGCTGACAGACAAGATTAGAGAAGGGATTCTTGGCAACGTAGGAACAATTATCTGTGGTAGGATAGGCATTACGGATGCACAGATTATGGAGAAGGCATTTATGCCGACGTTCAATGCGGAAGATTTGCACAATCAACCAAATCATCATGCGATTGCGCAGGTAATGATGTATGATATGCCGAGTAAGCCATTTACGATGACGCTCAGACCGCCATCATTTGTGGGTAATCCAGAGGTGCTAGCTGGACTAAAATTGTATTCAGCGACGAAATATGGACGGACGCGCGCGGAAGTTGAACAAGAAATTAGTTCAAGAATGGGAATAGAGGTAGCCGCTGCGGTAAAGAGAGGTGAAAAAGGGTTCCTAGAAGATTGGATGAGTAAGAGGCAGGGTTCTCCTGAACAGATTATTGCGAATATCCAGAAGCCAAGCCTAGAGGGGAAAGCTGGGATTGACACAGCGATTAATAAGGCGGATGGACCGGTGTTTGATAATGTGGTACCTGACGAAGACGTGGAACAGAAGGGCGGAAAAAAGGCCGAAGAGATGGCGATGCCGGACAAGGGTGCGACGGAAGGGGAAGTCTTCCAGATTAGGCGCTACTAACGCTTATGATTAAATAATGTATACAGCTGTGAGGCGCTAGGAGGCGATTTGAGCGGGGTCTACATAAAAAGACGAGTATGGAAGCGTCTTTTGCTAAACTTGCCCTCAAAATGCGTTAAAATGGCCTAAAAGGCTTGAAATATTGGTGGGATAGGAGTACAATAGGGAAGATACTATTTAAAGTTGAGGTAAATCTGGATGGCTGATAAAGCTAATAGTTATGACAGCTCCCAAATTCAGGTGCTGGAAGGGTTGGAACCAGTACGCAAACGCCCGGGGATGTATATCGGATCGACTGGGTATGATGGTTTACATCACCTGATTAAGGAAATCGCCGACAACTCAATAGATGAGGCGATTGCGGGGTTCTGTACAAAAGTAGAAATCACAATTTTAAAAGATGGTGGATGTCGCGTGACAGATAATGGACGTGGTATTCCAGTAGATTTACACCCTAAGACGCATTTATCTACGCTTGAGACCGTGTTAACAGTGCTGCATGCTGGTGGTAAGTTCGGCGACGGTGGATATAAGGTATCGTCGGGGTTGCACGGTGTGGGCTCTTCGGTCGTGAACGCACTTTCTACTCATATGATAGCCGAGGTGTATAGAGATGGAAAAATTAACCACATCGAGTTTGACACTGGTAAAACCGCTAAGCCATTAGAAGTGACGGGGAAAACCGATAAGCGTGGAACCTCAATTACATTCTATCCAGATCCAACCATTTTTAAGGAAACCACAACTTTTGAATACTCTTGGGTGGCAAATTATGCGCGCCACCAGGCATACCTGACGAAGGGAATTTTAATCTGTGTTGCAGATGAGCGAACAGGGGAAAAGGAATCATTCTACTTTGAAGGCGGAATTAAATCTTATGTGAAACGCCTCAACAACGGAAAAGAAGTGTTATCTGATGATATCTTCTATGTTGAAAAACAGATTGAGGACTCTGAAGTAGAAATTGCTGTCCAGTATAATGACACCTATTCTGAAACGATGAAACCATTTGCAAACAACGTGTTGACCCCTGATGGCGGTATGCATGTAGTTGGTTTTAGGACGGCGCTTAACCGCACAATCAATGACTATGCTCGTAAAAACGGCCTCTTGAAAGAGAAGGAAGATAACCTAACAGGGGATGACATTAAGGAAGGCTTAACGGCGGTCATCTTAGTAAAGCTGCCTGATCCACAGTTTGAGGGGCAGACTAAGAACAAGCTAGGCAATCCAGAGGTGCGTGGTTATGTCGATAAGGTGATGAGCGAATATTTTGGCTATTACCTTGAAGAGAATCCACAGATTGCGAAGAAGATTGTCGGAAAGGCGACGCTGGCGGCTAGAGCTAGAAAGGCAGCTAGAGCAGCAAGGGATAATGTTATTCGTAAGGGGGCGTTTGAGGGATTAAATCTACCATCAAAGTTAGCCGATTGCAGTTCTAGAGACCGAAGCGAATGTGAACTCTTTATCGTAGAGGGTAATTCGGCAGCAGGTTCGGCAAAGGAAGGTAGAAATCCGAAGATTCAGGCGAT
Organism: Candidatus Nanosyncoccus sp.; assembly: GCA_045651545.1. Classification (GTDB taxonomy): domain Bacteria; phylum Patescibacteriota; class Saccharimonadia; order Saccharimonadales; family Saccharimonadaceae; genus Nanosyncoccus. Next base: position 5,989 of record JAZRSM010000017.1, read on the forward strand.
TTTGCCACTCCGTGGTAAGGTGTTAAATACCGAAAGAGCGCGCCTTGATAAGATGTTAGCCAACCAAGAGCTAGTGTCTCTGATTAAAGGACTTGGTGTAGGAATTGGAGAACAGTTCAACATTGATGGACTCCGATATGACAAAATTGTGTTCATGACCGATGCCGATGTCGATGGTCTTCATATTGCAACGCTTCTGATGACTTTCTTCTTCCGCTATATGCCACAGGTAATTGAGGAAGGGCATGTTTATCTAGCAAAGCCACCTCTGTTTGGATTGATTAAGGGAACCGGTAATACTAGAAAAATTGATTATCTGTATGACGAAGTAGCACTAGAGAAGAAATTAGCAGAGAAAATTGCCGAGCGTAAGAAGGCTGGAACTAAGGTGGATGAAAGTCAAGAACGGTTTAAGCAGGCTGGATATACAGCGCAACAGCGGTTTAAGGGTCTTGGCGAGATGGATGCTAAGCAGCTATGGGAAACCACGATGGACCCAGAAAACCGTATCTTAGTGCAGGTGCATATAGATGACGCGGAAAAGGCCGATGCCGTGTTTACGAAGTTAATGGGTGACCAAGTTGATTTGCGCAAAAACTTTATACAGGCTGGTGCCGCCTCTGTTAACTTGGATGATCTTGATTTCTAAAGGAAGGGAAATAGAAAATGAAAGATGATGAATTAAAAAACAAAACCCCAGAGAACGAAGCGCAGACCGAAGGGGTAAAAGATGAACAGCCAGAGGTGGTTGAAGGTCAAGTAGTTGACGGAATTGAAAAACGCGGTGTAGAAGGAACGATGGAGGAATACTTCTTGAAGTATTCGATGTCGGTGATTATCGACCGCGCGCTCCCTGATGTTCGAGATGGGTTGAAACCAGTTAACCGCCGTATCCTCTTTGCGATGAATAAAAATGGCTGGAAGGCGCCACACGCCACAGTGAAATCCGCGCGTATCGTCGGTGAAGTAATGGGTAAATATCACCCACACGGCGATTCGTCGATTTATGATGCAATGGTGAACCTCGCGCAGCCATGGAAAATGCGCTACACCTTGGTAGAGGGGCAAGGTAACTTTGGTTCGGCCGATGGCGATGAACCAGCCGCTTCACGTTACACGGAGGCGAGAATGGATAAGGTAGGGGCAGAGCTCTTATCTGATATCGAGAAGGAAACAGTAGACTTCCGCGACAACTTTGACGGAACAGAGCAAGAACCGGTTGTGCTTCCTGCAGCATTACCAAACATCCTCCTAAATGGTCAGATGGGTATTGCGGTAGGTATGGCAACAAATATTCCACCACACAACCTTGGGGAATTAGTTGACGCGACGGTGGCCCAGATTGATAATCCAGATATTACCCTAGACGAGCTAATGAAATATGTAAAGGGTCCAGACTTCCCAACAGGGGCGGAAGTGTATGGCGGTGCACCGATGAAGCAGGCCTATGCGACAGGTAAAGGCTCGGTGACGATTAGAGCTGTAACCAATATTGAAGAGCGTAAGAATGGACGTTATAACATCGTAGTAACAGAGATGCCTTACGGAGTTTCTAAGGAAGATTTAAAGGCGAGAATTACGGCGCTTGCGAACGAAAAGAAGCTTGATCATATCGCAGATGTGAGAAACGAATCCGCAAGAGGTGTAACAAGGTTGGTCGTTGAGCTTAAAAAGGATGCTTTCCCGAAGAAGATTTTGAATCAGTTATACAAACAGACAGCGCTTCAGACTACGTTCCACTATAATATGCTAGCGCTAATTGATGGAATTCAGCCAAGAATCTTGGGACTTAAGGAGATACTGGCCGAGTTTATTAAACACCGTCAGATAGTGATTAGGAGAAGAACCGAGTTTGACCTTAAGAAGGCAAAAGAGAGAGCTCATATCCTCGAAGGTTTGAAAATCGCACTTGATAACATCGACGAGGTGATTAAGACGATTCGCGAATCTTATGATGATGCGGATAAGAGGTTAATGGAGAGATTTGGGCTATCTGAAATTCAGGCAGCGGCAATTCTCGCTATGCAACTGAGAAGACTCCAAGGACTAGAACGCGACAAGATTGAAGAAGAGTTAAGACAGCTACAAGAGTTGATTAAGAAGTTGGAAGCAATCTTGGCAGACGAAAAAGAGATTTTGCGCGTAGTGAAGGAAGAGTTACTTGCCTTGAAGGAAAAATACGGTGATAAGAGACGCTCGAAGATTATCTCCCATGAAGTGGGGAAGTTCTCTGAAGAAGAGCTAGTTCCAGAGGAGGAAAGCGTAATTCTCTTGACAGCGCAAAACTACATGAAGCGTGTGTCGCAGAATGACTTCCACAAACAGAATAGAGGCGGTAAAGGTAAGCGTGGCATGACTACTAAGGAAGAGGACGTGATTGCTCAGATAGTGACAGCAAATTCACATGACTTCTTGCTGTTCTTTACTTCTCAGGGACGCGTGTTCCGCTTGAAGGCCTATGAGGTGCCACAGGCATCGCTTGCGGCTAAGGGAACAGCAGCGGTGAATATGCTTAACCTCCATCCAGATGAAAAAGTAACATCAATCATCAAGCAGGGTGATGAAGTTGGTCCAGATGGGTATTTGTTCATGGCGACCAAGAAGGGGACGATTAAGAAGACTGCGATAAAAGATTACGAAAATATCCGCACGAATGGCTTGATTACGATTAAACTTGATGAAGGCGATGAGCTGAAGTGGGTTAAGGGAACTACGGGTTCTAACGATATCATCATTTCTACGTCAGCTGGTCAAGCGGTCCGATTTAGCGAAGACCAGGTAAGAGCGATGGGACGTTCAGCGATGGGCGTAAGAGGTATGAGGTTACGTCCAAAAGATGAGATTGTCGGTATGGATGTAGTAACAGACCCAACCCAGAAGTTAATTGCAGTGTCGGCTAACGGATATGGTAAGGCGACAGCAGTTCAGAATTTCCCAGTTCATAAGAGAGGCGGTGTAGGAATTAAGGTTGCTTCTGTAACGGCGAAGACGGGACCGATTGTGGCGGTACATACACTTGATCCGAAGGCGAAGGAAGTTATCATGATGTCTACTAAGGGGCAGGCTATTAGGGTAGCGATGAAAGAAATTCCAACGCTTGGACGGGCGACGCAAGGTGTGCGCATTATGAAGATGGGGGAGGGAGATAGTGTGGCAAGTATCGGAATCGTGCTTCCTGATGAAGATGAGAATGAAACTCCGATAGAGAAAGCGACAAAATAGCAAAAGTCACAAAGTAGCGTTGTAAATATTATAACAGGGGAAAATTGGCCGGTTTTGATGGGAAAATCGGTCAATTTTTGCGATTTCTGACAGGGAAGTAGCAAAAACAAAATTGAAAAGCAAGCGCTAGCGTTAAGATTACAAAATAACATGCTAGCGCTTTTATTTTGGTATGTGGGTTTGGTAGGCTGAAACTACAATTAAACGGGAGCGATGTATGCGTAGAAATTTAATTAAAGCAATAGCAGTGGCGAGTCTAGTGCTTGGGGGAACGCTGATTGCGACGTCTGACACAATGGCAGTTCAGATGGAGGAAGGGGTGAGAATAGTGCCAAATACGGTGGATGACATAGTGATTACAAAAATTATGCCGTATACGCCTAGGATAGAGCTGATTTATAACATGAATAACCCAGCATATTCGGCGGACAGCGGGATACCGTTTCGGATAAATATAGGGTATGGTAATTTTTCTGATATGGACATTTATAATCTGAGCGATTATTCGAGTGTAGCAAATCAGGGGTTACCTGAGGAAGTTGGGGCGACTAAGGTGACAAGCATGATGATTGGATCGGTAATGCCGAATTGGTCGAATGGACAGACGCTGGCTCTGTATAGTTTCATGATTGATTCTCGTGCGGATTTGGTAAATGGTTCGGGTGGGCGACTGATGTATAGGATTATGTTCTCTAATGGAACAAGGTTACTAGGGCGAGTGGATTATACGAGATGTATTAACTCGTCGGTGTTTTTGAGCGGGGAAGCAACGGAGTGCTGGATGGAATATGGGGCGGATGGTAAGATGCAATATCAGCCTTATACTGCTGAGGGTGTTCGAGTAGAAATTCCAGCGGAAGAAGATGTGGTTTTGACGGCGGCGACAGATGCGTGGGAGCCAGAATATGGGTGGCCAGAGGTGGAACCGGAACCCGAACCAGAGCCTGTGGAACCGGAACCAGAGCCTGTGGAACCGGAACCAGCACCCGTTGAACCAGTGGAGTCTGAACCAGAGTCCGAGTCTATTGAGCCTGAGCCTGTTATTAGTGGGGAGCCAGAGATAATTATGACAGGAGTGAAAACTGAGGGAACAGAGGTGGTAGTGGAAGATGGTAAGTTGCCAAAGGGAACAGAGAAAGAAGTAGTAATGACCGAGGTGACAAATACGACAGGTGAAGCTGGTGAAGGAACTGAAAATACTAGTGGAGAAGCTGGCGGCACAGAGGTTGTGAAGAGCGGTGATTCTTTGAGCTATGACGCAGCAGATAGCGCGGGCGTAGGCGTTACAGAGAAAAGCGGAATAGGGGTGGAGGTTGCAGAGTCAGACGACGCATCCGCAAAAGAAGATAATATAACAGAGGTAGCAGTAAGAGCGGAAAACAAACAGGATGACGTGGAGGTGCCAGAGTTGGGTCAAGAAACAGGGAAGAAATCCAATATCGCATTGGCGGTAGCGGCGATAGCTGGGGTGGGAGTGGCGTTGGTGACTGGTTGGTGGTTCCTGTTTATTGGCAAACGTAAAACTAATGAAAGAAAGGAGAGAAAAGAGTAGAGGCTAGATAGAGAATTGAATCTTAAAATCATAATTTCTAGGGGGAGGGTGGGCGCTTATGGTAATTTGTGCTATAATGAGAATATGAAGGTTTTGTTTCTGTTTTTAGCATTTGTATTAGGGTGTTTTGTAGCACAGGTCATTAAGCTGGTGGCGGGGCTCATTAAAAATAAGGGGAAATTGTCGTTTACGGAGATGCTATACTATATGACGAAATCTGGGGGAATGCCGTCAGGACATACAGCGTCGTTTGTGGCGCTTGATATGGCGCTTGGCTTGATGTATGGATGGGACAATCCGGTATTTGCATTGGCGGCTTGTGTGACGATTATTATTATCTATGACGCGGTAAATGTCCGATATGCAGTAGGGGAACATGGTAAATTATTAAATGAGATTGCAAAAAGTGATAATAACCCAAAAACGAAACCGCAGAAAATCGTGGAAGGACATACCATACCGCAGGTGATTGTAGGTGGGATATTGGGAGCATTACTAGGATATGGAGCGTATTTAATTGCGGGAGCGTGTGGCGTTTTGTAATGGTGATAGTAGGGCTAAAATAGAGGTCAAAATCGTAAAAACAGTAGAAAAACAAGAAAAAATAGAAAAAAGTCAAAAAATCTTCAAAAAAAGTGTTGACTTTATCTTTTAAATGCGGTAAACTCGTAATTAGTCTAACAACTGCGAGACACTTATTTTAGAGATGTTTAAGTTAGAGAAGTTAATTTAACAATTTAGTTGTGCAATTTATATTTTGAATATAATCATCGTCAGTTCAATTATTTGAGTTTTTCGAATTTGAAATTTTGACCTGGGACACTTGATACGCTTTCCAAGAGGAAAGAAGTTATCTAGAATCCAATTCAAGGGTCTTTAATGGAGAGTTTGATCCTGGCTCAGGATGAATGCTGGCGGCGTGCCTAATACATGCAAGTCGAGCGGTAACAGGGCTTCACCGTTTCCTTGACACTCCGGGCTCTTATAGCGGGAGGTTAGATTTCGAGGGAACAGTGAAGCTGCTGACGAGCGGCGGACGGCTGAGTAACGCGTGGGAACGGACCCCAAACTGAGGGATAACTACTCGAAAGAGTAGCTAATACCGCATGTGATCTTCGCATTAAAGGATTTATCCGGTTTGGGACTGGCCTGCGTACGATTAGATAGTTGGTGAGGTAATGGCCCACCAAGTCGACGATCGTTAGATGGTTTGAGAGGATGATCATCCAGACTGGGACTGAGACACGGCCCAGACTCCTA
>JAZRSM010000018.1:0-22113 GCA_045651545.1 Candidatus Nanosyncoccus sp.
AAGGACCGCAAGGACCGCTGTTCATGGGATGTGGATACAGATGGAAATGTTAGTGGAGTACACACGACTCGTGACGACGGTAGTCACACCAACTATAAGGGTGGATATTGATACCTGCCTAGAAATGTTATTAAGGCATCACCAAAAAGGCGCAAAATTTGGCGCCTTTTTTCATGTTCGAATTGTTCAAATTTGGTGCCCGAGACTGCACTTGAACCAGCACACCTTGCGGTATATGCTCCTAAGGCATACGTGTATACCAATTTCACCACTCGGGCATAAGCCTATTATAACATATTGTTTGACGAATATAAATACTACTTTTCCCTCCTAGACTTGAAGTAAAAAATGTCATACGCTGATAAATGTCAGGAATATACATTTTTTACTTCAAATCTTGCTAAGGTTCAAGTCGGGAAAAGCAGTATTCTATATTCGCTCGAACTCTTTCTTGCTAAGTTTCTTAGATGAGAGGTAAGCGGCGAGGAAGCCTAGGACAAGAGCGAAAGGTAAGATTTCCTCTGGACCGGTTTCTGGAACTTCGCTAGAAGTGGTGGTTGGACGAGTGGTGCTAGTGTTGGTCGTAGTTGAAGTGCTAGCGGTGTTAGAGCTAGCGCTAGTGTTAGAATTGTTAGAATTAGAGGTGCTGACACCTTCGGTTTTTGGGGCTTCTGCCTCGGTTGGCTTAGTAGCGACCTCGCTAGTTTTAGCCTGATTGTCGCTGTTTTGGGCGACTTCGGTGTTTTTCTTAGAGCCACCAACAATAGCGATGATAGCCCAAACAGCGATACCAAGAATAATAATCGCAATCGTGGTTGCGACAATAATCACGCGGCGGCGCTGCTCTTTGTCTTCATTAGAATAAGGATTAACTTCCATATTTTCTCCAAAATTAAATAAATAACCTTAATTGGCTTAATTATATCATACTAGTGCTTTGAAGTCAACGGTAATCACATCATTAGCCTTATGTTTTCTTTTTCAGTCTCTATCAGATTAATTAGTTCCTTTTCGGTTGGGATAGTTAATCTGAATTCTGACGAGAAAATCGTTTTATTATCCTCTGGAAGAGTATACTTTACTACTGTTTCATTCTTGTCTGTAGAAAGCAGAATTCCTATAGTTGCATTTTCCTCATTTGATTTTATCTCCCTATCATAATAGTTGACATACATTTGCATCTGACCAATATCTTTGTGGGATACTCTGCCGAGTTTTAGATCTATAATTACAAAACACCTTAATACTCTGTTATAAAAAACGAGGTCAGGGTAAAAATGGTCGTCGTCAATAGTGATTCTGGCTTGATTTCCAACGAAGGTAAAGCCTCTACCTAGCTCGAGCAAGAACTCCTTAAGATGCTCTAGGATTTTCTTTTCTAGGTCAGTTTCTAGGTAGTCCGTATTTTCCTTAATGTCTAAAAATTCCAGGACAAAGGGGTCTTTGATGATGTCTTTGTTCTCTGTTACTTCGTGGCCCATTTTGGATAACTCTAGTGTTTTTGCCTTGGTTTTGCCGTTTGTAAGACGCTCGTAAAGCAAAGTCGTTCGCTGACGGCGGAGTTCGCGCACGGTCCAGTTAGATTTGATGCATTCAACCGTGTAAAAATTGCGTTTGTTCTTATCCTTGATTTTAATTAATTCCAGGTAATGAGACCAGGCCAATTGCGGTGACAATGTCATAGGGATTGGAGATTCGCCTGGCATTGTCAAGCGAATTGAATTGTCGTCTCCAGAATTAGAGCGACAATGTTGCCCCAATTTGGCTGACGTTGTCAGCCGAATTGATTTGCCATCTCTAGAATTGGTGAAACAGTGTTTCACCAATTGGTTGGACGACGTCTGGCTAATTGGGTAATAGATATAAAACTTCCTCATCCTTTTCAAATTAGTAGACGAAAAGCTGCTTCCGTATTCTTTTGTGAGCCGACTTGAAACATTTTCTATTAGATAGTCACCATATTTTGCTCTTTCTAGACCACCTTGTTTTTCGACAATCATTTTACCGATATGCCAGTAGAGATTAATCATTTCGGTATTGACGGTTCGATATACCCTATCTCTACTATTTTCAATAAGTAGTCTAATATTGTCGTATAAACTGCTCATTTCGTTATCTTTTGTAATTTTACTATTATCTTTCATACATTATTCCTTAAGTCATATGTTGGAAGGTGCGAGGGGTGGATACCTAGCATAGCCACTCCTCTCCGAAGGGTTGGAAAAAGATGTTGAGAGCGGAGGCAGGTGCCCTTTATCTTTTTCGCTAAGAAGTTGAAGTTGTGGACTAAAAGCTTAAACCTATTTTTGGAAGAGAAACCAATTGATTTGTCGGCGCAAGTTTTAGCTAGGATAGTAAGATGCGCCCAACCCTACTTTCAGTATGAAACTTGGGGCTAAAAAATAAAAACACTAGCATAATGTTTAGTAATTAATCGTGCTAGCGCTTGAATTTTTGGTGGCTTTATATTACAAGGGGAGCATAAGCGGAATAGGACGGAATTTGGGTGGATTTTGGAGCTTTTTCGGTGGTTTTTGGGTGGTTTTGCGTGGATTTTGGGTATTTTTAGGCGGATTTAGTGGCGTTGTGAAATTTACAACAGGGGGATGTTGTAAAAAAGACAGAGACAGGGGTCGGGGCTATTTCTTATAAAATGAGAGGTTGGCGGGAGCGTAGGACTTAGTGGAAAGGAGGGTTAAATTTGGGAAAATAGCAGCCGGCACGATTGTGCTAGAGTGAGATAAAACCAAAATACCGTCTTCGTTCAATAAGTCGGCTAACGAGGCTAGGTCGCCAGGAAAGTTGTCATAGGGTGGGTCGGCCAAAATCAGATCATATTTTTGCCAAGAAACAGAGGTGGAGGCGATTTTTGAGATATCAGACTTGACGACTTCGGCGCAGTCTGAGACGCCTAAGACAGAGATATTATCTTTGACGGTTTGGAGAACAGAGGCGTTATTGTCCACAAAAACAGCGTGTCTAGCGCCACGGGAGAGGGCTTCTAGCCCCAAAGCGCCCGAGCCGCAACAGATGTCGAGAACATTTTGAACGCCCTCTAGGGGGCCTTTTAGGCTGATTAAAGCGTTAAATAGCGCCATTTTTTCACGCGAGCCCATAGGGCGCGTAACAGAGGTGGCTGGAGCCTTGATGACGCGTCCGCGAAACTCGCCGCCAGTAATTTTGAGTGATGTGGAGTTTTTCATATTAATTCAAGGTGGTTAATTGTTGATAATGCGCGATACTACTGTTTAATTCCTTATATTTTAGCATGACATCAGGGTTTTTGGAGAAAACAGAGGCAACAGCCTTGGCCTGACGAGAGGCTTCGGCGATTAGTTTGGTATCTGTGAGAGAAGCGATGCGAAGGTCGAGTGCGCCATGTTGGAGATTACCGTAAATCTCGCCTGGACCGCGGATTTTGAGATCCATTTCGGCAAGATAAAAACCGTCGGTGCTAGCCTCCATAGCCTGAAGACGGCGGCTAGGCTTTTCTGCGGCGGAAATCAGATAACAGAAGCTCTTGGCGCTACCTCTACCGACGCGGCCACGAAGCTGATGCAGCTGAGCCAGGCCATAGCTTTCGGCGTCCATGATTACCATGACAGTAGCATTAGGGACGTTAACGCCAACCTCAATTACAGTAGTAGAAACGAGTAGGTCGGTTTTATGCTTTGCGAATCGCTCCATAATGGCGTCTTTTTCGTCTGGTTTCATTTTACCATGAAGGAATTCAATTTTAAGCTCGGGAAAAATACTCTGTAATTTGGCAGCTTGGCGCTTAACGCTGACACTATCACTAGGGCCACCTTCTTCAATCTTACGACAGAGCCAGTAAACCTGGTGACCAGACTTGATTTCTTCGCGAATCTTAGGATAGAGAAATTCTTTTTGGTCGGATTCTTTGATGACCTTAGTAATAATGGGCTTACGGCCAGCAGGAAGCTGGTTAATAATAGAGATGTCAAGGTCGCCAAAAACCGTGAGCTGGAGCGAGCGCGGAATAGGGGTGGCGGTCATAGACAAGAGATGCGGAGCAACGGCGCCGTGTTCGCTTTTTATGACATTGTGGGCGGTCTTAGTCAAGAGCTTTTGACGCTGATTAACACCAAAGCGGTGCTGCTCGTCAATAATACAGTAGGCGAGGCGATGGAAAACTAGATCATCGGTAATCAGGGCGTGAGTGCCGATCACGAGATCTACATTTCCCTGTTCAATCTGGCGCTTAACGAGGTCTTTTCTAGGGGTGGAGCCGATTAAAAGCGCTATTTTGACCCCAAAAGGCCCCAGGAACTCATCTAAGCCCTTGGCGTGCTGAGCCGCCAAGATAGCCGTAGGTGCGAGCAAAGCCACCTGAAAACCGCTCTTGATAGCCTGGAAGGCCGAAATAGCGGCAACTACGGTCTTACCAGAGCCAACATCTCCCTGTAAAAGGCGGTTCATAGGGGTATGTTTGCCTAAATCTTGTAAAATGTCCCAGGTGGCCTGACGCTGGGCATTGGTGAGTTTAAAGGGGAGAGATTTGACGAGCTGACCCGTGTTATTAGCGTCAAAGGGGAGACTTTCGGCTTTTAGCTTGCGATTTTCTTCTTTGGACAGATTGGCGGCTAGGAGTAACTCAAAAAGCTCTTCGTAAGCAAGGTAGTGGCGAGCATCGGCGATTTCGGTAAGGCTCTCGGGGAAATGAGTTTTAAACAGAGCGTCGGCGCGAGCGCCTGGATGAACAAAGGTGGGCATTTTGGTATCTGTTATAGCGTCTGGCAAAAGGTCTGGAATTAGGGCAAAATTGCTGCGGAAATTCTCAAACAAACGGTGTAATTTATTAGATGGAATACTAGAGACAGCGCGATAAATCGGAACGATGCTAGAATTAGCGCCACCGATGTTTTTGTCAACGTCTTTGGCAAGAACAGCAGAAGGCGAAGTAAGTTGATAGCGACCGTTTTTAAAGTCGTAAGTACCCGTAAAATAATATTCGTGCTGTTCGTCAAATTGCTTGGCGCGGTAAGCCTGATTAAACCAGACTACACGCAGAGAGCCAGTTTCGTCAGAGATGATGCCAGTAGTAATAGTGAGGCCACGGCGACGAGTGGCGGTGGTTTTAAGATCGGAAATATGGCCCTTTAAGAGGACTTTGCCTGGTTTTAGGTCGGCGATTTTGACGGCGGCCTGATAGTTTTCGTAATCGCGAGGCAAGAAGTAAAGGAAGTCGCGCACGGTAAAAATACCAGCTTTTTTGAGCTTTGCGGCGATTTTTTCGCCGATGCCTGGGATAGTAGTGACCTCCGATAATAAATCCATAGGGATATTATAGCACTAGTAGTTGGCAGGCTTTTGGTGGGATTTGCGCCATTCGTCGACCTTGCCGTGATGACCGGAGAGAAGTACTTCTGGGACTTTCATACCACGGAAGTCGGCAGGCTTGGTGTATTGTGGAAATTCAATATTGTTGCCATCGGAAAAACTCTCGATTTCGGCGGAAGTTTCGCCACCAAGCACGCCAGGCAATAATCTGACGACGCTGTCAATGATAATGAGAGCAGGTAATTCGCCGCCTGTCAAGACGAAGCGGCCAAGGGAAAATTTGTAGTCCACGATACTCAAAATTCGCTCGTCGTAGCCCTCGTAGTGAGGACAGAGGATAACATAGTGATTTGGAGTATCGGAACACGAATTTTCGGAGCACCGGCTGCGCGGCCCGTCGTTACGGGCGCTCCGCCTATCGTCCGCTCCCGTTGTCGCGGAGATCTCCGAAAATTGTGTTTCCGATACTCCTGCTAACGCCCTAGCCCAGTCCTGCGTCCAGAGGTCGCCGGCGGGCGTAGGTAAGATAACCTTGGCGGTTGGGTCTTTTTCCTTGACACTTTCGATGGCGGCAAAAACTGGCTCGCAGCGGAGTAACATGCCGTCGCCACCGCCATAAGGAGTATCATCTACGCTTTTGTGTGGGCCAAGACCAAAATCGCGCAAGTTCACAAAATCAAATTCGGCAATTCCCTTGTCGGCTGCCTTCCACATCATGGAAGTTTCTAGATAGGGGCGAATCGCTTCTTCAAACAACGTAATAATCGTGAATTTGATTTTTTGGGTTTTCATATTATGATTATATTTTAACATATTTTGAGAATTTTACAATGGAGCATATAGCTTCATTGAGGCTTCGGTAGCAAGAAAAAGAGACGCTAACAAAGCGTCTCTTAATACTGATTGAGATTATGCTGATTTTTTAGAGGTAATTTCTACCCAGATATACCATTCCGCAGGAGCGGCGCCGATGGTATATTTTTTGTCTCTGTAAGTGGAGTAGACAATCTTTCCGCCAGTGTCGTTTTCCATGTCTACGGAGAAACCATCTTCAAAACCCTCGTACCAAACAACTTCGCCATATCTGCTGTAACTAGGCATAATGCCGATGTATTTTTTGCCTGGCTCGGGACGTTTGACAGTATTGCGGTAATTGTTGTGAAATAGTAATCTGTGCCAATGAACAGCGCTGCAATCCACCATGTAACGCGGACGAGTTGGCCAAGAGCCGGTAAACTCGTTTATCTTCCAGGCACAATAACTGGTGGAATGTTTAACAATAAATCCAGCGTTGTCACTCACTAGGCTATAGTTTTCCCTAGCGTCAACCTCTGCCCAGTCAGCAAACCACTCTTCGCAGTAGGGCCAAGGATAGGTATCAACTATAGCACCTTTCCCAATTAAGCCTTGGCGCCTGATATATTCCGAAGAGAGTGCGCAATAGAGATTGGCTAGAGTCCTGTAAAGACCGCGACAAACTCCCCTAATTAGACGATCCTTCTGGAACATAACAACGGAATTTTTGGCTAAAAAAATAGCATAATCATTTATAAGATTCATAAAGAACACCCCCTTTGCTAAAATTAATTATAGCATAAATAATTCAGTTGTCAAAGGGGAATTTGGCAGAATACTGATCATGAGATGGTTGTGGAAAACGCTTGCGGGATGCTAAAAATCATGTTTTTTGCATCTTGACAGAATGGTTGTTATTAGACTATAATAAACATAAGCTGAAACGCTTCACAGGGGTTCCACTGAACAAATTAGTGGAGTGTGGAGACTTACATTAAAAACAAAAACAGCGGATTAAAACAAAACAATGTGCCCCATGGGTGGGCGCGCTTCAGCGCAAAAGAAATCTCCAGCTTAGCTGGAGATTTTTAGCGGTAAGAAAAAGACGGTATAAATACCGTCTTTTATGGTTGAGCCAGGCCAGGTGGGGTGTTTCCTGACTGCTCAGATAGCTGTCATTATTTGTTATCGGAATCAAATTGAATTGTATTACTGTCTTCTGGTAAATAGAGAGTGTAAAGGACAGGTTTTTCATCCTTTAGGAGAACTTCCAAGCGATGCGGCAAGTTATCATTGCTAAATTCGAACTTAACCTTATCCGCAGATACTTCCTTTTTGACGATTTGAGTGCCATTGTTATGGAAGTAACAAAACTTATAGGTGTCATGGTCGGTCGCTTCAACGTAATAAGTTTCACTGATATTTGCCCCGTCGGTAACATAAAGAGATAGCGGAGCTACACCCTTATGGTCATGATCGGGAACTTCGGGTTCCATTGGAACATTGTTCCAGTTTTCGGGGTTTCCCGTTTTCGCCACGACGTCGTCCTGGTCGCTAATACTCTTTTCACTTGGCATAGGATCGATGCGTTGCAAAAGCATAGTTCCGCTAACCCAAATTCCACAGAATGATACAATCGTAATTAGCAGAAAAACCACGTTTACGGTTTTCTTGTGCGATAAAATCGTAACCGCAAAAGCAAACCCAAAAATTGCCGAGATAGAAACGATAGCTAAAACATTAAAGAACATGTGCACACCTCCTTTTTTCCGCACACAAACAGCTATGATTACATTATAGCACAGAATGGCGAAAAAGTCAAGAATAACAGGGGCGGGTTGGAGGCTTTACCAGTCTTCTACGAGAGTGAATTCGTGCCCAGCAATAGAGATAATAGAGTCGTCAGTGGCGCCGCGGCTTGTTAGCTCGGCGCGAATGCCCATTTTCTTCATGATGTCACGCAAACGATTGACGGCGGCATAGTTGTCAAAGTTGGTGCGGCGGGCAAATTTTTCGATTTTGGCGCCGCGAACGATAAATTTGTCGTCTTCGGTCTCTATTGTCCAGCTGTCGCCGATTTCGTCGCTAGATAGTTCAATTACAGGGATATCAGCCATGGCTTGGCCAGTCGAACAGTAGTTTTCGGGGCACCGGCTGCGCGGCCCGTCGTTACGGGCGCTCCGCCTATCGTCCACTCCCGTTGTCGTGGAGATCCCCGAAAACTCTGTTTCTCCTGCCAAGCCTCTGTCTTTTTCCCTCAATAGCTCTCTTAACAGCTCGTCTAGGCCTTGGTGGGCGGCAGAGGAGATGCGAAAGACTTTTGCGTTAGGGTTGACTGCCAAAATAGAGGCGGTTTGCATGGCGATAATTTCGTCATCTAAGCCTTCGCACTTGGTAAGAGCGACGATTTCTGGGCGAGAGGCGAGGTCGGAATACTTCTCGAGCTCACGTCTAATAATCTGATAGGCCTGGCCAGCGTCGTCAGAATAAATGTCTACAAGATGAAGCAAAACTGCCGTGCGATCAACGTGGCGCAGGAAGTCGTGACCTAGGCCCTTGCCTTCGGAGGCACCTTCAATTAAGCCTGGAATATCAGCAATTAGGAGGTCTTTGCCATCAATTGTGGCAACGCCAAGATTAGGGGTGATAGTAGTGAAAGGATAGTCGGCAATCTCAGGTTTAGCATTAGAGACAACAGAGAGGAAGGTGGATTTGCCGGCGTTTGGCAAGCCGACAAGACCGACATCGGCAAGCAGTTTTAGTTCTAGTTCGGCTTCAAATTCTTCGCCTGGTTCGCCGAGTTCGGCAAATTTAGGGGTCTGGCGAACACTACTCTTGAAATGCGCGTTGCCGAAGCCGCCGTCGCCGCCTTTGGCGATGATGGCAGTCTGGCCATCAGCTACGAGGTCAGCGAGAAGCGTCCTTTCGCTGGCCCTATATACAACTGTCCCGACTGGGACATCAACGATGAGGTCGCGGCCGCTGCGGCCGGCTGAGCGCGTGCCAGAGCCGTTTTTGCCATCTTCGGCAGTAAGAATAGGGGTGAAGCGGAAGTCGATTAGAGTATTAGTGTCTTTGTCGGCACGAAAAATAATGCTCCCGCCACGGCCACCGTCACCACCATCTGGACCGCCCTTAGGGATATAAATTTCGTGGCGGAAAGAAACGGCACCGTCGCCGCCCTTGCCAGCCTTTAAACTCACTTTCGCTACATCTGCAAACATAATGAGATAATTATAACACGTTTACAGAGAAAAATAAAGCATTAGCACTCTACATATGAGAGTGCTAATGCTTATTAACGACCGTGGATATAATTGTAGCCAGCGGCTTTGGCGGCGGACCAAGTAGCAGAGCCAACGCGACCCCAACCAGCGATGCCGTTCATATCGGAAACAACAATAGAGCCATCCGCATTGACAGAGTGGACAATACCAACGTGACCAAGACCGCCGCCAATCTGGAAGACGGCACCAGCGGCTGGCGTGCGGTTGACAACGAAGCCGGCGGCCGCAGCAGCGGAAGCCCAAGTGTTGGCGTTACCCATGTTGGATGGAAGGTCATAGTTCCCTGGCATATTGTCGTGGCGCCATTGCCAAGCATACCAAGTACACCAACCATAAGCATAGCGGTTACCAGAGGCATAGGCGGCAGAATAGTGCGAATAGGTAGCGACGCTAGTACTGTAGGATGGGGTAGGGGCGACATACTCTGGACGTTCTGTTTCTGGGAGGACGCCAGAAGGAATCAGGATAATAGTATTAGGCTTTAAGGTTGGGTCTTTTTCTAGGTCGTTAACAGAGATAATTTGGTCGGCGGAAGATTTGTATTTTTCGGCAACAGAAGCAACTGTATCGCCTTCCTTAACCGTATAGGCGATACCTGGGACGGTCGGAATGAGTAAGCTCTGGCCAGCGGACAAATCGGTAGTTTTTAGATTATTGGACCAGCGAATTTGGTCGGTAGTGAGGCCATAGCGCGCAGCGATTTGTTGCATGGATTCACCAGGCTGAACAGTATAGTTAATCACACCACGAGAAATGCCAGAGATGTCGACCACGGTAGGCTTAGAAATCTTACCTTGGTCGCTGATAATCTGGCTGTTCTGCTGAAGGAGCTGAATAGTAGTGTAGTTAATCGAGGCGAGGTTGGCCGAAGCGAGATTAAGGTCGTTGGCAAGTTCGGCAACCATATAGAACTGGGTAATCTGGTCGGTGGAGACCTGGTAGTTAGCAGCAATAATGGAATCCATACTCATGGACTGGTCGGTAATAGCAAGCTTGTCTTTAGACCCGAAAACTGCTACTAGCATCACTACTACGGCAATCAAAAGATAGGCCCAGTTGCGTTTAATAATCTGCCATTTTTTAGAATTTTTCAAAGTCATAATGAAACATTACAGAGTTCTTGACAGTGTTCTCGGATGTTACGGTTGTGTTCTTCCTCTGTGTAACTATAATACATCACACCATCGTCACCTGTCAAGAAGTAAAGATAAGAGGTATCGGCAGGGTTGGCGACAGCAAGGAGGGCGGAAACACCTGGATTACAGATAGGACCTGGGGTGAGACCTTGGTATTTGCGCGTATTATATGGGGAATCTATCTCTAGGGCGAGGTAGTTATTGGTATAAGTAGTGCGGTCTGGATCAACTAAATCAACAGCGTATTGAGTTGTAACATCGGAGCCCAAGGCGATATTCTGAGATAAGCGAGTGTAGAAAATCTGAGCGACGGTGGCTTGGCCAGTGGTGCCAGATTCGCGCTGGACGATAGAAGCGAGCGTAATCCCCTGATAGAGATTGAGATTGTGGGCGGCAAATTTAGCGACGAGGTCGTTTCCTTCAACTACATCCCACATAGCCTTTAAGGTGGTGGTGACGATTTTTTCGACAGAGTCGGTCTTGTAAAATTCGTAAGTGTCACCGAAAATGTAGCCTTCTAGGGGCTCGGCGTTATATGCATTAGAAGCTGGCCAGTCTTGAAGGAGTTTGTCGATTTCGCTGCTGGTGCCGCGGTAATCTTTGGCAAAAGCGGCGTTAATATCGGACTCACTGTAGTATCCAAGTTCTAGTAGATTTTTCTTAATGTCCTTAATCTTAGAACCTGGGAGAATAGTGAATGAGAAGACATTAGGATTTTTGGAGCCAGCCACAAGTTGCTCGGCAATCTGAGCAACGGTCATATTGCGGCGGAATTGATAATCGCCAATTTTAATCTGTTCGGCTTGACCTTGGGAACGCATATAAATTTGGAAGACGAAAGAGTTCCTAATGAGATCAACTGACTCGAGATTGTCGGCAATAACGTTAATCGTGTCGCCAGACTTAACGGAAAAGTCAATATATTCGCAGCGAGCATCTTCTTTACCAGAGGCGCTACAATCGACATCATAGACCGCGCCAAGAGCGGAATTATACCAAGCAAAAGCAATACCAGCACCAATACCAAGAGTAATGATAGCGATAACAACGAATGCGATGAACTTTTTGAGCATGGAATTTCCTTTTTTCTTTTCTTCTGGTTCGTCTGAAAGATCTATATCGGCCGCTTTTTTGCTTTTTCTACTAGTGTCAGTTGTGGCAGAACTAGACATGTTTTCGATAAAATCTTGCAAGATGATAGCGGCAGCTTCAGCGTCAATTTCTTCTTTTTTATAGCCCTTTTTGCGGGATTTGAGGCGTTTTTCTGCCTCAACAGAGGTCAGGGATTCATCTTGGAAGCGAATCTTGGCGCTAGGGATAGCACTCTTAAGGCTCCTAGCGAATTCGCGCACGTATTCGGTTTGAGCAGTTTCGTTTCCTTCGTTGCTACGCGGAAGCCCCAAGACAAACCAGTCTGTATTATTCATACGGGCAAGCCGAGCAATCTCGGCAAACTCGTAGCCATTATTGACTATGACGGTAGTTTTTGGCACGGCGATACGCACATTCGTATCGGCAGTCGCTACACCGATACGGCGCGTGCCAACATCTAGCCCTACTATTTTCATTATTCCTCCACTTTAAGTTCGATAGTAATTTTGTTTGGATCGTCTGGGACGTGATTCACCCAAGGGAACGAAGTCTTAATACTGACGGAGCTGACACCGTTGATAGATTTCAGGATAGATTGGACTTCGCCAGTCTTCTTGCCTTTAGATTTTTCAAGGATGTCTTCTTCGGTGACCTTTGGACCGGTCTGAGTAGCGCTCTTTAGCTTAGCGGTATAGCTAGCGTCAGATTGCTTAGTGAAGTTTTCAAAGAATGGCTTGTCGATGGCATAGATACGCTGGTCGGCGGCGACAGATTTTTCGGTCTTTTTCTTAATGAAATCTTCTACTTTAATCTTATCAACGGCAAACATGGTGTAGGTGGTAGTAGCCTCTACTTTTGGCGTGACGCCAGATTTAACTTCTTCGCCGACAGCTGGATTGGATTTTGGGTCAGCGGTGGAGACATCGAGGCTAGATTCGATAACAATCATGTCTTCGCCGAATTGCTTGATGAGCTCGGCTTTGCCGTCTTCGCGACCGGCGTTGGTAAGTTTTTCTTTGGCATTGTTGAAATCTTGCTCGGAGACGACGGTAACGATGTTGGAGGTGCCGCCAGAGAAAGTAGCCGAGTTAGTAGCGGTGATATCGCTGACTGGAGAGGTCCAGCCGGAGTCATGCGGACCGATGTTGTATTTTTCGCCAGCTTCAACGGCGACGACTTCTGCAGTAGTAGAGATGGTGCATTCGCGCTTGCGGAGCTGAGTGACAGTACAGTTATCTTGCTCGTCGATATGGAAATTAACAGATTTGGTTAGAGTATAGTTTAAGTCACCATAAGAGAAGGTAGCACCTTCTTTGGCGGAAATTACAGCCTCAGCAGTTTCCGTGCCGAAGGTAGCAGTGAGATTTAGCGTGCCTTTGGCTTTTTCGCCGATATCTTTTTGGCCGGTGGCCTGGAATTCAACAGAGCTGGTCTTCTCTACCTTTTTCTGCTCTAGGAGGAAGTTGCCATTTTCGGGATTCTCGCTGCCGGATTTAGTAGTAAAGGTAACGTTTTCAGAGAAGTTGTTGGCCGTTGTTCTAATTGCGACAGCAATGTCAGCAGCAGGAGCAAAGACAAATGCCCATACTAGGAAGACAATGAGACCGACGACACCGACACCGCCGATAATAATCCATTTTCTATATTTGTCTAAAGTAGGAATGACGCCTTTTTTGTCGGATTTTTTATCTTTTTTACCGCCTTTTTCGAGTTTTTCTTCATCTTTGTCTATATCGTCAGATGTGATTTCTTGGTCAGCTTTTTTAGCTGCGGCAGAGCTGAACGCCACGTTGTTTGGAGCGTGCTTTGCTGATTTCATACTATCTAACGCTGAGGCTTCTTCTTCCTCATCGTCATAGTCATCGTCGCTTAGGAACTGTTCCCCGCTAGCCTTCTCTTCCCTGATAATTTCCGATGGGAGTTTAGGGCGAGACTGGAGATTTTTAGCGACAGGAATTTGGGCGGCAGCAGCGAGCTTAATCAGGGAGCTATCCGTAGTAACAATCACTACCACCTTGTCCGACATCTTGGCGGCACGAGCAATCAGTTTTGTGTTGACGGCACTACGAAGTACACCAATTTTCTTTGGCGGGACGAGTGCGACTAGTTTTTGTTTGGCGGTTTTGACCCGGGCGATGATGTCGGTAATATCATCTTCGGGCTCGATATAAACAACGTCCTTATTCATAGCTCAATTTTAACACAAGTTATTCCGTTTGTGTTAAAATTAAATTAAATGAAATTGTTTCAGAAGAAAACCATGGTGGGTGGGCTCGAAACACAGACAGACAGAGCCTTGCTTGCGGAACTTGTTTTAAATTCCATTAACGATGGAGTGATGATTATTGACCAGAATGGGTTAGTAAAGCTGGCAAATCCAGCGGCGGCAGAGATTACGGGGATGCCGTCGGCACCTGATGCACTAGGATTGTCGTACCTATCGGTGATGAGGATGGAAAATGGTGAGGGACTGACGCTGACGGACAACATGAACCCACTCGCTAAGGCAGTAGCTAATAATGAGGCTTGGGCATCACGGAAATTTTTCTTAGTAACGCCACAGGGCAAGAAGACGCCAGTTTCGATTGTTTTGACACCATCAGGTGGAAGGAGCTCGGACAGAATTATTACGTTTAGAGATATTACCGAGGAACTAGAAAAGGAAGGCGAACAAACGGAGTTTATCTCTACAGCTTCGCACGAAATGCGGACGCCGGTAGCATCGATTGAAGGGTATCTAGGACTAGCGCTAAATCCACAGACGGCAACGATAGATGACAGAGCGAGGCAGTATTTAATGGAAGCACACAATGCGTCGGCGCACCTTGGGAAATTATTCCAAGATTTGTTGGATGTGACGAGACTAGATGATAATCGTATACGGGTGAATTTGATGCCAGTAGAGATGGTGTCTCTAGTCCAGAAAATTGCTGGAGAAAAGGTGGCTGCGCTCAATAATAAGAACATTGGCTATAGTTTTGGGGTAAGGGATGGACTGGAAGGAAAATTACAGGTTGAGCAGCTGGTTTATGCGATGGTGGATGTAGATTTCTTACAGGAAATCTTAGGGAATTTGATAGAAAACGCCATCAAATATACCCCTGCGGGTGGAGAGCTCTGGGTGAGCGTCCGAGCGGACGGCGACGATGTTTTGATCAATGTGACAGATAGCGGCGTGGGGATACCGCCAGAGAATTTGTCGCATGTGTTCCAGAAGTTTTATAGAGTAGATAATTCGGCGACGCGCGAAATCGGTGGAACGGGGCTGGGACTTTACATCGTGAAGGCGCGGACAGAGGCGATGGGTGGACGCGTCTGGGCGGAGAGTGTGTTTGGGGAAGGCTCGACATTTTATGTGGCATTGCCGAGGATTTCGCCAGAAGAATATGAACGGCAAATGACGGTTTTGCGCAATACTCAGATGATGGCGATTAAGCCAACGACGCCAGCAACAGCGACGGCTTTGACGAATGCGGCGGTGACGGCGGCGGGAGTGCCTGCACCGGCAGTTCAGGCAGCAGCGCAGCCTGCGGCGCCCGTAGCGACGCAACCTCAGCCTGCGCAACAACCGATTCAACCTAGTCAAAATAACACAAGTATAATACAATAAGGAAAAACAGGAGGAACAATGGCAAAAATAATGCTTGTTGAGGATGATAAAAGTCTTCGTGAAATTTACAGTATCAGATTAGTAGCAGAGGGATACGAAGTTGTGTCGGCTGGTGACGGCGAAGAGGCCTTGGCAATAGCAGTGCAGCAGAAGCCAGATTTGATTTTGTCGGACGTGATGATGCCAAAGATTTCTGGGTTTGATATGCTAGATATCCTCCGCTCCACTCCTGAGACAAAAGACATTAAAGTGATCATGATGACGGCGCTAAGTTCAGACGAGCAAAGGCAGCGAGGAGAGGCGCTAGGGGCGAATAAGTATTTGGTGAAGAGTCAGGTGGGGATTGAGGATGTGATTAATGCCGTCCACGAAGTGTTGGGGGATAAAGGCGTCACAGCAGGGACTGATACTTCTTCAGCAGATGCGCGCCTCGCCGGCAGTATGCCAAATACAGCCGGCTTCGGTGCTCCTGCTTCATCGTCTCAGCCTCCTGCTGAGACGCCTTCAAGCGTAGTGCAGCCTACACAGCCTGTGGCTCCGCAACCTGCTCAGCCAGTAGCACAACCTGTTCAGCCAACAGTCCAGCAGCCTGAACAACAACCTGTCCAGCCGACAGCAGCGCCAGTACAAGATACGGGGGCACAGATGGAAGCAATTTTAAATGAAAATTCAGGAACACCAAATGCAGCCTGGCCAGGAACTTCGGCTCAATAAATTCCTGGCAGAACGACTAGGTTTGTCGCGCAGACAAGCGGACGATGTGATTGCTAGTGGGAAGGTAACCGTCGATAGGAAAACTGCCGTTCTAGGTGCACGTATTGACAAAAATGCAAAAGTATGCTATAATAGTAAGATAGTTCCGTATTCTTTAGAATACACTTATCTTGCGTTAAATAAACCTATTAATTATGTTTGTTCTAGAAAGCGCCAAGGCGACACGCCGACGATTTATGAGTTACTGCCAAAAAAGTATCAGGAGCTAAAGACCGTGGGGCGACTAGACAAGGACAGCTCTGGGATAATTCTTCTGACCAATGATGGAGACTTTGCTTTTTCCCATACGCATCCGAAGTTTGTTAAAGAAAAGCAATACGAGGTGGAGCTAAACCGAGACTTAGAGCCGCTACACCAACAAGAAATTGCGGAATTTGGGATAGATTTGCCCGATGGGAAATCGCGGCTAGGACTAGCACACCTAGACGATGGTCGGAAAAAGTGGTTGGTCACGATGAGCGAAGGGCGCAATAGACAGATTAGACGGACGTTTGCCGCGGTGGGATATACCGTAGTTAAGCTCCATCGGATACAGTTTGGGAAATATAGGTTGTCGGGACTGAAACCTGGTGAATTTGTAGAATTTAAGCCTTAGTTCTGATAACAAAAAGCCCGCTGAGTGCGGGATTTTTGAGTGGTCTAGTTCTGCAATATCTTGGCGAGCTTGTCGCGGATAGTATTGCCATCTGGTGAGCCAGCGAGCGTGTCAAGAGAGACGCGGAGCAAACCTAGTGCAGTAATAAAAGAGTGGTCGAGCACAGTATCTGTAGCATTGGTGCAATCAGGAATATCCTCGGCTTCAACAATATGAACAACAGGACGGCGGGAGAATGGCAACTCCTGATACCAATCGGAAGTAGCGAGAGTTTCTTGAATCTGCATTAGACCGGCACCGCCACCACAGAGGAGAATCTTCTGCGGGAAAACCTCTAATAGGTCAAAATCACCAAGGGCGAGCTGAACGCCGCCAATCCATACATCAACGTTCTTAGCAATAGATGATTCCATGCGCTCGCGCGCCTGAGCTGGGAGCTCATCGGAGTCAGGATTGAGCTTGAAAAACTCGGCCGTATCGTAATCTATACCGAGAGTCTCGGCGATTTGATGAGTAAAGCTGCGACCGCCGATGCCGAACATCTTAGTGCCGTCAACACCGCCGTCATCAACAATAGCGATATCCGTAGTACCGCCACCGATGTCCATCACGATAGCAGAAAGATTGGAATCTGGATCGTCGCCTAGGCAGGCACGACAAACCGCAAATGGCTCCACCGCTACAGCAAGAAGGTCGAGGTTGAGCTCGGCGCAAACTTTTTCGATGGCGGAAATGTGAACAAGAGGCGCAAAAGCTGTATAAAACTGAATCGTGAGGTCGGAACCCTTAAAACCGATAGGGTTACTTACCTTGTAGCCGTCGATAGTGAGACTAACGATGGCAGAGTTAATCAAGCGAACCTCGATGTCGGGATTGTTAGTTTCGAGGGCAACTTCTTTTCTGGCTAGTTCCCCGGCCTTGTCCTGAACACGCTTAATAATCAAGGACATCTCTTGCTCGGACAGAGGACGATTGCCGTTTTTTCTGCGATAATGAACCGTGCTGGTATTCCCTTTGACGAGCTCGCCAGCGATACCTACAGAGACAAGCTTGCAGGTAACGCCCGCTTGCTTTTCTGCGTCAGACAAGGCCTTCTCGCAAGTGCCAACCACGGCGCCAATGTCCGCAATAGCGCCAGCGTGCATGTTGGACGGATCCTGATGTGCACGGCCTACGCCGATAATTTCTAGGGAGTTGTCTTTCTTCTGGCGAGCAATCACTGCTTTCACAAATTCTGTACCAATATCAAGTGCGAGTAAAACATCGTCTGGAGGTGGGGTAGGTTTTTTGAAAGCAGGATTTTTAGATTTGATAATGCTCATGTCTATATTATAGCAAATCTTGTGCGCTTGACAAGGTGGGGGAGGTTTGATATAATGAGGTTACATTCGGGACCTACCCGCACCCTAGCTTGAGTAAAATCAGCTAGGGGAAATTTTTTATTCATCTAAAAATAACTTTCGAAACCCATCTTTTATCTTACGCATATCATTTTTTGTAGCTTGGCCTAAGCGGCTATATAGTCTCGCTGCACTGAAAACTCTTGCTTGAGAAAGAGCCGCATAAGCCTGTTTGCCTTGAAATCTAAAATTCACATACCATGAACCAACATGTTTTTGCGTAGATAATGGTATACCCATAAAGCCCAAATGGCTTAACTTTTTAAAGACTAGTACTGGACGGGAAAAATATTCACTTTTGCCATTGATTTCAACTCCAACATTTTCACCCACGGCTGTCCACCAAATTTCACCATCGGAAACCTTTGAAATCTTTTCGGTTTCAATATTGTGTTTTGTCTCTTTAACCGGAAACCACATTTCAAGTAGTTCGTGTTTAATGAATTCTTGCTCCATATAACCTCCTAAGTTAAATGTCGTAGTTTCACTATGGCAAAGTTGGGAGTTAAATACAAGCGCTAGCAGGATTGAGGTTAATGGGATTTTTGTGGGATTTTTGTGAAAATTTTAATGTCTTACAACGTACATTGTCAGACAATCTTTTTCTAGTCAAATAAAAGTTCTTGAATCTTCTTGCAAGGCTTGTGATATTGGTGAGGGTTATGAACTTGGGGGAGCTTGTCCCCCAAGTTCCGAGTTCCGAGTTCCAAAGACACCACCCTGACCTCTGTTAAGTAAACACTAACGGAACTTATCAACACACTTATGTATAAAATATTTATTCATTTAACAAGGAAACTATCATGGAAAATAAATCAGTTCATATCGAACATGTCACTGGCAAATCAAAGAAAACTGGTAAAGAATATAATGCTGTTAAACTTAGTATTGGCGATTGGTCTACTCTTGTTTTCCCTCGTTCTTCTTTTGAGGCAAAATATATCTTCGATATTATCGATAATTTAGGAAAATAATATGTTAATTCCAGTAAATAAGATCCCAAATGCTACTCCAAAAGATAAACTTACTTATATGGAGTTTTTAAAAACTACTTCTGTTCTTCGTATGCTTTATGGCAAAGAAGAAGCAACAAGGTACTTTACAAATAATATAGATGTGTATTATAATATAGATAACGCTTAAAGTTTCTTATTATTAACATAATCAGGAGAAAGGAATGGAACCTTCAGGCGGTATGGCTGGATTTATTTCTGCTCTTACCACTGGTATCACTTCCGACATTCTTTGGACTGAAATTACTAAGGCTGCACCTTTTGTAATTACTGTCTTTGTTGTCGCTGTTGGTTATCGCATTCTTAAACGCGTTATCAACAAGGGCTCTAAGCTCAAAGCTGGTATCTAGTGAATCGGGTGGGTACTACCTAGGAACAGAAGTGCCAATTAAGGAAAAAGGTCATGGATATTGTTCAATACTTCGATACTACATTTTGGGAAATAGCGACGGCTTCTATTCGGCTAATTGTCCCTATACTTGCATTATTTTTAGTGTTCAGGCTTGTCCATGATACTATGTGGAGGTAGCACTGATGGAAATAGAATTGCCGTCAACTGGGTGCAACATCTTTTATGGGACATATGTCGACAATTATAGTTCTGACGGAAGAACTCGTACTCGTTACTATTTAAACGAAGGTAAACTAGTTGAAAATAACACTTCTTATTCCCAGTACAATTCTATTCCCTCCGGTGCTACTTGTTTAGATACAGGGGACTTGGTTTATAAACCTGAAATGGAGTTATATGTTCCCTTTTTGGCTAGTGGTTTGTTAGTCTTTGTGCTAATTCTTGTATATAAAATCTTTATAAAAAGGCTTTTGCCATGAGGTGTATAAAATGTTTGAACAATTTAAAAAAGTGCCGACTGATATCTGGATTATGTTTGGTGCTGCTATCGCTCTCTTTTTGCTTATCTGGGTTGCTTTCGCAAGATGCTAGTGCTCTAAATGCTTTTTGGTATGGTATTGAGGCTAAGGCTTCTTTAACTCCTAATTTTAATTATACTAATTCTACTAATACTTGGCCTTGGGTACTTTCCCCTGAGATTTCTACTGGAGCTACTTCTCGATATTTAGCCTTTAAATTTGGTGGTTCTGGCACTCCTCCTCATCAAACATTTAGAGCTGGGCAAACTTTTACCTATTCTATAAATTTATCTTCAAATTTATCCGTATATGGTAATCGTAGTCTTGCTAATTTTTCTTTTGGTGGTCTTACGTCTAGGGAATCAAATTTAGTTATAGAAGATCAATTATTTATTCAAGATACTGGAAATCATGGTTATTGTTCTGTCACACTTGGTTCTACTGACACTATTGCAAATTGTGGTTCTAATAATTTTTCTCTTTATACTAATAACTTGGTATTTGTTCATTATGTAAAAGGCCAGTTTACTGTTCCTAATAATTGGGATGGTTATATTTACTTTTCTGATCGTACTTTTACTTATTCTGGTGCTGCTACTATTAATCTTGATTATACTATTTTACAACCAATTCTTACTGTTTATGAAACTGGTGATGAGCAGATTAATAATTCTATTCAAGAACAAACGCAGCAACAGGAACAATATCATGATGAAACTCAACAAACTTTTGATGATGCCCAAGATACTGCTGATACTGATTCTGATTCTAGCTCTCAACAGGCTACTAGTTCCGGCACAACGCTTTTAGCAGGCTTTACTAGTTTTGTTAGTGCTTTGACCGGTGCAAGTGCCTCTAATTGCGTTATAAATGCCGATTTGGGCAATATGGATTTAGGTAGCATTGATTTATGTCAATTATCTCCACCACCTGCTTTCCAGGCGATTTCAAGCATTATGGTGATAGGTTTTACAGTGCCATTGTCGATAGCACTTGCTAAGAAGATGATAAGCTTATTTAGGAGTTTTCAAACGTAATGGATTTTACTACTGGATTAAAAATTGCCGTAAAAGCTGGGCTTATTGCCGTTGTTACTGTTGCTGTTATAGCCTTGTTTGCTAATGTTCAGATTCCTGGGCTTGATTTTACTGTTTTTGGTCAAGCACTTGGCAAGGGTCTTGCTATTCTCTATCACTGGTGTCCTGCTTGTGCTATTGTTGTTCCTGTCGCTACTGCCATGTTTGGTGTTTATTCTGCTATTCTTTTATTTGAATTTGCTATGATAGCGGTTCGTTGGGTATTTAAGGTTAATGAATAATTGAAAGGATATAATTATGGATCGTAAAAAAATTGAGCAGGAACAACTTTGCTTACAGTCTAAGTTTGCTATTGATTTATTAAGGACTAAGTTGTTTCAGATAGAATCTTTTTCAGATTATCCTTATTGGGATAAGAAGTTAAAGCGGTTAAAGCAAGAAATTGATTCTCTGTATTGGGATATTTAATGAAAATCTATTGGAACACTTTTGTTAAAAAATATGTTCGGCCACCAAAAAATCAATTTCCTACTGGTACAAGGGTATATAAAGGTTTCCAGGGTAGTGGCAAAACCTTATCAATGGTTAAATACGCATTTGATGTACAAAAAATTTACCCAAACTGCATTGTAGTTTCTAATATAAAAATTAGTGGTCTGAACAATTATTTTTACATAGAAAATGACGAAGTTTTGAAGCAGGCTCTCGCGTATTCCAGTGGAACGCGAGGCATGCTTATTCTATTAGACGAAGCCCATCTTTATTTTAATAAGAAAACTGGTATCTCTCTTGATGTTCTTACTGCTATTTCTCAACAGAGAAAAGATCGTAAACGTCTCGTTTTTTCTTCTCAAATTTGGGAAGAATTGGACATTTCCCTTAGGAAACAGGTTAAGGAGATAGTTAATTGTAAATGCTTACTTGGTAAGATTCAGATTAATTCTATCTCTGATGGTGAAACTCTAACTTATAATAAGTTAGAAGGTGAATATCAGGCTAAACATATTACTACTGAGATTTTTAAACATTATAAATCTCTCTACGACTGTTATGACACTCGTCAAAAAATCATATCTAATCAAGAATATAACAGACAAAATACCTCTGTGCAGAACGTAACGTTCGCACAAAACCTAAAAATAAAGAAATAATTCAGGCGATTGCTTTGCGCCACGAAGGGGGCCGGACTTAATTCCTTTTTGA
>JAZRSM010000019.1:0-48912 GCA_045651545.1 Candidatus Nanosyncoccus sp.
CCTGAGTTAGAAGTTGATGTTTCTGCGATTAGTTCTGCTTGCTGGGATGAGGTTGGGACAGCAGCAAACAGTTTGCTGTCATCTGGTTCACCAGAAGTGACGGTAGAGTAACTAGCGCTAAAACCATTAGTAGACTTAACGGAAGTAGTAGAGTGAGGGATAGCATAACCCCATTTACCGTTAGCTAGAGCTACTGGGTTAGTGAAGGTGCCAGTAGAAGTAATGGTATTATTACTATTTGAGGTATGGATAAGACTGTTAGTGCTAGCATTAGTACCGGTCATGTTCATATAGAGCTTATAGCCAGTAGGAGCGTTAGTTTCTACAGAAACAGCTGCAGCACCTACAGTCATAGAGCCAGTTGGAGAAGCGGATAGGTCAAGTACAACATTTGGCGACACAGTTAGTGATAGAGTATACGCGCGAGCAGTAACACTCGCGGAGATAGTGGTTTCCGCAGCGTTGGAGGCGTTCATTGGAACCAAAATGGACGACGCTAGAAACGTCGCCATGAATGCCACGCAGAAGATTGGCAATGCACGAAAAACGACCTTGGATGAGAGTTTAGAGGATGCTAAGCCTAGTGGCTTAGTGTTCCTTCTAAGTCGCCCCCCCCCCCGAACGGTTGTTTGTCATTATGGTTTGCCTCCTTCTGCTACGTGAAACCTAGTGCGCCAAATGTTGCACTTTACATACCAAGTATAGCATGAGCGGTTCCAGAAAAGCAAGGGCTTTATGTGGAATTTTCTACATTTTGCGCACTAATTTTCCACAGGACACAAAAAATAATCCCCGCAGGGATTATTTTTATTAGCGTTTCTTTTCCTTAACTTCGTTTCTACCAAGGTTTTTCTTGGTTTCCGTAAACACAACGTGTTTACGAAGAATTGGATCATATTTCTTTAGAGAAAGCTTATCAGGAGTATTCATCGTATTCTTCTTGGTATAATACTGACGAATCCCAGATTCTTCAGAAACGAGGCCAACGAGTTTGCGCTTAGTATTATTCTTTTTTGCCATATTACGCTATATTTTATCACAGAATAGCAAATTTTACAAGATTTTTATTTGGCGCGACGCTTCAGATAATCGATAACTAAAGTCGCGCAACACATTCATATAATACATAAACGCATCATACGGAGAATCATACGCCGAGAAATAAGCATGCACATCACCATCATTCCAGTATTTCGTACACATATAATATGCATGGTCTGATGTTGTCATTCTGCGCCAATCATCTAACAAATCTCCGCCAATCTTAGCTACTTCTGACTTCATCGCATAGAGCGATTCTTGTCCTTCACACTGCATATCATTACCAAGCCACGCGGTAAGGTCCCTTTCTGTATCCGCCCAAGTCACTGTTTCTGGCATAGAAATCTCATCCGCTGGCTCTTCCAATTCTGCCGCCTCACTCACCGTCACAAATTTATTATCATATTCTTTTAACCAGCGATAAATCAAATCTTCCATAAAACTAAAGATACCAGAATCCGCCCACTGGTGTTCGCCAAAAGTCTCAAAATCCATAAACAGATTAATCAAATTTCCGCGCAAGCAATCATCATTCACCCACTTCTGATATTTTTCTACCGTCAGTGGCCATTCTTTCCATTGACGATTAGAAAATCTAAACGCAATATCGTCCGATAATCGATAATTTTTTAGTAGTAATCTCGTCCGACTTCCACCAAACACTTTATAAACATGATTCGGACTCTTCCAGCCAAGCACCTTGTCCCAGCCCTCAGCCAAGACCGCCTTGTATCCCATCTCATCGCACCACTTACCTAGCTCATCATTATAAGAAAGCTCCGTATTGCGGAACACACGCGGACGCACACCAAACAATCTTGCGACCAAATCGCTATGCATCTTCACCTGCTCGGTAAATTCCTGTCTATCAAAGAAAAACGCTAGAGAATGATAATAAGTTTCTCCTACAATTTCCACTTGCCCCGTCGAAACCATCCGCCTAATCTGATCAATCAGCTCTGGCTCCCATTCCATCGCCTGCTCTAGCCATGTTCCAGTAATCGACATTGATACCTTAAACCCAGGATATCTCTTCAAATTACGTTCCAGCAAACTAAGCATCGGACGATAAGATTTTTCAGCTACCTTGCGGAAAATCCGTTCGTTATTCTGCTTATCGTAGTAGTCGTTTTCGTACCAATAATTATGGTTGTGCGCTACATCAAAAATGCTGTACCGACGATACCTCCACGGCTGGTGTATGTGTAGATACAGACAAATTGCTCGCACTTTTGTCAAAACTCCTTATGTTTATCCACTTTATTATATACCCGCATGATTTTCTTCGCAACATCATTCCACGAGATTTTTTGGTATTCTTTTTCAATTCCTTCACGCAAGGTCTTTTTTAGTGCCACCGACTCCGCAATTGCAATGATTTCATCAGCTAATTTCTCCGTATCCCAGAAATCATAGCGCATCGCACTTTTAATTACTTCCGCCACGCCAGATTGCTTAGTCAAAATCAATACATCTCCATGATGTGCCGCCTCTAGTGCAGTTAGTCCAAACGGCTCAGAAATCGAACTCATCACAAAAATATCGCTCACTTGATAAATATCTCGTAGTTGCTTACCGCGCACAAATCCCGTAAACACCACATTTTGAGAAATCCGATATTTCGCCGAGAGCGCCAGCAACTCTTCACGCTGCTCACCATCGCCCGCAAACACAAAAATCAGTTTCTTGTTCTTAGAAATCGCCCGTGCCGCCGCCTTCATCATATTATATAAGCCTTTTTGCACTGTAAACCGCCCCACCGTAGATATTACGGTATATCCTAGGCTCTTCATTTTTTCTAGATATTTATAATCTTCATTGTCATAATGGTATGCTGATTTTACAAAATCTTCATCCAGGGAATTATAAACTACGTCAATCTTACTTGCTGGAATATCATATTTCTTTACGATAATGTCTTTAGTCGCCTGAGACACCGCAATAATCTTGTCTGCATACATTAACCCTTCGCGCTCAATCTCATGAATCACCTTGTTGCCATAATTCATCCCCGACCGATCAAATTCCGTCGCATGCACGTGTGCTACTAGTGGAATTCCGTAATTTTTCTTCGCCAAAATTCCCGCCTCAAATGTCAACCAATCATGCGCGTGTACCACATCTGGCTTATATTCCATCAAATAATCGTTCACGAATTTGCAATAATCATGCTGAATCTCGCGAATACTCATCACTCTACCATTTTTAGCATTCGGAATTAGCGCCTTATCAACATATTTACTATCATATGCACCAGCACCATAGCGGAACAGTGGGTCAACTTTGCAGGCGCAAAGCACGTTCATAAAATTAATGCTTTCATGTGGCGCAGTATATGGCACCACGAAGTCAATCTGTGCACCTTCCCGTGCTAGTGCACGCGATAGATTAAGGCAAGCCACACCTAGTCCTCCGGAATTGTGTGGCGGGAGTTCCCATCCAAGCATTAGTATTTTCATCACATACTATTGTATCATATTTATGCTAAATTCATAAATAAAATCGTTCAAATGGGCATTTTCTTCAGCTGAAGCGCGTCTATTGGACGAGCGAAGCTGAAAAAATGCCCAGTTGGGCGATTTTAGTATGAATTGGCAGGGATGGCAAGACTCGAACTCGCGACACCTGGTTTTGGAGACCAGTGCTCTACCAACTGAGCTACATCCCTATCGCTCTCCATTTTACCATAATTAATTAAAAAATGCTATAATAGAGACAAATGGAGCGCCTTTTTAACTACTTACACAGAACGGATAAAATCTGGCGCCTGATTTGGATTATTACTTTTGCCGGCTTTGTCACTCTAGACATCTTTTTCCCAAATTTCTTTGGCGTCACTTTTCTTAAACTTCTTGGTATTGGTCTCTGCCTAGTTTACGTTGTTCAAAAATACTACGATGACCACCTCTTGCAAGCAGCTTTTGCCGCCACTTTTATTGCCGATTTACTCCTCGCCGTTAATAACACCTCCGTTTTTGGCGTTTTTACTTTCACTATTGCCCAATTTCTCCATTTTTCTAGGCTTAAAAAACTTCGCTACCGCACCATTATGATCATAGGCGTCGCCATTACTATATTTTTCATCGGTTTTTCCGCTTTTTCACTTTATTCTATCGTCCTCATGGGCGCAGTTTATGCTTTTTTCCTCATCTCAAATATCATTTTGGCTCGCGAATGGTCCAAAAAAGCTCGCGGCGAAAAGAAAAATCCTGCCTTCTGCGCCTACGCTGGATTCATTCTCTTCGCCTGCTGCGACCTTTGTGTTGCTGGGTCTTTCTTCTCTGGACTCCATACTTTGCCTTTTATCTTTAAACGTCTTTTTGACTTTTTCGCCTGGATTTTCTACTATCCATCCCAAGTTTTAATCTCAAATTCATCGAAACTCAGTAAAAAAGTTGATACCGCCAAATAATCTATGATACAATAGGTGTATTATGGAAGGTAAAAAATCACAAGTTCTGTCGCAACCTCGTGCGATTCTAGTCTTCGGAGCCCCGGCTAGTGGTAAAACAACTTTTTGCGAAAAATTCTCGCAACAATTTCGGGCCCCATTTTATAATTTAACCGAGATTTGTCAGGATAATAAATTCTCTAGAGAGACTATGTTGGTTGTCTTACAACTTATTGCTCGTACCGGCCAAAATATTATTATCGAGGGTGGCCTCAACACCCAGGCAGACAGGGAAGAAATCAAAAAACTCTTCATCGAAGAAGGCTATAACCCATCTCTTATCTGGATTCAGACCGATGTTAACACTATCAAATCTCGCCTCAAAGCTCGCTTGAAATCCGTTGCCAAGGCCAAGGAAGAATACGACAAGAAGATTTCTGAGCTCGAAGCCCCAGATGAGGTCTTTGAAAAGCCTATTGTTCTCTCTGGCAAACAGACCTTCGAGATGCAGCTCTCCCACACTATCCCGCAGCTTGCAAAATAATGAAAATAACCGATAAAGAATTTGGCGAAGTTATCGTCAGGAAAAGCGCCCTAAGCTCTGGGGTTAGATTTTCTGTGTCCACCTCTGGTCGTTTACAGATGTCTGTCCCAACTTATACTAGCACCTTCCTAGCCAAGCGCTTTCTAAACACTAACAGGGAAGCAATTCGCGAAAAATTACCCCTAAAAGACCCTTCTTCTCAGCGTGCCAGAGATGCCAAGAAGAAGATTTTAATGAAAAAAGCCAAAGAATACCTTCCGTACCGTCTAGAATACTATGCTAAACTATATGGTTATAGCTATGACAAGATTCGCTTATCCCACGCTGGTACGCGCTGGGGTAGTTGCTCCTCTAATCGCACTATTTCTCTCAATATTGGTTTGATGCAGGTTCCAGAGCCATTACGTGACTATGTTATTTTACACGAGCTAGCACATCTTAATCATATGGATCATTCCCGTGAATTTTGGGCCGAAGTCGGTTCACACGACCCCCGCTATAAATCCCACAGGGAAAAACTCAAAAATTTCAGCCCCGGCGTGTAAGCATAGGCGTTTTAATTTTAAGCATAGGCATTATATTTTTTAGCATAAGCGTGTATAATTAAGCCATGAGCAGCGTTACAATTTCAGCTATTATTCTGCCAATCTACCAAAAATATGCCCCAAAATTCGCTAAAATCGGTGGTAATATCGATTTAAGCGTCAAAGATCCATCTCTCTCTGTTAAGAACCCCAAAATGACCGAAGTCACCATTATAAATTTGCTTACTTTTATCGTAAATTCCACTAAAAAACCGCATCTTGTCATCTCATCCACAGATAAATACCTAATCATAAAAGAGGAAAATACTCTACTTTTGCCCGATTTTAAGGCTAAAATAACAGGGATGGAAGGGGTAAAAGTCTCCTCTCGCATTGGTTTTGGCACAAAAATCCAATTTCCACTCCTCTAATCCTATAAAAATCTAGAAAAAAAGTTGCTCCACCCCTGTTAATTTTAAGCATAACAGGGGTAATTTTAAGCACTACCTCTGTTATTTTTAGCATAATCAGTGTACTTTTTAGCATAAACATATTGACTTTTTAAACAACTTATGCTATAATGTAATCATAAAAGTTGATTTGGGAGTTAATATGAAAATCAATCTAAAGAATAATAAAATCATTGACTATCTTAAAATCTTTGTTATTTCTTTTCTTGTTGGCATTTTTGCCGGTAAATTAGCTATTCCAGTTAACCCATCTTATGCCATAAATGACCTTTCTGTCAACGAAAATTCCGAAACCGCTTCTGCTCTAGAAGAAAAATCTGCTGTTGAAAAATCTGAAGTTAAGGAAATTGCTTCTGCTAATACTTATGCTGCTTCTGGTTATTCTTACACCGCTAGCGCTAATAATAATTCTTCTAATGCTTTTAACGGTCTTTATGTCCCAAGCCTTGGTTTTTATTCTTACGTTTCTGGCGCTAGCGTTTCTGGCAATACCGTAGCCGTTCCTGCTTCTGGTGTTGCTAAATATGGTAGCCTCCTTGTTGGTCACAACCCAGGTACTTTCTCCGCTATTCTTGGCATTAATAATGGTGATATTATCTACCTTTACGGTCAAGCTTACGAAGTTTATTATACTGGTATCCAGAACGTTTCTAACAACATGAAATTTGTTGGCCAAGAAACTACTACCAGCCTTTCTAACGGTTCTAAGGGTCTTGTCCTTATGACTTGTTACGGCGAAATGAAAACCTTTACTAACGGTGTTACCTCTGCTTCCCAACGTTTCCTTGTTTACGCTCGTGCAGTTTAATTTTAAAAAACATAACCACATTTATCCCGCTCGTGCTATAATAAAAGTATCAATGGGAAGTGTCGTAGAAAGATCACGTTTTTTACGTTTTTCGGATTTTTCATCACGCTTGGCACACCTGCCTCGCAAGAAGAAAATCTACCTCGTCATTTTTGCGACATATTTTCTAGCCGCTTTCGCTTTTATCACAATCGGCCTTCAACCAGTTAAAAGTTCCGCCGCAGTTTACGCCACAGAAGCAGAAACCGCCACTAGCCTACTTAGCATAGACGCTATTAGCTTACATGCTCCTGTCAAAAAGGTTGTGCTAAGCGGCAAAACGCTTGAGGTTCCTGAGCAAATCGCTGGAGCTTATTCTGTCTACGAGAACAAGACTCTCATCATGGGCCACTCTTCCACTATTTTTACTCGCTTACACGAGCTAAAATTAGGCGACAAAATAAGCTATAACGGTAAAGAATATACCATTAGAAATATTGAAGAAAAGCAGAAGCAAGACATCGTCATGAAAGACATCCTAAGAGCCGAAGAAAAGGATACGCTTATCTTGATGACTTGCTCTGGTGATAAAATCGAAGGAACTGCCAGCGATCACACTCACCGCCTCATCCTCACCGCTAATTAGATCTAACTAAGAAGTTTTCTTTAGCCTTACTGCAAATCCACCACCACTCGCCATCCAAATATCAATATTGTCCGCTCGCGTGACATTTCTTTTTTCTATCGTCATCGCCAACTGATTTTCGCGATAATGTGCGCCCTCACCATCACGATAAATTTCTGCTTCATAATTTCCGTCGCCTAAAAATTCTAGCGCAATCCTTGCCCGCCTTGCCTCCTCATTAGTCACTCCACCAATATACCAATCTTCGCTCTCACGGTCTTTTCTTGCTACAATATAATACTGCCCAATTTGCCCAATAATCGGCAATGTCTTATCCCACGATACTGGCACATCACGAATAAACTTAAAAGCATCAGGATGGACCGACTCATAAATTTTTGGCCTATCTGCCGCCATCTGCATCCCCGAAAATATCGTCACATAATACGCTAGTTGCCGCGCAATTGTCGTCGCCATACGCTTCACATTATTTCCCACATCAAGTATTCCACTCGTATAATCCATTCCGCCCGACAATAGTCTCGTAAATGGCAAAATCGTCGCATGTGAAGGGAAGAGCGCCCCGCCTTCGTATTCCTGGCCTCTAGCACCTTCACGAGTCAATAAGTTCGGCCAAGTTCGCTCTAATCCTGTACCCTTAATCGGCTCATGCACATCTAGACAAATATGATATTTCGCCGCCAGCTCCAATGCTTTTTGATAATGCCGCACCCCTACCTGCGAATGATGAAATTCGCGCCGACCCTGAATAGACATCCACGCTCCTGCATACCCAGGCTTTACATACATAATTTTTCTATCCGCATAATATTTATAAGCATCTTCTAGTTGCCGTTCGTAGTTATCAACATAACCCACCGTCTCATGATGTCCAACCAATTTTATACCATTACGAATTGCATAATCAGACACCGTGTTAAGGTCAAAATCGTTCGCCGTATGCGTAAAATCGGTCGTCGCTCCATTTAATAGCCAATCACCATTCCAACCGTTATTCCATCCTTCAATTAGTAATCCGTCAATTCCAAGTCGGACACACGCGTCAATATATTCCTTCGCATGTTCCGTCGTCGCACCATGTCGTTCGCCTTCCGCCCAGGTGTATTCACCTACATACATCGCCCACCAAATTCCCATAAATTTCAAAGGCTTCACCCAGTCAAATTTATCCTTTGGCGGCTCATTTAAGTTCCAAATCATCCGATTCGTCGTTAGTTCTATAGCATTGTCTGCCACCATAATCACGCGCCATGGCGTATTAAATGGCAGCTCTACATAAGCTTTAGCGCCATCAGACAGCGGCGTAATATCAGAAACCAGCGTTCCGCTTTTGCTTAATTTTATCGTCATAGAACCGTAGTTATATAGCGCCGCCTCGTGAATCGACATAAAATATCCCGTCGTGTGTTCAATCGTTAGCGGCGTATGCGAAGAGCCCGTTAACTCATATAGCACATCACGGTTGTAATTATAT
The DNA here is from genome assembly GCA_045651545.1 of Candidatus Nanosyncoccus sp. Lineage (GTDB taxonomy): Bacteria > Patescibacteriota > Saccharimonadia > Saccharimonadales > Saccharimonadaceae > Nanosyncoccus. Next base: position 8,878 of record JAZRSM010000019.1, read on the forward strand.
TCATAACGGTCAGGTTGATAAGCCGGAATATGCCAAACATAACTATTGTAATCAATATTAAATTCCGTCAGCTCATCTTCTACTACTAGTTTCTGGAATTCTGGCTGCGGCGGAATCTCGTAACGAAATGCCACACCCTCATCAAATACACGAAATCTCAAAGTGAATAGTCGCTTCTTTCCACCACTTTCTGATAGATATAGCGCACACTCACTATAATGATTCCTAATATATCTTTCCTCACCCCATTTCGTTTCCCAGGTCTCATCAAAATTTCGGTATTGCTTACGTACCAGCATTAAGCCATTATATAACGGCTCCTCACCTCGCAAGCTTATCCCCACATGCGATGGTTTTACTAAGTTTTTACCACTCGCATCTACCGAATATAAGACTTGCCCATTCTTCAGCTCTACCGTACAAACAATCCGCCCATTTGGCGATACTATCTGCTCAGAATATTCTAGAACTGGTTTACCAAGATGAAAAAGCCATCGAAAAAACTTAAACATAACCTTATTATAAACCAAAAAATGCCCGTGCGCTACTATATGATATAATTTGAGGCATGAGACGCCGAAAATCTACTATACCTGTCATATTTTTACTTACCGCTGTCACCGTTTGCTTAGTGCTATTTTTTACCACGCAGAATAACCACACTATTTCCGACGTCACCACCGAACCAGAGCAAGCCGAAGAAAAACCTAAAACTATGGTCGCCGTCACCAATTTTTATGACGGAACCCAAGATATTTCTAGCAGCGACTTAGAAAAATACAAGCAAGTCCCAATCGACGAGCTTACTCCCGACCAAAAATTATTATCAGTTGATGGAAAATATCCGTTAGATAATTATGAAACCGACCAAATTTTTACCATCAACCAAACCGGCACCACCGCTATTGGCCGCCGTCTTTTTTATCGCATCAAAGATACTGGTGACGGCGCTCAGTTTGCCGAAAATATCAAAGACTTCTTGAAGAAAACCGACCTTACCCATATTAGTAACGAGGTTAGCTTTGCTAATGACTGCGATTCTGGACTAACTATGACGTTCTGCACTAGCTACCTCGCCTACGACACCATTGAAGCTATTGGCACAGACGTAGTTGAGCTTACCGGCAACCATAATAATGATTGGGGCGCGGCTGCCAACCTCGCCACGATTGATTTTTATCACGAAAAGGGAATTAAGACTTTTGGTGGCGGCAAAAACGAAGAGGAAGCTAGCTTGCCACTCGAGTTTTCCGAAAAAGGCACCGGACTTACTTGGCTCGCTATTAATAACTCTACTTCATCTAAAGAAAATGGTCAGGGCGCAACCGCTACTCATCCAGGTGCCAATATATATGACGAAGCTACTACTCGCGCACAAATTACCGAAGCCAAATCCAAAGGGAATTATGTCATCGTTGATGTCCAATATTCCGAATGTTATTGTTACCCAGATTACGGCACAGAATATCCGGCTTGTGACGCTCCAATTTCTGGTCAAACTGAATTTTTCAGAAGTCTCATCGATATGGGTGCAGACATGGTTGTCGGCACTTCTGCCCATCAGCCTCAAACCTACGAGCTCTACAACGGCAAGCCAATTTACTACGGACTTGGCAATCTTTTCTTTGATCAAACCATGTGGCCCGATACTACCAAGGGCTACGTCCTAACTCACTATTTTAAAGACGGCAAACTCATCCAAACTCGCATCAGCCCAACCATTTACGATACGAGCTACAAAACCGAGTTGATGGACAATACTTCCGCCGAAGCCTTTCTCACTCGCTTACTACAATCTAGCCCACGCGGACTCTAAGTCACAAAAAAGCATAGCCGTCTTCACGAAAAGCACAACCACTTCCATAAAAAGCATTAGTAATTCGAGAAGAACTGACTCCAATAAGTCTTATATCGTGCTTCCGGATCGAACACAAATCCTACCGCTAATTTCGTAAACTTGTCCGACAAGATGTTCGCTCTATGTGTTGGTGAATTCATCCAAGTCTGCACCACCGTTTCTGGCGATACCGCCGTATTGCCTGCTGCTAAGTTTTCTCCAGCTACCCCTCCCACACTAGGCGGACAAACTGAGTCCCAAGAGCTTCCATCCGGCCTTTGGTGCGCATAAACCGAAATAATTTCTTTGGCCCGCGTTTGCGCCGCTACTTCACAAGTCGCGCCCCATTCTAGTGGCTCCAAGTTATACTTTGCACGCTCGTCATTTACGAGATTCAGTACTTCCTTCTTCCATTGTTCTATCGGCGGCTCAATCACCGTCACCGTTATGGTATCGCGTTTCAAGCCGTCCGTCGTACCTGCAGTAATCGTCGTTGTCCCCACATTTTCTACCGCTGGGTATTTACATCTGCCACTATCATATCCTAGCCTCGTTCTTGCCTCCGTATAAAACCCCTTTATTACGTCTGAATTACTTGTTTGCCAATACATCTCTCCTAAGTCTTTTACAGAATCATTTACACAAATATCAATGTTCGCCGTTCGATAAATCGTAATCGCCTTTAAGTTCCAAAGCTCACTGCCAGACACCTCACCCGAGTCAAAACTCCCACCCGTCACCGAACTTGCCACATAGCTTTCATCATTAGTAGACGTACCACCATCAATTTCCGCCGCTCCTTCAATTAGCGCCAACTCATCCACGTCTCCAGAAACTTCATCAGTTTTTTCGTCCACTACCTTAAAATGTCCACCCCAGTTAAATCCAATCGCACTCGCAATCAAAATTCCAGCCACCAAAATCGCCACCGCATTCAAAGATAGCAGTATCGTTATTCTAGTCTGTTTCAGCATTGCAGCTGCCATTTCGTATAAAACCTCCTTCGGGCTTTATATCATTTTAGCATAATCAGAATAAGTTTTAAACTCCACACCCGATTTTTTTAATTTTATTATTAGATTTTCTAGCCGTTTAACTAATTTATCACCAGAATTATGTTTGATGTATTTTGGAACACAAGAAAAATCCATGAGCCTCGCAAATTCCCACGGATGAAAATAAGTCGCAAAATACCCCGTTTTCTTAAGTGACATTTTTGTTAGCAAATAATATAACCACTCCGGAAAAAGATGTAGCGCCAGCCAGAATAACGGCATGCGCATAAATGTCGCTACCGACGTCGGAATTTCTATAATACCACTTTTGTTGTAAGCTTTCCTCGGAATATCAAAATGGCAATATCTCCCTGGTATAAATGCCGGATTCACACTAGAATCATAAAGATATCCTAGCTCTTTCATCTTTTCGTAATTTATCGGCTGCATTCTTGGCTGCCTATAACCAATCACTTTCTCACCGAGAACCTTTTCTATAATTTTCTTCGACAATTCAGTGTCGGTTTTTTTAGGCTCAAAATGATCCACGCCATGCCCAGCGATTTCATGCCCGTCTTTAAAGATTTTTCTAATTAATTCGGGCTCCGCTTTTACAAAATTTCCCGTACAAAAAAATGTCGCTTTTACTTTTTGTCGTTTCAAAATATTTAGAATCTTTACGAGTCCTTCTTTTGACACTTTTATACCGTCATTTAAAGTAATTTCTACACCGTGTTCACGTGGCAAATCAAACTCTTCCACGTCAAAGCTAAGGAGCGCCACTCTATTTCTTTTTGGCATTTTTGTCCTCAATCCCCACTGATTTTGCTTTATCGATCACAAAAAGTGGTCGATTTTTTACTTCCGCATGAATTCTAGAGATATAAAGCGCCGTAATTGCTTGCGACACTAATACTAAACCAACCAAGAACGACACAAACACGCTTATCGCCACCGACCCGCTCCATTCAAGTTTCATTGGATCACCCATAATATATTGCTCTACCAAAATGAACAATCCAAAAGGCAGGGAAATCGCCATGATAAACAACCCAATATAGCCGAATATTAAAAGCGGCGTGCTAGACATTGCCACAAAGCTATCCACTGCTAACCGCATGAGCTTTTTTCTACTATAAGTTGGCTTACCAGCCGTGCGCTTTAACGTAGAAACTTTAATGTATTCCTGCGGAAATCCCAGCCAATCAACCAGCCCCCGCGTAATTCTATTATGTTCCGTAAACTTATTAAATTCATCTACTACTGCTCGGTCCAGTAGCCTAAAGTCCATCTCTCCTTCACGAATCGTTTTACTCCCCATCACGCGCATCAACTTGTAATACAGCCTCGAACTCAGCCTATGTTTAGTGCTGTTTCCAGAATTCACCGCCGTCACGATTCTCGCACCATTTTCCCATTTCTCAACCATTTTCGGAATCGCGTCTGCAGGATGTTGACCATCTGCATCCATCATAATTACCGCATCGCCTTTAGAATATAAAAGCCCCGCCGACAATGCCACTTCCTTACCAAAATTCTTCGTAAAACTAATAATCTTAGTTGACACGATTTTAATAGTTTCGCTCGTTTTTACCGCGCTAAGCGACTTATCTGTCGAGCCATCATTCACTACAATTAAATTCACCCGATACGGCAACAAATTTATTACCGGCAAAAGTTTTTCATCTAGAAAATGCCCCACTCCCACTCCCTCATTAAAAACTGGGATAATGATAGATATGGACCTCGTCATATTTTTATTATATCACGCCATGCTATAATGAGTTTGTGTTTAAGAAAATTTTAAGCGTTCTATTGTACGCCTTGCCGATTGTATTTTTTACAGTCTGTTATTTTCTTATTGTCACTTCTGGCGAAGACATTTTCCAAGGTGCAAACACTATGCCGGATGTTATTGGTGATTCCGTTGCCGCCTTCAATCACTCTGCCAGGTTCGCCGATATGTACGCTTGGTCCAGTATTAATTTCTTTGATTATACTTTTTGTTTTGGCCCTGATACTATTTTTAGAATTATTGACGTCATCGTCGCATTTTTCGTTTTTTATTCAGCAACCTTTATTGCGCTCGGTCACCGACCAAAATTAACCTTAAAAGACGGTCTAGTTTTTGCGGGAATATTTTTAGCTGTTATGCTTACTTCTTACGGCACCACGCTTTACGGCGGCTTCTCCAAAATCCACAACTACTTGTTTATTAGTATCATTACGCTCGGATTTTGCTTAATATATTTCAAAGATTTAATCGGCCAAAAACCGTTTCATAAAACTACATTTTTACGTCCGCTCGCTATTCCTATTATGCTTGTTTTTGGTTTTATTTTTGGGCTCACATCCAGCGTTACTGGCGTAGCGTTTCTACTTTGCCTACCGATTTATCTCATTTTTCTTAAAGTCACTCGGCAAAAAATTGCGATTAAGAAATTCGTTTTTTCATGGCGCGGCGCCAGCATTCTTGGTATTTTGATTGCACTTTTTTGTATTTACGTTATCGGTCCAGGGCTCGCCGACTACGACACTAATCCAGCTTATTTAGCAGTTAGCGATTATCTTCCATTCCGCGACATTTTTACAAATTTAGGCGACAGTATCGTCCGCATCATTAAGCACATAGCCTTTAATTTTGGCAGATTTCTAGTGCCGTTTATCATTCTCGCTATTCCTGTCGTAATTTATTTAACATCACTCAAAATTAAAAACCAGCTCGTCTTACCCAAATTTTCTCGTCGCGAAAAAAACTTTTTCTTTGCCGCAATTTCATTCATCATAGTCCACATTTTAGCTTTATCACAAATTTATTACTATACGCGCATGGTCTTGCCAGTTTATCTCATCGGTCTTGCCGTCTATGTTTATATTCTCATCCGCATCATTAAACCAGCCAAAATCGCCATTCCGCTAGCGCTAATAGAAATTTCGCTTATGCTAATTATTATTGCTATTCGCACCACCTTTGCCATTCAATATTTAGCACAAGTCTCGCCAATTCTAGATCATATCAAAAATTCTGACGAGACAAATTTTTGTGTTACGCCCGAGCAAGTCAAATCAAAAAACTTACCATACATTTATCTCGGGCAAGAAGACTTTCTCGTCGATTGGGCTATGCCCCAAAAAATCTATGACAAAACCGTGGATTTCTGCCAATAAAAAACCGCGAGAAAATTCTCACGGTTTTAAATCTAATGCCTACGGCGTTCATGTTCGGAGTCTTTGTAATACAAGGATTTATCCTGGTACATCTTCAACTCCGCATTTTTCTGCAAGCTAGTTAAAGACAGTTCATTGATACATTGTTTATCCCAGCCCACCGCTACATGATACTTATTCTCCTCAATCTCGCATTTCATCATGTCAATATGACTTGCAAGTACATGCGACTTAATGTCTGGGACAAATACCACAAACTCGTCGCCGCCCAGTCTATAGGTGTGATAATCACCAAAATATTTCAGGATTATCTGCGCCACCGTAACTAGCATCTTATCACCAGCTTTATGTCCTTGGTTATCATTAACAGTCTTAAGACCATTAACATCAATATAAACACAAGCTAGTGACTTTTTGCACTCTCGTGGAATGGCGTAGAGGTCTAGTTCGTAAGCATTACGGTTTTCAAGCCCCGTAAGCTTATCGGTCCTACTAACTTCCTTCAAGTGATGCTCATTGACATACAATTTAATCTTCATGCATGCAATTAACACACCACTGATTGAGCCGAGGAATCCGAACAGGATTGCATCGACCACGTCATTATCTAACACCGTTCCAGTTTTAGTCTGGAAACAGAGGTAGATAAAGACTACCTCACAAACAGACGTTATACTCAACATCTGTATTGGTGGGATAGTGAATAATGTCGGCAAAAATACTAGCATCACCATGAATGTTACCGTCTTACCACCAGGATCCGTTATCGTTCCTATCATTATTCCATATGTATAGAAAATAACATAGGAAAGGTGGACAAGCGCTGCAGTGAGTTTCGGAAATCTCTCTCCAAACAAAAGAGAGCATCCCAACATTATCGCAGACATTAACGCACCTAGACCATACACGACATGATTCATGCCGATTCCTTCAATAGAATACGACATGAGGAAAAGTGCCGTTACTAAGACTGAAGCCAGTCCCGATACTACATTTACAAAGATGCGGTTAACACGGTTCACCCTTTCCTGAACGTTGTTATAGTCTAGGGCGCTTACGCCTCCATAGAGGAGCACGTCCTTTAATTTTTCCTTCATAAAAACACCCCCTTTTTATTTGGAAAAATAAAAACATTAGTTTCTATAAATGTACGGTAAGAAAAACACAGCCCCTACCATACTTAATTATAGCACAGATTAGATAAAAAGTCAATAGTACAACATGGAAGATCAGCAAAATCTCTAGCAGGAAAAAAGCCCCCGAAAACGGGGGCGACAAGGTTACGGCATTGTGAGTCTAAACATAATCATGATTTCATTGTCGAAATCGTCATAATAACGATAGCTACTGATTTCAGTAATCCCAAAAAGCTTAGCGACATTTTCTACGATTTCATCTGCTTCGTCACAATCATTGAATAATTTAAGTGGCAAATAAAACCCCTTAATATCACGGTTTCTTGCCCATTCCCAATGATGCGGATAAAGTTCAAAGATGAATGATCCACCCGATTTAATCTGGCTGACCATCGCTCCAAGAAGCTGCGGGAACATACCCCAGACATAGCAAATAATTCCATTCGCTACAACCGTGTCGCAATCCTTAAACTTCTGCTCTACGATAGCCTTAGAGATATCTTCCTGAATATAGGTAAGACGGTTCCGGAACGGTAAATCTTTGAGCAATTCATCAGGATTGATAGTCGGATCATTATCGACCAAAATCGCACTCTGACGCTTATTAAGTTTAAGTCCAAGGTGTCTGAACTCTGGCGCCATACCCGCAGCAAGGAAACCGATTTTCTTCGAACGCTGCTTACCAAGAAACTCAATCGTTCTAAATCCACGCTCTGCAATCGCCTTAAACAAATCATTCTTATATGTGAAATATAAGAATGGATCTGTTTCTGGAATCTTACGGTATTTTCCATAAATATCTACGCCATAGCCATAGACCACCTCAAGCGCAATTGCTCTCGGAACCAACGTTGCAATCCAGGGGATAAAGAACTCCGACGCCAAACGACATCGGTTTTCTACTTTATTCTCCGGGTCCATGATTTTCCAATACTCATCATAATCTGCATCAAGCACAAAATCATAAAGTGCTGGATTCTCCACAGCAATCTTTACGAACTTTTCACATGTACCTTTTGCAAACTGTCTCTGACTTTCGGTCAAATCTGGATTATCAATATCGTGGTATTCCTTGATTTTTTGCCAAAGATAATCAGCATCACGTGTACCTGCGCTTTCGGCATATTTTGTAAAAAGATCCTCCTTTTTCATAGGAGGAAGCGTTCTCCAATAGTAGTCGTAATTGCATAATATCGACATATAACTATCTAATGTTGACATAACAACACCTCCTTTTTAAGCTACAACACCCACCTTGTCCTTCATATATTATAACACTCCTTGCACTTTTTTTCAAGGTATGGTAAAATACTAAAAGCGTTGGGGATTCGCCAAGTGGTAAGGCACTGGGTTCTGGTCCCAGCATTCGGGGGTTCGAATCCCTCATCCCCAGCCATGGAATGTAAAAAATGACCCGTAGGGTCGTTTTTTAGATTCCTCGAAGAGGAATCAGGGATTCGAACCCAGGTTCGCATCCGAGCGAAGCGAAGGATCCTTATTTCCCTCATCCCCAGCCAAGCTCAAAAGAGCAAAAAAGAAGACCGTAAGGTCTTTATTTTTTAATTCTATTTTATTGCCTATATGCTTTTCTTATGCTAAAATAAACCATAAGGAGATTTCGGTGCAGTTAATCGCAATTCTATTAATCACGGTATCGGTTTTAGCTTTACTTTCTGGTCTTGCCGTTTTGCTTGGCTCATCTAAGGGTTCCCGCGCACACGCCCTTTCTTTCTTTTTAACTACTATTGGCGTCTTTGGCTGGGCTTTTTCTATGGCCATTTTCTTAACTTTGAAAGATACTTCCACCGATTTTGCTGTCATTCCAATTTTTGGCATCTATCTATTTACTCTAATAATGGATCTCTTCGTTCTAATCTATACTGGCTGGAAAATCAAATGGAGCCTACTACCTATTATTCTCTCAACTATCGCTTCACTTTTTCTCGGCGGCGCACTAATTTATAACCCACACCTTCTATATGATAGCTTTACTTTAAGCGCAAACGGAAACAGCGTCGCTATTAGACTCGACTGGTACTATATCGCTTACATTGCGCTCATGATATTTGAAGGCATTAGCGTTACGCTCTGTGTCTTGTCTAGAATTAAACATACTACGAATCCTAGCTTCAAGCGTGGCTGGAAGAGCTTCTTAATTTGCCTTGCTGTCGGCTGGGCAGCTGCCGGCATTTTTGACTTGTATCTGCCGCTCTTCCGTTATGATTTAATCTGGATTGGTCCACTCTTTATCGCTATCGATTTTGTCATTCACTATTACGCTATTATTAAATATCGCTTACTCGATTTGGCAAGTTCTTGGCTCAAACTTTTGTCACATATTATCGTTTTATCACTTGCCGCCGTCGTATATCTTTCGCTTTTCTTCATTATCTTTATGGCTTTGTTCAAAGTCCCAAGTCCATCCACCCCAGTTATCGTTCTAACCATCATTATGGTCGTCATCGTCTTAGCCTTAATGCCAGCGCTCAACGAAATCAGCAGCTATTTCCGCTCACTTTCAAGCGTTAAGGATATTGATTTAGTTTACTTCGTAAAGAAAATCCAGCAAATGTCCAAAAGCTATCTTAACTACCACGAACTCGCCGGCTTCCTTTCCGACCATCTTCATTTCCAATATGTTGGCCTCATTGTTGATAAAAAACTCTACGGTAGCAAAAAATCTAGAATCTCGACTGCCGAAATTGCGCACATTTCTAACTATCGCACGCCAATTAAAGGTATCTGGCTAGCCCTAGATGATGCTACGCGTGACGAGCTTAAGAAGTGTGGCATCGAAGCTGTCGCTATCTTGCGCAACGCCGAAGGCGTAGTTGTTGGTAAAATCATGTTTGGCCGTCCAATTGGCAACGTCAGCTTTAAGAGTCGCGATATGTCGTCACTAGAAACAGCACTAGTTTTAGTCGCTGCTGCAATCAGTTCGGAGAAAGGACCGAAAAACTAATCTATTATGGATAATCAGGTGGGCACACATCCTCTAGAAAACATTGAAGACGTAAAAGAATTTTATGACGCAATTAACCGTCATCATTTGACCAAGGCTCTTACTATGGAGCGTCCTTACACTTATTGGACCATCGAATTATATGACAAGAAAAACGGCATCCGTGGCGGTGGCGGCTTAGGTGTGCTCGCCGCTGATACTCGTCGCGTCGCCGAACAAAGCAACGTGCCGTTTGTGCTTATTACACCATTTTATCCCGAGGAACCGCATCAGCATTACGAAAAAATTGGAGGCTCTTTCCATAATTTCACTACCCACGAATTAGTAGATTATGCTAAATACGGTTACGAATTTTTAGACACCGTTTATATTAAAGCCAATAAAAGCATCGTAAGTCTAGACGTTATCGAAAAAACCTTAGGTAGCACCAAAATTGTCTGCGTTACTGAGCCGGGTTTTGGGGAACTATACTCTGGCGAATCCGGTAGCGACCATCGTTTGTATCAGGAAGTCGCTCTTGGCTTTGGTGGCTATCAAGCTTTGAAACTTGCTGGTCTTAGACCTGCTATTATGCAACTCAATGAAGTCGCCACCTTCTTTGCCGCACTAGCTCGCCTGGACGAGCTAGCCTCAAACGGTATGGATTTCTATGAAGCTGTAGTCTATACCAGAAAACACACTCTCTATACTAATCACACTTTAGTCCAAGCAGCCGAAGCTGAATTCACTTACGACCAATTTGCCCGTTTCGTCTTCCCAAATCTCAAATCTATCGCTGTCCAAAAATGGCTTTCTCATCAATTTGAACATGGCCACATCCGTCTCTCTACTGTCACCATCGAAATTGCCGAGCTTCGTTCTGGCGTGTCTAAGCTCCACGCTCGTGTTGCCAATTACAGAGACAGTGCCGGCAATAAAGTTAAGTTCCGCGCCATTACTAACGGTATCGATATTTCAACTTGGACTGCACCAGGCATCGTAAACTTCCTAACTATGCGCGGCATCTTAGATAAATTCGGCTTGCCAACCGAAAATTACGAGCGAGGAATTGAAACCATTACCGCCGATGATATTCGTGAACTCAAACAAAAGGGCAGAATAGAACTAAATACCGTCCTAGAACACCGCCCAAATCAATATGGACAATATGTTAAAATCCCAGATGATGCCATTTTATTCCAGTTTAAACGTCGCTTTGTTGATTATAAACGTCCATGGTTAGCCTTCACTCGCCCAGAAACCTTAAAGGCAATTCTTAAAAAACATAACGCTTATTATATCCTTTGTGGCCGCGTCCACGAAGGTGATCACGCTATGTCTAGACAGCTAGAAAGGATTCTAAAACTAGTCGATAATGATCCGTTCTTAAGAGAACATGTTTTCTACCTTCCAGATTACGATGAAGAATTAGGCCGAGCCTTATCTATCGGCGCCAATATTTCTATCAATAACCCAATCGTTGGCCTAGAAGCTTGTGGCACGTCCTGGATGAAAGACATCATCAACTTTGGTCTACTTGTTAGCACCCACGACGGCGGCGTCGCCGATTGTCCAACAGAAAGTTACCTCAGTATTTCTGGCGACACAGAGGAAGAGGAACTAGACAGCCTTTACGCTCGCATGGAAGAAGCTGCTTCCGCCTGGGAAAACGACTTCGATCTCGAGTTCTTTATTAAGAAGGAGTTGTCAAACTACCTTCCAGTTATCTCCGGCACACGTATGCTAAGAGATTACCTTGACTATCTCTTTTAATGTTATAATATAATCAAGTCATTTTAAGGTTTTGACCCCTGTCATTTTTAAGGAAACTTTAAGGTTGTAGGGGTAGAATAGGGAATATGAGAATATTATATGTAGAAGACGAACAATACCTAGCCGATGCTGTCATCCATGTTTTGGAGAAATCTGGCATCTCCGTCGACCATGCTGCGGACGGAGAGGAAGGGCTAAATCTCGCAGTCAAACCAATTTACGACGCCATCGTGCTCGACATTATGTTGCCAAAACTATCAGGTTGGGACATCTTGCGCGATTTACGCGAGCGTAAAATTGACACGCCAATTATCATGCTATCAGCTTTAAGTCAAACCGAAGACAAAGTTAAAGGTCTAAACTACGGTGCCGACGACTATCTCGCTAAACCATTCAAGACCTCGGAGCTCGTCGCGCGCTTACGCGCGCTCGTTCGTCGTCCACCGCTTGCCGCCGAAAAATCCATTAGCTACGGCGACATCTGCTACGACATGCAAAACCGCACGGTGAACGACGAACCTCTTTCGGAGAAAGAGGCCGAGCTCCTAGAAACTCTCATCAAAAACCCCGAACAGGTCCAGAGCAAAGAATATCTCTTAACCCACATTTGGGGCAGCGATGCCATTGATGAGGACAATTATGTCGAGGTCTATGTTAGCAACCTCCGCAAAAAACTTGAAAAAGTCTCAAAGTCCGTTAAAATTAAAACCATAAGAGGACTCGGCTACAAATTATGTTCAAAAAACTTAAGCTAAAATTTATCTTAACCAATATCATTACAAGCGCAAGCGTAATCTTAGTGGCTTTTTCCAGCATCTATATTGTTGCCCTAAATACCAGCTACGCCAGAGAAGGGAAACGCGATTTCAACCCTGCCACCACTTTCCCAGATTTTAGACCTCAAGACCAAAGCGAGATCGAAAACCGCTTTAATGCCGAAATTACCGAACAGATTAAGTCCGAGCGCGAAGCTTCTCTTCGATCCCTACTTATCTCGCTCATAGTTTCTGGCGTAGCAGTCGAAGCTATTATTGCCTTACTTTCTATCTACCTTGCCGAGCAATCTGTCAAACCTGTCCGCGATGCCTATAATGCCCAAAAAGATTTTATCGCCAACGCCTCCCACGAGATTAAGACTCCGCTCGCTGTTATCCAAGCCAACCTCGAAGCTGCCGATATTCAGAACAATAAGTGGCTCGATAACGCTATGCGAAAAGCCGAAGATCTTGCCGAACTAAACAACCAGCTGCTCGACCTCGCTCGTAGCGAATCCTTTGCCGAAGACATTAAACAAACCGACGTCAATCTAGAAAAAACCGTCACGAACTGTATTAACGCCTTCGAGCCAAAAGCCGAATCCGAAAATAAATCCATTACTTCATCTTTCAGTATCTCAAAAGATTACAAAGCCCATTTAAACAAGAAGGCTTTCGAGCAAATCTTGAACATCTATCTAGATAACGCCGTCAAATACGCCAAGTCTACCATTAGCGTCAACATTAAAAAAGACCGCATTGCTGTCATATCTGACGGCAAGCCAATCGCCGCAAGCAAACTCCCCCATCTCTTTGATCGCTTTTACCAAGCCGACAAAAGCACCGAAGGTGTCGGCTTAGGTCTCGCTATCGCTAAATCTGTCGCCGAGAAAAACGGCTGGAAAGTCTATGCCGAAGTTGAGCCAGAGTTAAAAACCAACATCTTCACCCTAGACTTCAAATAGCTTCCTCAGCTCCGCCTGGACTTCTTCCACTGTTCCGTCCGCATTTAAGCTTGGCAAATTATATTCTTTTATTACCTTATGGTAGGCATTATTAAGCCTCCTTCTAAACTCATCGCCCTTAGACTTCCAAATCTCATTAGCACGTCCCTGCGTCCCGAGTCTCCTAGCCTGTTCTTCTTCAGAAATCGTAAATACTACCATTTTATCCGGCTCAAAATATTTTTCCGGCATAATCAACTTATGCAACCTCACAATTGTGCTCTTGCTCATCCCGCCAACATAGCCCATATAAATCAATGTTGATAGCCAGTTCCGTGTAATAATCACAATATCACCGTTTTTAAGCGCTGGCTCTGCTAGCTTTCGCCATTGTTCATATCTATTAACCACATAGAGTAGCGCGTGCGTTCTGATATCTACGTCAAAATCTTTATTTAGATTCGCTTTAGCTATCGCTTGCACAAATTCGTCCTCGCTACCATTACCAGATTCCGAGTATGTTACTACTTTTTTGCCTTGGCTTTCAAAATATTCCTTCAAAAGCCCTGCCTGCGTATCTTTACCACTTGCATCTTGCCCCTCAATCACGATAAACATTGTTATTTTTCCTCCAGATTCTTATAAAAACACGCTGGGCAAAGCGCACGATATTCAATCTTGCTCTTGCCGTCATCTATCAACACATCTGGTCCGTCCACCACCATTTTGTCATTTAGAAATCTACAATTTAGCGTTGCCTTATGCCCACATTCGCAAATCGTTTTTATCTCCTCAATATCATGCGCCACCTGCAGCAGTCTCGTCGCACCGTCAAACCCACCGTCTTCCATCCGGAAATTAAGCCTCAGCCCATACGCCATCACTGGGATGCCAAGTTTTATAGTGACCTTAAGTAACTGATCTATCTGTTCTTTAGTAAGAAACTGTGCCTCGTCTACCAGTACGCAGTCCACCTTACCAAAGTTTTTTACCAACTCAAACAAATCATCATCTCTCTTTACACAAAAATCAGTTTCTCTTTCCGGCCCAATTCGAGTTAAAAGTTTGCGATCATTTTTCGTATCAGTCGCTGGCTTCATTACACAGACTTTCTGTCCTCTCTCTTCATAGTTAAATGCCACCTGAAGTAGCTGCATTGTTTTTCCGCACCCCATTGCACCATATCTAAAATATAACTTTGCCATATTACCTCTATTTTCTACCGTTATTATAGCATGTTATAATATTTTTATGCACGAAAGTTGGAAGGCATTTCTAGATGCTGAGTTTGAGAAGCCTTACTTTAAGGAACTATCTAATTTTTTACATCAAGAATATGAAACTAAACAAATTTTTCCCAAGAAAACCCAAGTTTTTCGCGCCTTTACTACCGATTTAAATCAAGTTGCTGTTGTCATTTTAGGCCAAGATCCTTATCATACCCCAGGCGCTGCTCATGGGCTTGCCTTTTCCGTCCCAGATAACCAACCTATTCCGCCTTCTCTAGTCAATATTTATAAAGAAATTGACAGTGAGTACGGCTCGCATCTCAATAAAACTGGAAATCTTGCTAGCTGGCAGTCTCAAGGCGTTTTGCTTCTAAACAATGTCCTCACCGTTGAAGCGCATCAGGCCGGTTCGCATCGTGGCCATGGCTGGGAAACCTTCACCAAAGCCACCATCGAATATCTAAATGCTAACCGCCCACATCTAGTTTTTATGCTCTGGGGACGCGACGCACGCGCCAAAGCCGAACTTATCGACCAGTCCAAGCACCTCATTCTAGAATCAGCTCATCCTTCGCCTTTTTCGGCTCATTATGGCTTTTTCGGTAATGGTCATTTCAAAAAGGCAAATGCTTTTTTGAAAGAGCATAATTTGCCAGAAATAAACTGGTAACGCTTTAATCTAAGTCGCCTATGCTTTATTTTAAAAAGTCTATGCTTTAATTCAAACCGCCTATGCTTGCATTTTTACCGCCAAAGCTATAATTTGAAATTATGAGCGAGGTTAAAAACATTCAGTGCTGGTTCAAAAATAATATCCGCGACCACGGAGCTCCCTACACTCTGGATAAAAACCAAGCCAAAATCGTTTCCGACCACCACAAAAACACCCTTGCCATCGCACGTGCTGGCTCTGGCAAAACTAGAACCATCGTTGCTAAAATCGTCTATCTCCTCACGCACGAACATATCAAGCCCGAGGAGATTATTGTTTTCGCCTTCAACAAAAAGGCCTGCATCGAGATTAATGAACGCGTCGCCAAAATCGAATACAAAAACAAAACCCTCTTTAATGGACCTCCGTCAATCGCCACTACCTTTCATGCCTTCGCCTACCAACTTCTTGGCGGTTCAAAAGTCTTAAAAAATCGCCTCGAAACCGCAACAGAACCAGAAACCCGTTTTGGCAATTGCAATTCTGATCAAAACGCCGAAGAAGAACGCCAAAAAATCCGCAAATCTCATCAAACCACGCAATTTATCACCCGCGCCGAACAACAATTTTTCAAAGATTACGATATTCTATTAGAAAAAATTAAAAATTTAAAAAACGAGGAAATCAGACAACAATTATTAAAAGAATTTACTAATCTAGAAAAATATCACCAAAAATTAAAATCAGAAAACAAGCTAAATTTTAACCAGCTCATCGCAAACGCCGCCACTAAATTAAAAACCATCAGAGAAACTCCCTATAAATATATCTTCATTGACGAATATCAAGATTTTTCGCTTCTCTTTTTAACGCTTATAAAATCTCTCCGAGAAACTTGCAAATCAGCGCATCTACTCTCTGTTGGCGACGACTGGCAAGCTATCAATCGCTTTGCTGGTTCCGATGTCGAATACTTTACTCACTTTGAAAAATATTTTTCCGAAGACTGTATTAAGCTTCGCATTCCTACCAACTACCGCTCTGGCAAGAAGATCGTCAAAAACGCCAACTTCTTTATGGCTAAAGCCTTAGATGACTACGCTGGTTGCAAAGCCAAAAATAAAGCAAAAAGTAAAATTTTTTACGCAAAATGTGAAAATTATTATTTAGCTGTGAAAAATATTATTCTCCAAAATATTATTTTAAAAAACACTAAACAATCTAAAACCAAACCCAAATCCATCAAAATCTTAAGCCGCAACAACAATATCCGCTTCAAAAATCAAAGCCTAGAAAATTTTGTCGAAAAAGTCAAAGCCGAGATTCTTAAAGACAACCCCGATACCACCATAGACTTAACTTCATCCACTATTCACAAAAGCAAAGGCCTAGAAGCCGACATCGTTATTCTCCTAGAAATCGACCCCGAGAAATTCCCAGGCCCAGACAAATCGGGCGGTCTATACGAAATCTTTGGCGACAACGCCAAGACCTTATTACAAGACGAGGTTCGCCTCTTTTATGTTGCCTTGACTCGCGCCAAGGAAAAACTTTATATCTTATCAAAAAATCCTACTATCACCAAAGGCAACAAAAAGTATAATTTCTTTTCTTATCTAAATCCCGATTTTCTAGATCCACTTCTCTAAGCGCTCTCGCTCAGGTGAACCCTTTTCATAAGAATCTAATATATCCTGCGTATAGGTCTTGCCATTGCTAATATTTAGCGTTTCCACTTCTGGCATAGATGCCAGAAGCCTAATTATTGCCTCGTCTGTATCTACATTAGTCATACTCTTAACAGAACCTGTTTTATGCGAGTTAACACGAAGCTCTTTATATACAAATCTCGTAATCCCAGCTTGCAGACAATATTTCAAGCAGTTTTCACAGCTTGCCATCTTATTATAGAGTGTGCACCCCGATACATCCCTATGCGCAAAGAGCAGAGCATTCATTTCTGAATGTATCGCAAAATAATATTTCATCGGTCGTTCGGTAAGCGTCATTTTACTCTCATCCGCCCCCTGTAACATCCCATTATAGCCAAACGACACTGGACGATGCTTAGAATCTACGATTACACACCCATTTTTAGACGACGGGTCTTTACTTCGTTTCGCCACTTCATCGGCGATATTCATAAAATATTCATCCCAACTCATCTGTTTTTCACCCATATGTGACCTCCATTTTCTTCATTATATCAAATTTTAAAAAAGTATCATGCTTATGCTTGCATAAAAATTCACGCGCCCATATACTAAGCCTACACATTAAAAAGGAGCATTATGCGAAAACGTTTTTTCGACATTAGCCGCCAGTGCTGTAGCCTTCACTGTCGTCTGTCTCCCCTTAGCTACACCCACATCCGCCACCGATTGTGACGATGTGAAATTTATTTTTGCCAGAGGTTCTGGTCAAACCCTAGAAGATGAGGACTACCTCGTTTACAAAGCTACCGTCAAGGCTGAACTTCTTCGGCAAAAATCAAATCTCAAAGTCGGTTACTACGAACTTGGCTCTGCCTCCCAAAACGGCGCAAAATATCCCGCTGTAAGTCTAGATTTCTTTACTATTCTAGGCGCCAAAGTTAGCGCTGGTTCCGCTTTTTCTTTTGGAGATAGTGTTGAGCAGGGAATCTTAGAGCTTAGAAATTACACCGAAAGCACCTCTGCCATATGTCCTCACACCAAATATGTTGTCGCTGGCTATTCTCAAGGCGCCATGGTTATTACGAATGGATTAAGTAGTCTAAATTCCGACAAGTTTATCTACGCTGCTACTTTTGGCGACCCTAAGCTATATCTCCCAGAAGGTAAAGGTATCCTCCCTGACGCTTGTCTAGGTAAAAATCTCTCGCCTTATCGCGTCTTTGCCCCTAATTGCAGAACTTTTACCGGCTCGCTAGAAGCCAAAAATCCCTATGTCGAGAATAACTGGCAAGGCAAAGTCGGCCTCTGGTGCAAAAATAACGATCTCGTCTGTGGTGCCGGCCTAAAATTTGGCACGCCCAGAGAATATAATAATCTCTTAGAACGCATTATTCAATCCGCTCTAGCCGCACACACCCGCTACGCACTCGATGGCATTTATCTTAACGCCGCCAAAACTATCGTCGAAAAAGTCCGCGAAGCTTATCCGAAATCATTTTCAGAAAGCAGCCAAATCGCGTCAGGCAATCGCGATACAGTCATTCTAATAGACGACACTTTTTCAATGGCTCCATATTTTGAAAAATATAAAGATGAAGCTAGGAGGCTTGCAAAAGAAACGATTGACGCTGGCGGCAGAATTGCGCTCTATTCTTATGGTGATCTAAACGACCACGAAGCTATTCGTCTGGTAAATTTTGGAGCTACTCTGGATGAATTTGATGCAGCCCTAGAAACGATTTCTCCCATCGATGGTAATGGTGGTGACATTCCAGAATCATTTTACGCTGCCGTTTCAGATGTCTTAAACCAACAAGACTGGCGCGTAGGTGCCACCAAGTCCATCATTGTTTTAACTGACGCCCCTGCACTTGAGCCCGATCGTAACGGCGTTACAAAGGAACAAGTTATTGCCCGCACACTAGAGATTGACCCCGTCAACATTTACGTCATCTCCGAAAGCCAAGATACTGCAGACTCTTATTTAGACTTCACCTCATCAACTACTGGGCAAGTCTTTACCAATATTGATACTACTAGCACTGATTATCTGCTAACCAGACCGAGCGCCGAGTTTCCGCTTACCGAATACAGCGGTAAGCCAAATAACGAATTTTCTTTCGCAATCAACACTACTGGGGAAATCATCAAATACGAGTGGGATTTAGATTTTGATGGTATTTTCGAGACAGAAACCACCTCACCTACTGTCGCCAAAGTCTACTCATCAGACACTGCTGGTTATATCCAGGCAAGAGTTACCGACAAGAACAGTCTAGTTAGTAGTGCCTCCGCCAAGGTGGTCGTTTCTTCAAGCGAACCTATTGCTCCAACTCTACAAAACCTTAAAGTCACACAAAAGGAAACATCCGTCTCTATTTCTTACGATTTAGGAGATAACACTATCGGTGCCATAGTCTCTCTAGATGATGCCTCACTTGGCATCTCTGACCAGACTAGCCTAGAAATCACAGATATCACTAAAGACACTACTCTTATACTTACTCCTATGTCAGCCGATGGTTCACCTGGAACTCCTCTTGTCGGCAAAATCACATTCACCAAAAGCGACGATATCTTAACCCCCAGAACTGGTCAAAAATAACGTTGTAAATTTTACAACAAAATAACCACAAAAAGTATTGACACGCTATATATAGTGTCTTACAATAGTCACAGACACTAGATATAGCGTCAGTAAGAATCAGATAAAACAAAAATTGAAGAACATATGCATTAAGGAGGTATAATTTTTATGTTCAAAAAAATTAAGAAACGCGATGGAAAAATCGTTAATTTTAACCCAGAAAAAATCACCAGCGCTATTGCTGCAGCTGGTAGCTCTACCGAAGAGTTCAAACTAGACCGCGCTAAGCAACTTGCTAAAAAAGTCTTAGAGCGCGCCGAAAAAGAAATTACTGTTAGAACTCCTAGCGTAGAACAAATCCAAGATATCGTTGAACAAGTTTTGATGGAATCTAGCTTCAAGCGCACCGCCAAAGCTTACATTACTTACCGCCAAGAAAGAAATCGCACCCGCGAAGCTAAGTCCAACTTAATGGAAGGCTACAAAAAAATTGCTCTTGCTGACGCATCCGAAGATTCTGATATTAAGCGTAGCAACGCCAACGTTGACGGGAACTCCGCTATGGGTAAGATGCTCCAATTTGGCGCTGAAGGCTCCAAGGAATTCGCCAAAGCCGTTTTACTTGATCCTCGCTTTGCTGCCGCTCACGACAATGGTGACATCCATATTCACGACCTAGATTTTTATGCTACTGGCACCCTTACTTGCTGCCAGACCGACCCACTAAAGCTTTTCGCAAATGGTGGTTTTAATACTGGTCATGGACACCTACGCACTCCAAATTCTATTGGCTCTTATGCCGCTCTCGCTGCCATTATTTTACAAGCTAACCAGAACGAGCAACACGGCGGCCAAAGTATTCCTAACTTTGACTATGCTATGGCGCCAGGCGTAGATAAGACTTACAGAAAAGCCCTTAAGCGTAATCTCGAGAAATACAATAAATATACTGGCAAAAACATTAAAGCCGAAATCGCCGACACTCTTACTTACGGTGACGATGACGCAGCTAAAAAAGCCAAGCTTCCAGAAACCGTCATCGAGACCGCCAAGGAAGATACCGAAAAGCAAACTTTCCAAGCCATGGAAGGCTTCATCCACAACCTCAACACCATGCATTCTCGTGCTGGCGCACAGGTTCCATTCACTTCTATCAACTTCGGTACCGATACTACCCCATCTGGTCGCTTAGTTAGCAAATACTTGCTAGAAGCTACCATGAACGGTCTAGGCAAAGGCGAGACCCCAATCTTCCCAATCTCAATCTTCAAGGTTAAGGAAGGCGTCAACTATAATCCAGAAGACCCTAACTACGACTTATTTAAACGCAGTATGGAAGTTTCCGCTAAGCGCCTCTTCCCAAATTTCACCTTTATTGACGCACCATTCAATCTCCAGTATTACAAGAAAGGTGACTACGACACTGAAATCGCTACCATGGGCTGCCGCACTCGTGTCTTTGGCTCCTGCTTCAAAGAATCTGACGGCCATGTATCTGGTAGAGGTAACTGTTCCTTCACTACTATCAACCTTGTCCGCATCGGCATCAAACACGGCATCTGTTTAAAAGAACGTGACGAAGCCGACTGGTCTGGCTTTTACAAGGAACTCGACGAAAAACTAGAGCTCGTCAAAGACCAGCTCCTCGAGCGCTACGAATTCCAGGCCAACCAACATGTCAGAAACTTCCCATTCTTGATGGGTCAAGGCAACTGGTTCGATTCCGAAAAACTCGGCTGGAATGACAAACTCCGCGACGTAATCAAGCACGGAACTCTATCTATCGGCTTTATTGGCCTAGCAGAAACCTTGGTTGCTATGACCGGCAAACATCATGGCGAATCCGACGAATGTCAAGAACTTGGTCTCGATATCGTTAGCCACATGAGAGAGAAGACCGACGAATTCACTAAGAAATATAAGCTCAATTTCTCCCTACTTGCCACCCCTGCTGAGGGTCTGGCTGGCCGTTTCACCATGATTGACCGCAAAGAATACGGCAAAATCAAAGGCGTCACCGACAGGGACTTCTACACCAACTCCTTCCACGTCCCAGTCTATTATGAAATTTCCGCCTTCGACAAAATCGAAAAGGAAGCCCCATACCACGCACTTTGTAACGCTGGACACATTAGCTACATCGAGCTAGACGGAGACCCATCCGACAACATCGAAGCCTTCGAAGCCGTCATTCGCAAAATGCATGACTGCGGCATTGGGTACGGTTCCGTTAACCACCCAGTCGATAGAGACCCAGTCTGCGGCTTTGCTGGCATCATTAAAGGCAATCGTTGTCCATCTTGTGGTCGCCTAGAATCCGACGGAGACGTCCTCTTTGAGAGACTTCGCCGCATCACTGGTTACCTCGTAGGCTCGCTCGAACGCTGGAACGACGGCAAAAAAGCTGAGGAAGCTGCCCGTGTCAAGCACACTGTCTCTAAATGCGATATCGCTTGCGAAAATCACAAAAACGGGGTATTCTCAAAAGAAGAAAAGTCTGCACGCGAATGCAAAAAAGCTAACGAAAAAGCAGCACTAGGAAAGGAATAAGATGAAAATACGGTTAAGCGGGCCACTGGAACATGACAATATCGTCAATGGTCCTGGCCTGCGCGCCGTGCTCTGGACTCAGGGTTGCTACCGTCACTGCGAAGGCTGCCAAAACCCTGAGACCTGGGATCCAAACGGTGGGTTTGAAGTCGACACTGAAGAGATTAAAAACCGCCTTCGCGAATTCAAAGGTCAGTCTGGCATCACCTTCTGTGGTGGCGAACCATTTGAACAGCCCGAAGCTTGCAAAGAAATCGCCGATTTCTGCCGCAAGGAACTAGGCTGGAATATTTGGAGCTTCTCTGGCTATACTTATGAGCAGCTAAAAGATGCCGGCGGCGCCAAATGGGCTTTTGTAAAATCACTTGACGCTCTTATTGACGGACCATTTATTCTAGCAGAACGAGATTTAACTCTTAAATTCCGAGGCTCCAGAAATCAAAGGATATTACATTTAAGTAGTAACGGCAAAATTGTCAGTACCGAATAACCGCTAGCGACCAGCATTACCATTTTTATTTTTCTATATTCTAATCTATAATAAGGAGACTTATGGTATACCTAGATTATTCGGCTACCTCGCCGTTACTTCCTGAGGCTAAAATGGCTATGATGGACGCTATGGAGCTAGTTGGCAATGCTTCGGCTCTACATACGCCAGGACATCTGGCCATGAACATCGTAGAAGAAGTCAGGGAAGAAATCGCCAAACTAATTAATGCTGAGCCCTCAGAAATTCTGTTTACTTCTGGCGGCACAGAAAGTAACAATACCGTTACTAATATTTTTGCAGGACAGAACGTTGCTGTCTCGGCTATCGAACACCCCTCACTACTAGAGTCCGCCAAGCTCCGCTGCAAAACTACCATCATCCCCGTAGACGAAAGCGGACGTATCAAAACATTGGAAGATTCATGCTCTAATGTTTCTTTAGTATCCATTATGCTTGCCAATAACGAAATCGGCACCATAAACGATATTAAAAAGCTCGCCGAGCAAGCCCGTAAAAACGGCGCCCTCTTTCATACTGACGCTACTCAAGCTCTTGGCAAAATTAAAATCGATGTAAAAGAGCTAGGCATCGATTATATGACTATTAGCGCACATAAAATCGGCGGCCCAGTCGGTATCGGCGCACTATATATTAAGAAAGGTTCACCATTTAAGCCTTTCATCATCGGCGGTCATCAAGAAAAAGGTCGCCGTGCTGGCACTTATCAAACCGTCAATATTGCAGGATTTGGTGCCGCCGCAAAACACGCTAACAACCACAAGACTTGGGAAATCTACGCAGAAAAAATTCGCCCTCTTCGCGACCTTCTTGCAAAACGCATTTTAGAAGAAGTGCCATTCTCAAGCATTAATGGCGAGCTGTCGCTTACCTTGCCAAATCTTTTAAACTGTTCTTTCGAAGCAGCCGAAGGTGAATCTATTCAACTCTACCTCGATGCCGAAGGTGACATTATCGTCTCTACTGGTTCCGCCTGCGCCTCTGGCGACGGCAAACCATCCCACGTCATTATGGCAACTAGAAACGATGCCGAAATCGCCCATTCCTCTGTGCGTTTTAGTTTTGGACTAAATTCTACCGAGCAAGACGTTGACCATGTTATGGAATACTTACCGGATATAGTCAAAAGGTTACAGGGAATCAGCACTCTTAAAGCTGGCAAAATCAAAAAGGAGGATAGCTATTATGGCAAACGCTAAATCACAACCAAAATCAAAAAAACCACAAGTAAAAACCGCCGCAAACGGCTTCGCCGCAGGAACACCTTGGGTTTACACTGACACCGTCAAAGAGCATTTCCTAAATCCACGCAACTTCCTGATGGGCGACGAGACTAAATATGCCTGTGACGCAAAAGGTATCGTCGGCAATCCTATTTGTGGCGACCAAATGCTCATGATGATTAAAGTCGATAAAAAGGCTAACAAGATTACTGATGTCAAATGGAAAACTTATGGTTGCGCTTCTGCTATCGCTAGCACGTCTGCTCTATCCGAACTAGCCAAAGGCAGAACTCTAGATGACGCCTTAAATATCACCGCCGAAGAAATCGAAGAATATCTTGGCGGGCTGCCGAAACATAAATTCCATTGCTCTGTCTTAGGTCACGAAGCTCTAGCTTCCGCCATTGCCGACTACAAAAAGAAAAATGGGTCAAAATAGCCTCACATTTACACCTGTTACACTTTGTAAAATTAGTCAATTAGTGCTATAATCATAACCAGTATGGACGAAGAAGACGAGCAAAATTCACGCGGCGCCTATGATAATATGGCAGGTCCAGACATCCGCCCTAATTTTGTTGCAAGCGCCCTAAATAATAGTGCTCAAAATCTCCTCAGAAAAAGCGAGGATTCCGCTAGCGAAGCCGGTTCTACCGCTGACAAAAATGTCTCCGAAAAAGTCGCTGATGGCGTCAAGGACAAAGCCGCCGAAAAAGCTCTCGATGCCGCTACTGGCGGAGTAGGCGGAAAAATATATAGCGCCGCCAAAAAAACTGGTCTTATCGATAATGCCTTATCACAAACCCCAGGCAAATCAACTGGCAAAGCCAAGTTTAAAAAAGCTCTACCAACTATGCTTGTTGGCGGATTGGTTCTGGGCGCCCTAGTTTTTGGAGTTATTGGTTCATCTTTTCTAACCGGTCTTGGCAAAGCAATCTCTGCCCTATTCAAAGAAAAGGATACTTCCGTTGCTTATAATCACACTATTACCGATTTTCAGATTAACAATGCTCAACTTGGCAACGCTACTGGTTCCTCAGAATATGGAGAGACTGTGTTCGACAATATGAGTTTTTCTGACTATCAAATCGAATCATTTAGGCAAGCTGGCCTAGAATATACTGAAGTAGATGGCGAAAAAGCCCTCGTTCATACCAATTATGACAGTAGTAAAACTTATTATGTCTCAGACGCCGCTATCACGGGTCATGTCTACGTTGACGAGTCTATTGGCGACGCTGGACTCCTCGTCACCGATAGTGGCGCCGAAGGGAAAACTAGGGAAGAACGCATCACTGAACTTGCTATTTTACTTGGCGCAAAAGCAGAAGATAAAGTTGAGCCTTTTTCCAACATTAGCAAAAACTTCGCCGCCAAAAATGAATATATTGCCGCTACTGATTCTTATCGTGGTGGTCAAGGCGCTTGGGGTAGTCAAACCGCCAGCCAAACCCAAGACACTCTAGGCATTAATCTTAACACTTGGAAAGATTGGAATGAATCACCAGATAATGACGCCAACAAAGAAGGTGTTATTAGGACTATTGCTAGCAAAACTGCCAAAAACGGTGGTGGTAGCGACACTAAAAGCGTTTCCAGAGAAGAGCTCGAAGAGCTTGTTGAAGGCTCAGTCAAAGCATCAAAGAGTGAAGGCTGCGGTTACGATTCGGCCGCCGTTGTTGCTGGTAGCGTCGTTAACGCTGCGGAAACCGTCGAGCAGATGAATATTGGCGCCGCCGTCATGGAAGCAGACGACAAAACCATTGCCGGCTTTGGCAACAAAGCACCTTTAAATGCTTTACTTAATATTATTTCCGAAGCTGGCGGTCTTGCCACCGAAAGTATGCGCTATCTTTTTAGCGGCAGTCAAACTAAAATCAATCAAGATAGTGAGATTATCTTGAACACTAACGCTCAGGCCAACCTAGGCGAAACTGGTAACCCAGGCTATAACAACCTCGGCGATGAAAAAACTGAAGCCGAAACCTGCGTCTATGTTAATAATACTAATAGCCATGACGGAAAAGGTTTCATTGAGACGGTCAGAGGAATGTTTACCAAAGTAAAAGGTTGGATCACAAACATAGCCGACAAAATTAAAGGCTTCTTTGGCGAACAAACCGAAGGAGCTACCAGTCTTGCAGTTTCCGCTATCGAACCAGCCGTTGCCAGATTTAATCAAATGCTAGAAAAAAGTAATGACCTAGGCAATGCCGATGAATCTATCGGCGAAGTGTTGTATACATCCGTTGACCGTATTACCAACAAAATGTTTAATTCCGTCACCGCTACTATGGCCGGCGACACCAACGCTGTAAAAACCGCCTATCGCGCACAACAAGAAGTTATCGCCGAAAAAGCCGAATACGACCGCACCACTAAGAGCCCTCTTGATACTTCATCTAGACACACTTTCCTTGGTAGCATCGCTTATAGCTTAATCCCGTTTGTTACATCGAACACTGCCACATCTCTATCCTCAGCCATTTCTAGTTTCGGCACCGTCCTAAAAAACGCCGCTACAAGTATCCTTCCTACTTCCAGTGCGCTTTCCGAGACTAGTCTCGAACTAAACTATGGTGACTGCGTTTTTGGCAATTCCGTTGGTGCATTTGCCTCGGCTAACTGCGTCAATCCTCAGACCTTTGACAAGCAGTCTGTTACACGCGTCTCTGCTAATATCTTCAATGATGTCGCCAATCTCCGCAAAGACGAAGGCGGATATATCTATGGCATTAACGCAGACGAAGTTGCCCCAGGCGAATATTCAGAATATGGCGACTATTCAGATTTCTACATTGATTTCGATCGTAATGAGGGGCATATTACAGATATAACCGAATACAAAGACGGTACCGGCCGCGCCAAAAGCGACGTTGATTATGGCAACATACCAACCAACGAAGCAGAGAACGAACTACCAAGTCACTGGGGAACAGGCGGAAAAGAAGGCATTAATGAACCGCACGGTTGCGAATCTGATTGGCAATACCAAATCCTACCAAGGAGAGACGAGAACGGAAATCTTATCCTAGAAAAAGACGAAAACGGAATCGAACATAAAATCTATTATCGCCGTTATGACTTTAGTAAGCCTAGCGAATGGAAATATAGCCGTCTCACCAACTTTGAATACGTTGGCTACAAAACTGGCTGGCCAAACCTTACCAGCGCAAGCAATGCTGGCAGTGAAGGTGCCAAAAACGACGAAGATCCAGGCACCTGCATGCTTGATCTTAAGACCGATTACGAAAAACAACCAGTTGTTAATTTAAATGGTGCACTTTATATGTTTATCCAGATGAACGGTCAGCGCACATCTGAACTTGGCGTTTCTGACCAAGCAAATGCTGAACTCCTCGCAAATACCGACTTCATCCATGGTCGTTTAAATCCTTGTTCTGAAGCAATTGCAAATCGCACCGAAAGAGTCTGCACGGAATTTACCGAAAATGAAAACGGTTGGAGCGGCGACCCAGACGAAGTTGCCAAAGACCCTAGAATGTCACGTTGGATTTCTGGTAGCGCCTACGTAAACTATAGCGGGGCTGATACTTCGCTTATCAAAAAAGGCTACGAAACCGAAGAAATTTTTAAAGACCCGACTCGCGGTGGCGAACCATTTGTAAATGAAATGTATAAATATAGCGCCTATGTCTCACTTATCGAATGGATGGATGCAAATAACTTACTCACCCGTTCTGGCTCATCCATTGCTCTTGCTCGCCACTACGACGAACATCCGCTCGACAACTCTTATGCCGGAATCATCGCCCGCTATTCTGGATACAAAAAAGAAACTGTTGTTGCTGTACTAGATTTATTTGATTATATGGAATTTCTAGCTAGTTATGACCCAACCGACCTTTATCCTCTCGGACCAAAATCAAACTTAAGAACTATCATTTACGACAATCCAGAAATTATCGCCACCATCGAACCGGCCATCGATAATCAAAAAATCGTCTTCGACGAACTTAGAAATCGCACCGTCACTGTCTGACAAACAAAAAACCGCCTATGCGGATAAGTATTTTCATCTTTCTGTGGCTGGACCGGCAGGATTCGAACCTGCGAATGACGGGACCAAAACCCGTTGCCTTACCACTTGGCGACGGTCCAACATAGCCCCCATTTTACCACATTTTTTGCTTTTTTTCTATTTTATATCTTTTCCAACAATTTTCAGAAGCTGAGCCCTTAAATCTATAATGCTTCCGTCGGCCTTTTGCGCCATTACAGTCTCTATCAACTCGCCGTTAATATCCTCGTTAACTTTATAAAATTTCACCACATCACTTACACCCTCAAGCTCACCATAGACCTTAAAACTGTATTTTACTAAGCTTTCTCTTACTGGCATATATACAACTCTTCCGTCTGTCCGCAACATTAGCAAAATGTCGTCAAGCTTACTATTACTCGCCCGACCAATCAATATGTCCGCTACAGGCTTTTCTGTCGAAATTCTAAACGTTTCCTGGTCTACTCGGGTTGAGCTAGTCTCATAATAACTTGCCGCAAATTCCCAATTTACATCGAGTGTCATATTGGCTTTAGTAGGGTTAGTAAACGCTGCTAAAACCTGATGTCCATCCATATTATATATAATTGGACCAAATTTATATGGTTCACCCTCTATAGGATTTTCTATTTTACTAGGTAAAAAGCGCAAGACCTCTGCTGTCGCAGACGTCGTAATAGTCTCTATTTCTTGCGAAGAAGTTTTTTCCACTGCTGGTCTAGTCACCGCAAGCGCAATCGTAGAAATCAGAAAAATCAATGCCAAAAACCCAAAAACCGCCACTAGTGCTGGCAAAATTTGCGTCTTTTTATTATCATTCTGAACATTATATTGCGGTATTTCTTCGTTTTGCATAAAGCTCCTAGCTATTTTCATTATAGCATAATCTTTTTGATAATAGACCAAGAAAAAACGCCCTAGTATTAGGGCGTTTTAGCTAGTGTAGATAGGGATTTTCACGATTAACAACTTTGAGTTTCACGTCTAAAGGATTATATTCTCTATAAAGAAACGAACCTTCACCTCCATAAGAGAGACTATACTCTGTATAATAAGGCAATCTGGCACAATCCTTATTTTTAGAATGGACCAAATAGTCTAAAGACGCTGCAACACCTTTCACCATAGCTGGACTAAATCCATTTTTCATTTTGTCCTTTGGCATTCCTGAACACTGAATCGTAATATCTCCATCATATCCCATATAGTATTCTTCAATATATATCGACTCAATTCCGTTATCTACGTAAATATAGAATACTCTATCGGCATGAACTGGAAAACACATAATTTTGTATTTTCCACGCTCATAGTAGTACTGATTGGCAACAATCTTGCCATCCTCGATAGTGCTAACATATTCGAACCCTAACACCTTCATAAACGTATCAAAGTCAAACGTTTCGCCATCATAAGCTTTTTTGAATGCCTTCGACGAAGCCAGGTATTCATCAAGTTGAGCTTCTGACCACTCTTCGCCTTTTTTTGCGACTGGAAGAGTATAAAGACTACCCGTGTATTCCTCACCTTCCGCGTCGGCAGGGTCGACTTCAGTAATATCCACTTCAGCAGTGGATTCCGTAACCTCAACTTCCGTTATAGCTTCAGACCTCGCTACGAATTCAGCTCCAGCTGGAACGCCTTCAATTGGTCCATACTCTGTCACTTCTGGCATGGTAGAATCAATTGGTTCAAAAATCCCAGAATCACTTTTAGCGCTAACATCTCCGCAAGCCATTAAACTAATACCTATAATTACCATCAGCATCAAAGAAATAACCTTAACCTTCATGACTAATCCCTCCTTTTAATGTTCTATTGTTTGTTTAAGACGCTTAGTCTACATATACAATCCTATAATTCTATTATACCACACTTCGTCAAAAAAGTCAACCTATGGTATAATATTAACCAATATGAATACAATTATTGAGGTAAAAAACTTAACCAAAGTTTATGGCAAGCGCTCCGCCGCTTTCACCGCCCTAAAAAATCTTAGTTTTAAAATCGAAAAAGGCGAATCTGTCGCTATTGTTGGCAAATCTGGCTCTGGCAAATCAACTTTAATGCATCTTCTTGCACTCTTAGATAAGCCTACCAAAGGTCAGATTTTCATTAACGGCGAAGATTCCACCAAACTTAAAAAACGCGATTTAAATCGCTTGCGCAACCGCGAATTCGGCTTCGTTTTCCAGCAGTTCTTCATGAATGCTAATGACACCGTCCTAGAAAATGTCCTCTTACCGTTAAAAATTGCCAAAACCAGCCGCTTTAAACGAAAAGATCTAGCCCTAGCCGCCCTAAAAACCGTCGATCTTGACGAGAAGGCTAAAAACAAAGCCAAAAATCTTTCTGGCGGACAGAAACAACGCGTCTGTATCGCTCGTGCTATCGTCAATAATCCTGACATTATCTTTGCCGACGAACCTACCGGCAACCTCGATTCTGCCACGGGCGACAAAATCACCGACCTTCTATTTAAATTAAATCGCGAAAAGGGTGTCACTTTAATCATCGTTACCCACGATGAAGATTTAGCTAAGCTCTGCTCCCGCATTATCCGTATTTCTGACGGACAAATCATCGCCGACCAGACAGTTAGAAAAGACCTCCAGAAGAAATCTAGTGAGCGTCGCGAAAAAGAAGCCGCTCGCGTCAAAAAAGCTAACGAAAAGAAGGGGAACTAATATGAAAATTTCAGACATCATCATTACCGCTAATCATAATTTATTAAGAAACAAAACCCGTACCTTCTTGACTATTCTTGCGATTTTCATTGGTAGTTTTACTATTATTTTAAGCAACGCTATTAATACTGGCGTTAATGACTTCATCGACAGACAACTAGAATCACTTGGTGGCGATTCATTCATTGAAATTGCCCCTGCCAATTTATCCGACCAACTCGAATCTATGATGGGCGGCTCTAGCGAGCCAAAAGAATACAACGCTGAAAAATCCGCTGGCGACTCCACCGTTATTACTGACGAGGATCTCGAAAAAATCCGCGCCGTTGATGGCGTCCTCTCTGCTAAGCCTTACAAAATCGCCACCGCCGAATACATCACTAGCGACAAAACCGACAAGCGTTACAAATTAACCGTCGCCACCATGCCAACCGACAGTATCCACGCCGACCTTTCTGCTGGCCGCCAAACCAAGGCTGAAGCGACAGAGCGCGAAGTTATGATTGCCGAAAATTTCGTCCCCGTCCTAGGATTTAACTCAAACGAAGACGCACTTGGACAAACTGTTACTTTTGGTGTTAAACAGCCAATTAAATGCTACACCGTAGCCGATCCGAATGATTGCATTGCCGAAGTTACCGCTACTATCGTCGGCATCGAAGCGCCTAGCGTCATGTCCGTTTCTGGCGATGCTCGTATCAACAATTCTACTGCCACCGCTCTTTACGACCTTTATGCAGTAGGCGTTGACGAAACCGTCAAAAACCGCACCTCCCTCGTTACCGCCGAAATCGACCCCGCAAAAACTGACCAAATCAAAAAAGACCTCGAAGATTTAGGCTTTACCACTATGTCCGTTGCTGATGCTGCCACTATGGTCCAGAGCTTCTTCGATGTTGTTCTCGTAGTCTTTAATATCTTTGGCGCAATCGCTCTGCTCGCCGCCGCTATTGGCATTATTAATACACTCTTCATGTCCGTCCAAGAACGCACCCGTGAAATTGGTCTCGAAAAAGCTATGGGTATGAGCGACACCAAAATCTTTCTCAGCTTCTCCATGGAAGCAATCATGCTTGGCTTCTGGGGCTCCGTCATTGGCATCCTTATTTCTATGCTTATTGGCTACGCCGCCAACGCTCTTGCTCACCAGACCTTCCTCGAAGATTTCCCAACTTTCAACCTTGTCGTCTTTAGCCCAATCAATATGCTTGTCATTACGGGTATCATCATGTTGATTGCCTTTATCGCTGGCACTGCTCCAGCCTACCGCGCTAGTAAACAAAATCCAATCGACGCCCTCCGCTACGAATAATTAGTCCTACCATGAAATCCATCACCATTGAAAATTCCCATATCAAAATCGAAAAGCTTATCCCCGGTGGTCAGGGAATAGGAAGCGCAGAAGATGGCAAAAAAGGCTTTTTCTGGAATGCTCTACCTAGCGAAACCGTTACTAAATACAAAGTTACAAAGTCTAAATCTCATTATTTTGAAGCTATCGCAGAAGCGATAGAAAACCCCTCACCACATCGCGTCGCGCCAAAGGACCCTTGCTACCTCTCCACCTCCCCATGGCAAATCATGGATTACGACTACGAGCTCACGCAAAAGCAAGAGCTATTAATAGAACAGTTCAATCAGTTTAATATCAAACTAAGTATAAACGAAGTCCAAACCGACAGCAACGATTTCTACTATCGTAACAAAATGGAATACTCTCTCTACTGGGACAACGAAACAAACAAAATCTCCCTCGCCTTCCACGAACGCGGCTCCCACAAAAAGGTTCCTATTACTAGCTCCTCTATCGAGCGTCCCGAAATTCTAACCGCCGCTTTAAAAATCGTAGGTGGTTTAAACGCAAATCACGAAGAAGCCAGGAAATACCAGTCCTTACTTCTTCGCTGCAACCAGAACGGCGAAGTATCTGGCGGCCTATATGAGAACGGCAAGCCTCACCCAACTTTCAACAATCTCACCGACACTATTTTAGGGCAAGAATATTCCTATTCGCCTAATGGCTTTTTCCAAATCAACTTGCCAGTCTATGAAATGGCACTTACAGAAATTAAAAAGCATATTAAGACAAATAAAGTCCTCGACCTTTATGCTGGCGTTGGCACTATCGGTCTTTCCGTCGCAGGAGGCAAAGATCTAACTCTCGTCGAATGTAATAAATTCGCCTTTTCCGAGCTTATGAAAAACAGCGAGAAACAGAGTTTTCAAGTCCAAGCTATTCTAGAGAATTCTGAAAATTGTTTAAACTATATCACAAACGACCAAACCGTCATCGTTGACCCTCCTCGCGCCGGCTGCGACAAAAAGCTCCTTGACCGTTTTATCGAAGTTACCCCACCAACTATCATTTACCTTTCTTGCAACCCCGCTACTCAAGCTCGCGACGTTAAAATTTTGTTAGATTCCAACAAGTATCAAATCACTTCCGTTACCCCATTCAACTTTTTCCCACGTACTCCACATCTCGAGAATCTTATCATTCTCGAAAAAATCTAATATACAAAAATCTCGTCATCCTCGAAAAATCCGACCCACAAAAGTGCTATAATAATCTTATGAAAATCACATTTTTAGGTGCAGGTGTTTTTGGCTCAGCACTTGCAAATATCGCAAGAGACAATGGCCACGAAATCAAATTTTACGACCCATTCAAATATCCTGATATAACTTTACACGACACCACAAATGGCTCCGACCTTAATATTTTTACTGCGCCAAGCTCCGCCACAAAAAATATCCTCCCAGAATTAGACAAAGACACCCCGCTCATTATCGCGAGCAAAGGCTTTGTCAGTCTCAAACCATTTCAAGATTTTAAAAATATCTCCGCTCTCGGTGGTGCCGGCTTTGCCAATGAAATTGAGAGCGCCGAAAACCAAACTGAAAACCAAACTAACCATACTATCACTTTTACCACCAGCTCCGAAACCGCCGAAAATATTTTTTCTACCGAAAACATTAAATTAGAATACACTGACGATACACTTGGTATTATGTTATGTGGAGCTTTAAAAAACATCTATGCACTCGGCGCTGGACTTTATGGCGAGACAGGCTCTACCGCCGCTCCTATGTCATATCTAGAAACCGCAATTGCCGAAATGAAACAAATTCTAGAATTAAACCATGCTAACCCTAACACTTTACGGCTTTCTTGCGGCGCCGCCGACCTCGTCTTGTCTTGCACCGAGAAAGGTCGCAACTTTCGCTTTGGCAGAGAACTAAAAACCGCACTGGTAGAAAAAACCACATCACAAGATACCGCAAAAACCTTCGAAACCACCGAAAGCATCACAGTTATTAATTCGCTAAATAATTATCCAGAATTCATCATCCCAGAATCAGCCAACCTCATAAACGATATCATTAATACCGTAAAGGAATATTATGCCACTAAATAAAGCTCAAAAAGAAGCCGTTGAATACCTGAGTGGTCCGCTCTTAGTCTTAGCAGGCCCAGGCACTGGCAAGACTCAGCTCTTATCGTCCAAAGTTGAATATATTTTAAAAAACACTGACGCTAATCCTGAGTCAATTTTATGTCTTACCTATACTGATCCAGGCGCCCAGAATATGCGTGACCGTCTTTTTTCTATGGTCGGTTCCGCCGCTGCCAAGGTCCATATTCACACCTATCATGCTTTTGGTTCTACTATCCTCGCCGAATACAAAAATTACGCTACCGAATTTGACCGCAACCTCGACTCTGTAATTGATGGCGTTATCCAATACAAAATCATTAAGTCCATCCAAGACAGCCTTAATACTTTTGACATTCTTAAATCCGCCAACACTTCCGACCTTATCGAAACTATCTCTTCTGCCAAAAACGCCAGATTAACTGGTACCGACCTCGAAAAAATCGCCAAGGACAATATTGAGACTACCGAGAGACTTAATCCATTATTAAACGAGCATCTCAAAAACATCGTTCCACGCATGAAATTTGATGTTGGCGTAGCAGAAGTCTATCAGCCAATCATGGAAACTCTTGCCGCCGAAACTAGCACCACGCCTATCGCTGGCAACATCGAAAAAGAAGCCAACACCTTGCTTTATGAACTTAGCTCCATTATTAAGACCGAGCAAGAAAAGGACAAGCCTTCTATCTCTCCTCTCACTAAATGGAAGAGAGACCGTTTTGAACTTGACGAAAATGGTGATTACCGCCTTTCAAATCGTGTCGCCAATAAAAAATTACTGAGCCTAGCTCATGTCATGCAACAATACGAAAAATACCTAGAAGAAACTGGGCTTTATGATTTCGCTGACATGATTGAACAGTCTATTAAAATCTTAAAAACCGACCAAGGCTTTAAGTTGACGCTCCAAGAACGCTTCCAATATATTTTGCTTGACGAATTTCAGGATACTAACACCGCTCAAGCAGAACTAATTTTCCTCCTTACCGATTACGAAAAGCCAAATATCATGGCCGTCGGCGATGACGACCAAGCTATTTACGCTTTCCAAGGTGCCAACGTCTCCAATATTATTGATTATCAGCAACATTACAATGCCAAAGTTATCACTTTACTCGAAAACTATCGCAGTCAATCCGAAATCCTTGAAACATCCTATCGTATCCACGAACAAATCACCGAATCATTCGCCAAAGCTCGCGGCATCATTAAAAAACTTGTCGCCAAAAAAGAGGGAAAAGCCCAGGTTGCTCGCCACGAATTTTTGGAGTCTTCTGCCGAACACCATTTTGTCGCCGAAGAGATTCACAATTTAGTCAAATCTGGTGTTTCCCAAAAGCAAATTGCTGTCATCACTCCAAAGCACAAATACGTGATGCCACTTTTGCCATATTTGAAAGCTTATCCCGAAATTAATATCGCCTACGAAAAGCGCGACAATCTTTTTGAAGATGACAAAATCCACCAAATTTTAACTCTTTCTCGCTTTATTTATGAACTTAGTCTCAGCAAAAATCCTGCCGCGCTTCTGCTCGAAATTTTATCTTTCCCATTCTTTGAAATCAACCCAATTTCAGCCGTCTCCGCCGTCTCTCGTATTCAGAAAAAACCTGCGCTCGATTATTTGCGAGAGAGCGAAGATGAGAAGCTAAAAAACATCGGCAACTTCCTCGCCAAACTCACTACGCTCGCCGCCAATACTCCACTTGAGTTATTCTTAGATTACTTAGTCGGCACCGCCGAATACGAAAAGGGTAAGAAATCCGCCTTCCTAGAATATTATTCCAAGGCCGAAGATTCTTATTCCACTTTTGAGCTTTATGAAAATCTCTCCGTTCTGCGCGAAGCTATCATCAAACATACCACTGCTAAGTCACCCAAACTAAAAGACCTCATCGTCTTTGTCGATGATTACGAAAGCGCTAATGCTCCACTCGTCAACACTAGCCCGTATCAAGATTCCGCCGATTCCGTCCAAATTCTCACCGCACATAAGAGCAAGGGTCTAGAATTTGAATATGTTTTCATTATTGCTACCGACGACCGCTCATGGGGCAACGCAAAGGGGAACAACAGTATGCTCGTCTTGCCGCAAAACCTTGTTCCCATCCGTCATACCGGCACTACCGAGGACGAATGTTTGCGCCTTTTCTTTGTCGCCCTTACTCGCGCCAAGTCACATCTCTATATGACCAATTCTAAAAAAGACTTCTCTGGCAAAGCTCCTGCTCGCTTACAGTATCTTGCCGAATACGAAAAAGACGACAAAATCATCTCGCCATACCTACCCGCTGGCTTCCAAGAAGTCGAGAAACATTACACCAATTTACCAGAGGACGAGCTCCTATCCGATCTTAAAACTTCTTGGGTATCAAGCTATGTCCGTCCAGACGGCAACCTCAAAGAAATTTTACTAAAGCGTCTCGAAAACTACGCACTTTCCGCCACCGACCTCACCTCCTTTATTGATATTTCTTATAGTGGTCCACAAGTTTTCTACAAAAATCGCATTTTGCGCGCTCCAGACGAATCATACTCCAAATCTCTTACCTTTGGTAATCTCGTCCACGCCACTTTTGAAAAAGTCACTAATGAAAAATTGTCCGACGAAGACGCACTCAAGTTCTACGAATCCGAGCTCGAGAATGCTTCTGTACCAGAAGAAGACACCGAAGAGCTTCGCGAGCGCGGTTTAGGCACGCTAAAAGCCTCATTAAAGAAATTTGGCAACCTTCTCCGCGACGAAAATGCTCGCGCTGAGGTTAACTTATATCATGACCATTTATCACTCGGCGACATTCCACTCACTGGTAAAATCGACCATATCCATATTAATAAAGATGCCAAAACTATCGAAATTTACGACTTTAAGACCTCTGGCTTCAAAGATAATAAGTGGGACTCCCATCCTACACTTTATAAATACAAGCTCCAACTCGGTTTCTATAAACTACTCCTAAATTTAAGTCCAGAATTTAAGAACTACAAGATAGAAAAAGCCCACATCCTCTTCGTCGTGCCAGATGACGAAGCCACCGTTCACGACAAAGTTTATGAATATAATGACGCGGACGAAGAGCTGCTAAAAGAACTCATAAAAAACGTTTATCGCCATGTTAAGACTCTTGATTTCATCTCCGACAAACGCCTATTCATCGAGCCAGACAGTAATAAAGGATTAAAAGACATCAAAGGATTTATCAAACTCTTGCTGAGCTAGCCCGTCATTAAACTAGGATTTGTATTGTAGTCTTAAAGCCTTATATTTTAATGTCTTACAACGTACATTAACCGACATTAGAGACGGAGAAACCTACCGTGTCCGTAAGCTCGCCGACGGTAATGTCTGGATGACGGAAAACTTAAGACTAGTCTTTTCAGGTAATTATGTTGGCAAATACGACTCTAGCAACAATACTATTACCGCTACCACTACCCAGATCACCCCAGCAAATTCAGATGTGACAACTACATGGCTGCCAAACCACACGACTCAGACTACGACTGGGACAAAGTGGGCGTCGATATCTCCAACTCCTGAAGAAATTGATACGCCACATAGCTATTATGATAATAATACGTCAAACACTTACGATGGAGAGGCACAGAAAAATGGTAGCTATTATAACTTCGTTACAGCTACGGCAGGAATAGGAACATATAGCTTCAACACGACGAATGCTATTACTAGTAGCACAATTTGCCCAAAGGGCTTCACAATACCAATCACAAACAATAACCGTAATTTGATACTAACTTATCTGGGGAATACCAATAATACTCTCGCTAATAGTGCAGCTTTAAAAAGCTTTCCATTTTCCATAAATACTACGGGTGTTTATGAGCACGCATACGGCGGTATCGATAAATTACATCGAACAGCTCTATGGACCAAACAAGTTTACTCAAATCCTAATGGGGCAGTTAACCTCTTAATTTCGACAGGACAAGCGCCATACCTTGAAGTAGCAAGCACTCCTAGCGTGAGTAAGCCTTCTGGTTTTAGTATTAGATGCTTTGTTAAATCTTAGTTATTTTACTATGCAACGAACGTGAAAACCGTATTGTTTCATGTGCGATTCTCTCGCTTGGACACTTTGAGAGTCAGCACGTAAAGCAAAGGTCATTGTGCCATTAGGCGCATCCTTTTGACCTTCAGCGGTCCAGAGGTAAAGTATGTTACTAGAAACCGTTCCATCAACGTAGGAAATAAGCCCAGAAAGCGGCATAGTGAAAGGAAAAACGTACATTGCAGCTAAGGTATCTAACACTCCAGGCACGGACTTACCACCAACGGCATAACCATATGTAGTTACGATAAGATTTGTGAATGAACCAGACCCAGTAGCACGCGGAAGTTGCCAATTTGACGGACAGATAGAAGCCGAGACATTTATATTTGTAATCGTGTTCCAATTGCCAGATCCAGCTGTTGCTGCGTACCAGTTGTAATAAATGCCTATTTTTTGATTTTCTCCAGTACGATCATAAGCAGCATACTCTGACTCTAGCAAATTACCAGTAGCGCCAAGAGAACCACGTGAAAGCCAGCGATCAGTGCTTGCCTGCGTCGTAGGGCTTTGACCCCAGTTATAATTATCAAATGCCGTACCGTCTGACCTAGTTCCAGTTTTTGGCTGCGTTGATGACTGTGTGTCTTCTGCTACAGTAGTATTAGTTCCTACATCTGTTGTCTCTGGCTTCAAAATTTCGCCAGCAGCAAGTGATTTTCTTAGATTCTCAGTCATCCAGACATTACCGTCGGCGAGCTTACGGACGCGGTAAGTTTCTCCGTCTCTAATGTCGGTTAATGTACGTTGTGGGACGTAAGCCTTGTTCCCCTGATATTCACCAGTCGTATCTGGAGCAGGGGCGTCGGTATTTGGGGTCGTGGCGGCCGCAGCAATTTGTGGTGTCATCTGCTGCATATAGTTTATAGACCAGAAATCACTGGCGATACAACGCACTGCAAGTCCAAAGCGTTTATTATCATAATACGTGTAATCGACAGTGGAGCTATTTAGGCGAAGGTCATACGAGAAACGACTATCGCTGCTGTGTGGAGTGCTAGACCAATACAGGCTGTAACTATTTTGGCTCTCAGTACTGCTACCATTACGCAATCCAGATAGTACAAATTGCGGTCCTTTGGTCCCATTTGTGGACAGCATAGCAGTGGCACTACTATATTTCGTGTATAGCGTCTGGAAATCACCACCGCTCCCTCCGCTCGGCAAGTGCCAGCCCTTAGGACAAATTGAACTTACTGCCCCAACTGTTGTGCTATAGGTCCCTGTTCCCGCCGTCGCAGCGTTCCAAGAATAATATGTCCCATATTCTGGATGTTGAGCATTGCCAGCATCTAAGACGTTTGCCGTGTTGGCGCAAGCTGCATCAGCAGTGCTACACCACCCACTCGTAGATGATGCAGGAAGCACGAAATCAGAAGCAACATCCGAATCTGTAGGCGTTAAGGTTCTGCCAGAAATCCTAAGATTGTCTACCATCCAACATTTGCCATCGGCAAGCTTTCTAACCTTGTATTGTTCTCCATCGCGGGTATCAGTTAATGTGACCGTAGGAACATAGTCATCATCATTAGCATGGGTGCCATCTAAGTCCTCGTGTGTGGCGGAGGCAGATGGAGTATTAGCTTCCATACAGTATTGTGGGTAGGTAGCTAGTTGTTGCATGGTAGTTAAAGAATGGAAGGAGGATGGGTTAACAGTAAGAGTAGTAGCATAGACTTTGTCGTATTTAGGGGACTTAACATAGATGTAGTATTCTCCAGTAAAGGTAGCTGGAACAGTACAGGAATAAGTCATAGGAGCACTGGAGGTTCTAGAGCATGTGAGTGGGGAGACGCCTAGGGCTTCTACGTTAGTACCTGTGATAGAGCTATATTGTGCATTAGTTAGTAGATAGACG
>JAZRSM010000020.1:0-1953 GCA_045651545.1 Candidatus Nanosyncoccus sp.
GTTCCTCCCCAATCCGCCACTCTCACACCTTAGTATTGCTACCTCGGTGATCCCGTTCGACTTGCATGCCTAATCCACGCTGCCAGCGTTCGTTCTGAGCCAGAATCAAACTCTCAGAAAAAGAAAGTTTTTAGTTTGAAAATCCCTCGCGGGATTCTCTAGCTCCTCACACAAACATTACTGTTTTCTCCAATATCGACTTTCAAAGATCAATGCCGCCCTTTCGGGTCAACGGGTGCATAGTATACTAAATCTTTTTCATCCGCGCAAGGGGGTATTTTAATTTTTTTTCGCACGCGGGTACTGTGACTATACTGTGCTAATACTCTTACAATATACTTCGTAAGGCTATAAGAAGATAAGTGTTAGAATTGTGGATTAGCAAACTCCGATCAGCGGGGCTCTCGCTACCGCTCCGCTGAATAATATGTGCTTCGCACTAACTATTCGAGTTTCGCTGACGTGTAGTTTCGTCTTTGAACTGATCGAACTTATAAAATCCTGCCATAACAAGATTAAATAGGTTGGTGTACAATCTCAATCTGCCGAAGGCAGCCCCTAAATAAAATTCAAGACCTCTAATTGTCGTTTAACATCGCGAAGCTGCGGAGCGGTAGCGAGAGCCCAAACGCTCGGAGTTAATATACCTTCCCAAAATACGTAAAATCAGATTTAATTCCAGAATCCAAGCTTTCTTCTGAACATCCCACTAAACTCCAGATCTCCAAATTTTTAATAAAGAAACCTTGGATTTCCGTGACTTGATATTGAAATCTACCCTTCTTTTTAAAATTACTGGCACACATGGAAACGGCATCCAGATTGGCGGCGACATAAATCCGATGGAGAAGGTGAAGACGGAATTTAATATGGAGATTTTATCACTCGACGCTACACAAATCTCGAACTACAAGTGTCTCAAATATAAGGCCTGAAGTTTGATTACGTATCACATTACGCATCCCCAATTCTCACATCCTGCTATCATACGAAAATTGATGACAACGAGAACTGAATTACCGCTCGGTAAATTTACACTTGAAAAACCTTCTCCGATATGATAATATACCGCTCGGTAAATTAAGGAGCAGGTATGACAGTAAAAGAAATTGGCTTAATCATCCAAAAAAACCGCAAATCACAAGGAATGACACAACCCCAGTTGGCTATGGCTTGTGGTACAGGAATTCGTTTTATCGTTGATATCGAAGCCGGGAAAGAGACATGCCAAATCGGCAAAGTACTAATGGTGCTCCAAATGCTCGGCATTTCAATTGCATTAAACGAACCTAAATGATGGTAACCGATATGAATATTCCAATTAAACGCAGACTAGTCATATTTTGGGATAACAATACCGTCGGAAGCTACGATCTACTTGAAGACGGTGACGAACTTTTTACATACGACTGCGAATATCTTAAATCCCAACAAGCCGTTCCAATATCTCACGCTCTTCCACTTCGCGCTGATCCATACGGGAAACGCCAATTACGGCCCTTCTTTGCGGGACTTCTCCCTGAGGAATCCCAACGGCAACGAATAGCATCTTTTTTAGGACTTCTAGAGAGTGACGATTTTCCGTTGCTTGAGGCTATCGGTGGTGAATGTGCTGGAGCACTGACGATCCTTCCCGAGGGTCAAACTCCTGCGTCGGACTCGCTCTCAAAGACTGAATGCAGCCATAAAAAACTTTATGAAATTATCAAGTCTCTTCCATATCGACCAATGTTGGCAGGTGAATCAGGTTTAAGGCTATCCTTAGCAGGCGCTCAAAGCAAACTACCCATAATCTTCGATAAGAAAAACTTCTACCTTCCTGAAAACGGTACACCTTCGACCCATATCATTAAGCCGGAACTATCAGAGTGGTTCAAGGGAATAGTCCACAACGAACATTGTTGCATGACACTTGCGCGTACAATCGGAATCCAAGTCGGATCGTAGCCATGT
>JAZRSM010000021.1:0-7249 GCA_045651545.1 Candidatus Nanosyncoccus sp.
CCCCCCCCCCCATTAAGAGGGCAAAGGGTACAGAAAAGAATAAGATTTTTACAAAATTACTTTGCTTTGACCTTAACATAACCTTATTATAGCACAAGCAAAATTAAAATTGCAAGTTGCTTATTTAGTATGCACATCAAGTTGTTCATACGGAATAGTAATCCTATGGTCTTCCAAGGTTTTGACGATGGTGTGGAGGCAGTTGCGGCGGGCTTGGAGACGGTTGATGGGATCGCAAGTGACTACTACTTGATAATTCATAGCGGAATTATCAATTTTGGAAAGGCCTTGATAATCTGCGGTGAGAGTAAGGTCGGTTTTCTGAAGATTTTTAGTAATTTCTTTCATGATTTCGTCAGCTTTTTCGATTTTTAATTCATATGGGAGTGGTACTGGAATATAAATATAGCCGGTATCTACTTCTACTTTGTCGATATTGCGGTTGGCGATAGAAACGATATTCATGGTGTTAATGTCCTGGATTCTGGTAGTTCTAAGAGTGATAGATTGAACTTCACCAAGATTGTCGCCAAATTTGATGATGTCGCCGATGTCGTAATAATTACTAGAAATAATCTCGATACCACGGATAATATCCTTCAGGGCATCTTGAAGAGCAAAACCAATAATCACCGAAGCGACGCCAACGCTAGCAAGCATAGAAGTAACATTAATACCAAAGGCCTCTAGAATAATTAAGGTAATTATAACTATGAGAAGTGTGCAAATGATACTTTTAATCATACGCATGTAAGTGCGTTTTTTCTTATCAGAAAGACGTTTGCTAGGTTTGATCGGAAATTCCATAGCTTAATTATAGCATAAACTTTATGCATTTTTGTAGTAAGCGATTTCGTCAAAAAGTGGCAGAGGCAGACCTTTCCAGGTGGCGACGGCTTCGCCACTGGGACCGAGTGCCATGATGGTAGGGTGTTCCATCACGCCATAAGCTTCGCAAAAGCTGATGTCTTCGTCTGGATTGATAACTTCAATTTCATCACCGGTGCGACGATGAAAATCCTCGAGCCAGTCGGTGACGGTCCTAGAATAATCTCTTCCTTCCCTAAAAACGCAAACGACTCTCATTTTTTCTTGGACTTTTGCTCTTTTAGAATATTTTCAAAATCTTCCAGAGTTTTGAACTCGCGAAACACTGAGGCAAAACGGACATAGGCCACTTCATTAACATCGGCGAGAACATCCAAGACGGCTTCACCGATTTGTTTTGAAGTAATTTGATCGGTATTATAACTATATAATATATCGGTAGCACGATTGACCACTTCTTCTACTTCTAGCTCGGAATTGAAAAACTTCCCCACGCTGCGTTTAACAGCTAGGAGAAGTTTGTCGCGATCGTAGATTTCTTTGTTGCCACTACGCTTAGAAACGGTAAGTGGCGGGAGTTCAATCCGTTCGTAGGTAGTAAAGCGGTGACCATCTTTGGACTCACGCCGGCGACGAATCATGGTGCCGTCAACGGTTTCGCGGCTTTCTAGAACTTTACTATCTCCGATACGAAATTGTTCCATGGCCCACACCTTTCTTTATAATTAATCTTTTTTCTTCTTGCGGAAACGCTCTCTTAAGGATGGTGGAACATCCATTTCGTCGTCATCAGCGGTAGCAGGGGCTTCCTCTTCGTTTTTGATAGAATCCCACATGTTGGACTTGGCTGGAGTGGCGAAATCTTGGCTGGAAGTAGCTGGCTTTTCTTCCTTGACTTCTGCCACTGGCTCTACTTCTTCTGGCTCGGCGATAGGCTCGCTGCCATTGTAATATTCGGAATCAAAACCAGTAGCAACTACGGTAACAATGATTTCGTCTTCTAGCTCTGGGCGGATAGACGCACCGAAGATGATATTGGCATCTGGAGAAACAGCACCGGTGATAACTTCGGCGGCTTCTTGAATTTCGCTCATGGACATATCGTAGCCACCAGCCACGGAGAATAGCACACCACGAGCACCGTCAATTTTGACTTCGATAAGTGGTGATTCGACAGCTTGCTGAGCAGCCATGACAGCACGATTTTCGCCTGATGCACGGCCAATACCCATAAGAGCCGAGCCGGCGTTTTTCATGATGGCTTTGACATCGGCAAAGTCTAGGTTGATCAAAGAATGCTCGGTGATTAATTCTGAGATACCTTGAACACCTTGTCTTAATACATCATCAGCGATTTTGAAAGTTTCTAAGAGTGGGGTGCGAGGATCGATAGTTTGGAGTAATCTATCATTGGGGATGGTAATAAGTGCATCGACATTGCGAGAAAGTTTGTCGATAGCAACATCGGCGTTGGCACGGCGTTTAGCACCTTCGAATGTAAATGGTTTGGTAGCTACGCCTACGGTCAAGATATCTCTCTTGTGAGCTTCTTCTGCCACGATTGGGCCGGCACCAGAACCAGTACCACCACCAGCACCAATAGTGATAAATACCATATCAGCACCATCTAGAGCCTTGCCGATTTCTTCTCTGCCCTCTTCGGCAGCTTCGCGGCCCTTTTCTGGGTCGCCACCGGCGCCAAGACCTTTACCAATATGGACTTTGGTGTCTGCAGATGAATGATACAGAGCTTGGGCATCTGTGTTGATTGCCACAAACTCTACGCCGTTTAGGCCCACTTCTTTCATACGTTCTACTGCTGAACCACCGGCGCCACCAACACCAACAACTTTAATACTTGCTTTACTTTCCACCACCTCTGAAGGTTTAACTTCTGGCATAATAATCCTCGCTTTTTATGTATTTAGATAAATAATACACCTAAAACGAAAAATTTTCAAGGGTTAAAACTTGGAGAAGATTTTTTTGAAGATATTACCGTTTGATGGCTTTTTGACTTTGGCTTTTTTAGCAGATTTTTTGGAAGGTTTAATAGCATAGGCTTGATCTTCGGCGGCCATCATGGCAAGCCCTACGGCTACGGCGAATTCTGGGCTAGTAACAGCGTCAGACACACCGGCAAGCTCTAAAGGCACACCGATTTTGACGGAAGCTTCCAAG
The DNA here is from genome assembly GCA_045651545.1 of Candidatus Nanosyncoccus sp. Classification (GTDB taxonomy): domain Bacteria; phylum Patescibacteriota; class Saccharimonadia; order Saccharimonadales; family Saccharimonadaceae; genus Nanosyncoccus. The sequence continues at coordinate 3,010 of JAZRSM010000021.1, forward strand.
GCTTTTTTGGCAAACAAATCAATATCACGCATGCGAGCACCGCCACCGGTTAAGACGATGCCTTCCGGAAGGCGTTGATCGTATTTGGCAGATTTTAATTTCTTTCTGATTTCGCCGAAAATTTCTTCTAGACGGAGTTTGACGACATTATCTACTTCTTTTCGCTCAAAGTTGCGTTCGTGAATCTTGTCTTTGCCGATTTTAATAACTGGGGATTTTTCGCTGCTAAAATCGCCGGTAACAAAGCGGGTTTTGATTTCTTCGGCCATGTCTGGGTCTATCGCAAGGAGAATCGCTAAATCATTGGTGATGTTGTTGGAGCCGGCTGGGACTACACCAACATACTGTAAATCGCCTTCTTCGTAAACGGCAATGGAGGTGGTGGCGGCACCCATATCAATCACGGCGACACCGTTTTCTTTTTGCTTTTCGGTGAGGACGGCTTTGCCCGCGGCGACTACGGCCGGGACTAACCTAGTGGCGGTAACTTCGGCGTGCTCGGTGGCTTTTCTTAAATTCTCACAGTTTGGCGTGAGCGCGGAAATGACATTGGCACGCATTTCTAGCCTAGCACCGCTCATGCCAAGTGGATCTTTGATGCCACCTTGGCCATCGATAGCATACTCTAACGGAATTACATCCAAAACATCACGGTTGGCCGGGATGCGGCCAGTAACGGCAACGTCTTCTACGCGGTCTAGGTCGTTTTCGTCAATTTCGTGTTCGGCAGTGGCAGCTACGGCAATCATGCCTTCGGTTTTGGTAGATAAAATCTGGGAGCCATTAATAGAAACGTAGGCGGAACGAACATCATAATCGCCCATGCGTTCGGCTTCGCCGAGCATGGTGTCAATTGAGCGAGCAGGACCATTGAGATTGGCAGGGATGCCTTTTCTCATACCGGCGTTTTTGCCTTCGTTATAGCCATAGACGGCAAATTTACCATCTTCTAAAGTGCCAATCACGGCACGGACATTTTCGGTGCCCACATCAAGACCGGTCACAAAATGCGGTTTATCTTCCATATTCCTAGTATAACATATTAATCTGGTAATGTTAATATTTCATAACCGTCTTTGGTAACTAATACTGTATGCTCACAGTGGCAAGCGATGGAGCCGTCTTTCATTTTGGCGGTCCAGTTGTCGTTTTTGTCTACGTAGTTAGCGGGTTTGCCAAGACAAGACATGGGTTCTATACAAATGGTGTCGCCTTCTTCTAGCTTGTAGCCGCGGCCTTTTTTGCCATAATTAGGAACTTCCGGACGGTCGTGCATTTTTTCATCAATCCCATGGCCAACGTAATTTTCGATCACGCCAAGATGGCCTTTTCTTAAGACTTTTTCTACGGCTTGACTGATATCGCCGATATGAGCACCGGGCCTCACTTGCTCGATACCTTCGTACATGGAAGATTCGGTAACTTTAATCATGTTTTTGACGGCTTGGCTTCCTTTATTCCCTACCAACATAGTAAAAGCCGAGTCGGTAAAATAGCCTTTGTAATATATGTCTAGGTCAAAGCTAACTTTGTCGCCTTCTTCTAGTTCAATGTCTTTGGGTGCGCCGTGCACGAGTTCGTCATTAACGGAAATACAGATGGCGCCCGGAAATTCGTCATCTAGCATATCATAAGCCACTTTGGCACCACGATTGACGATTTCTTTTCTGACCCACGCGTCGATTTCGGTGCCGGTCATACCGGGCTTAACATAGTTTTTGAGATCCTTTAAGAGATTACCCAAAATTTTGCCGCCTTCACGCATGGCGGTGATTTTTTCTTGCAACTTGGCTGGGGTAGTATTGGTGACATTGAGCATCTTATTCTCCGTAACTTTTTTCGATTTCTTCGCCGTTGACGTCGTCTAGTTGGGCGGTGGCGGTAGGGTCTAGTGCTTTGACTACAGTAATTAGACGCTCGGTGACGGTCTCTACTGCGCCTACGCCGTCGACTTTTTCAACTGGAATATTATTTTGTTCAAAGAGTTTTATAATAGGGGTGATATTTTGTTCAAAGATTTCCCAGCGGCGGTCGATGGCGTCTTTTGATTTGTCGTCTTCGCGGCCGCGGAGTTCTAGGCGTTCGTATAGCTCGTCTTTGGGAACTTCCAAAATGATGGCACCGCTGATGTCGTCTCTCATGTGATCCATCAGCCACTGAGCCTGGTATTCGGTCCTAGGATAACCGTCTAAGATGATATTAAAACCTTCGGCGGTGGCCTTTTCTATCTGTTCGGTCATTAGTTTGATGACATCGTCGTCTGGGATGAGGCCACCTTGATTAGTGGTATTATCATATTTGCCTGTATCTCTAATGACTTGGCCAACGGAAAAAGTCCGCCAACCAAAAAACTCAGACAGGGCTTTGGCCTGAGTGCCCTTGCCGGTGCCGGCTAAACCAAATAAAACTATCATAATAGTATTATATCACACTATCTAAGGCCGAGTTTGATGCGTTCGGTTTTCTCGGCTTTGCGAGCCTCGCGGATGATGGCTTTGGCTCTGCGCTCACGTTTGGAGATTGGCTTAGAAAAACGCATCTGGGACTTCTTGAGAGGCATAATGCCACCTTGAAGAACTTTGCGATTGAAACGACGAATAATGTTTTCGTTGGCTTCGCCTTGGTCTTTTCTTGTAACTTTTACTGACATATTGTAGAGTATTATATCACAGAGGATGAAGTTTGACAAGGGGCTGACTGAGATTTCGCAAAACTTTATAAAGAAAAGCGCGAAGCTTATTATAAATATTTGGAGCTCGCAAATGAGCGTGAAATCACCGACCCGTTGGAACTGTTTATTGCTAACTCCATACTGGAAGTTTCGGAGGAAATTGCGGGGTAAGGGGGGTGCAGTTCGGCTAGCTACTACGCACACAACGGACCGAAAAGCCACAGCGACGATTTTGACGGTCCTGGGCGGTTGCTGATGCAGTGACATACAGATTGTACATATCGAAACCAGTGTCGCGAGTTGGCGACCAGAACAGGCCACGTGAGCCCTGAAGGTCGGGCCAACCGCTAGCGCTGATGTAGCCAGAGAGGGGGGTGTTTAAAGCAATTTCAAAATTAGCTACATTACTACTATAAGTCGTGTAAAGATTCTGGTATTGCCCGGATGAACCACCAGTAGGCATATGCCAACCAGATGGGCAAATGTCGTAGCTAGCATTACCAGTGGCTGCTCCCGAGGCATAGCAGTAGGAACCAGCGCTAGCTGCGCAGTAGTTGTAGTAAATACCGATTTTGCCCGCTGGAGCTGAGCCAGAAGCTGCCTGAATAGTGTTTTCATAAGCCGTATGAATGTATGGAAGATTATATGAATCTCCCCAGCTACCACCGGAAGCAGTCTTGGCAACAACTCCAGAGGTTGGATATGGCGATGTTCCGCCACCATTTTTGAGGTAGGTGAGAATCTGATTGGTGGCATTAGTATTTGGTGCAGATGTGGTCCCCTGAAGAGCACTTAACGATACCGTGCTAAGATCTAGCCTCAAATTTTCTAGCAACCAGCAGTTGCCGTCAGCAAGTTTCTTTACAGTGTAGGCTTTTTCGTCGCGTCTATCTATTACAATTTTGGCCGCGGATGAAGCCTGGGCTTGGCACATAGCTTTAGTAAAATTCTGAATATATAATTTCCACATCGCATAAATATTAGCCGTATTGGTGGTAGTGGTAGATAAACTAGAAAAGGTAAAAGTTTCTCCTGGTTGATAAACTGTGCCAGTACAAGTAGAAGGATTAGTAGTGTGATTTACTGTACCATAACACCAACCAACAAAGTCATAGCCAGTTCTGGTAGGACTAGTAGAAAGTAATGTAAAGGATGACGCAGTGATATTTGAGGTACCTTCAGTATTCCATACTACGTCAGAACCACTACTATTATCACGATAATTAATCTGATACGAAATTTGGTTTCCTACAGCTTGTAGAACGTAAGTATTAGTATAAGTGCCTACTGGCTTAGTATAATCTACTCTAGCTCCTAGGCCTATAGTGTAGTTATTAGCAGTAGTAGGATTAGGAGTATTGGTAGTATCTAGGACTAATTCTGAAGTGGTAGGAGCTGGGAGATAGTTAATAGTACTACTAGTATTGTCTATAACGGTACCAGTGCTAGTATCTACATACTTACTAGGTTTAATACCCCATTGGTTAGTATAAGTAGAGTTAGTAGAAAAGTCTGTTTCTGAAGTAATAGTGCTAATAGTATCTAGAGTATCACCATAACTAGCATTAG
>JAZRSM010000022.1:0-1629 GCA_045651545.1 Candidatus Nanosyncoccus sp.
AATGCTTATGGTATAATAACTCCAAATGGATCCAAAACAAACAGAAGGTCAAAACAGTGGTCCTGGCAATGCTCCTGCCGGGGGATTTTCATTCTCTAGTGAGCCAGCTAATAATACCGCTAACAATTCTGGCACGTTGTCGACAGGTGCTAATGTTGCACGCGCCATGTCGGATCTTAACAGTAACAGAAAATCCGCTACCCAGAATTCGCCTTTTGCCAAGCATCAGTTCCAAAAAGTCGCTCCGCGTACTGGCGATATTCTAATTGACCCATCCGGCAACATCATCACGGAAGAACCAAAGAAGGGCATTAACCGTGGTCGCCTCATTCAATTCGGCCTAATTTTCGGTGGCATCGCCCTCGTCGCCCTAGCTATTTTCACGGTGGTAATGGTAATTAATAATAAACCAAAAGACACTACACAGACTATCGTTGAGAAAAAAGCCGATTTACCGGAATATGTCAGTATGCTAGCCGGTGGAGATAATGAGATTGATGACATTGAGACGACATGGAGTGACTATCTGTCGAATTATAATTCACTCTATGCAGTTGGGTTGATATCTGATGAGCCATCTGAGGAGAGGACGGATTATTACGAGAGGTTAAATCAAAGATGGAATGAATACATTTCCCAATATGACGGCGAATATAGCGGAGACCCAAGTCTTATCTATGTGACGGAATACTTTTACGACTACGCGCTGTCTAAGACCTTAACGGAAGGCGAAATATACGGCATCTTAGTCGACTCAAATTATGATACCGAGTCTGCAAAAAATCAAATGAAAGAACAGTTATTGAATGACGTCAATAGCCTCTCGATAAGCATTATCGAAAATATAAGATTAGACTACTATGATTCCATTGTGGATTTAATGAAGGAGGCAAAAGACGCAGATTGTCTGTCTGAAGAAACGTATTTTAGGGGATGCGCCACTTCGAAGCTCGCGTCTTATGGCAAACATCAAGAAGCGATAAACGCGCTAAACACTATTCCAGGGCGTGTGCAAGTTTTGCAGACCAATGCAATATCAACCATTTATAATTTATGCGAAGAAGCTTTTGATAGCTCGGACGAGGATACAAATAATACTGCTAAAGGAGGCGTCTAATGACAAAGAAAGTAGCAAAATCTCTTGTCGCAGTAGTTTTCTGCGCCAGCGTCATTGGAGTTTTAGCTAACGTAGCATCCGTTCGCGCGGCATCATCATCCATTGAGAAAAAATGGATGCTCACAGCCTTTTATAATTGTCTGCGAGAAAGTAATAATATCCATGATCCAATCAAGAGTAAAGACAGTGGATTAGTCGCAGATAGTGTCTTTCGTGGCGGTGAGGCCAAAATGCCATCCCAAGAGTTCTTCAAGGGTATTACGTCTGATACTAGAGAGTGTGCAGATATTTATAAAGGCTTCGCGGCGGGACAATATTCCTTCAACGGCATAACTGGATATATGGGGTTTGATTCAACTACGTTGTCCTGGACAAATATCTCTGATGCGGCTGAGTTGCTCAAAAAGACAGGCTATTCGGGAGAAGGTGAGAACTATACAATTCAGATATCAGGGAAGAAGAGGGCATATAGATCCGCTATAGAAAATGGACAAGAGACAGACCCGACTACT
>JAZRSM010000023.1:0-1214 GCA_045651545.1 Candidatus Nanosyncoccus sp.
TTGTGTTATTTTGTGTTCTTTTTCGTTACTGCGAGAAATGAAATCAGAAAAACAAAAAAGCCCGAAACCCTTATAAAATCAAGGTTTTTCGGACTTTTTCCTTTGGAGGTACCACCCAGATTTGAACTGGAGAATAACGGTTTTGCAGACCGTGGCCTTACCACTTGGCTATGGTACCATATATGGAGCGGATGACGAGGCTCGAACTCGCTACCTCCACCTTGGCAAGGTGGCGCTCTACCAGATGAGCTAAATCCGCATTAAATTGGCGACCTGGATGGGACTCGAACCCACGACCTCTAGCGTGACAGGCTAGCGTTCTAACCAACTGAACTACCAGGCCATTGGTGGGAACAATAGGGCTCGAACCTATGACCCTCTGCTTGTAAGGCAGATGCTCTCCCAGCTGAGCTATGCTCCCATCTATGCGGCGTGGACTATTATAGCACAGTGTCTTCTATTTGTCAACACCTTTTTTCATTTTTTTTAAACTTTTTTTCTTTTCGTTTTTTTACCCAAAAACTCGCCCATTTTCTGCGATTTTTATTACATATTGTTAATTATACCGCAGATATTTTTTAAATTTGCTCTTGTATTATTTCAAAAAATTATGTATAATATTAGAATAATGCTATATTCTGGAGTAATCTTATGGTAATTATCGGGTTAACGGGCGCAAGCGGCGTCGGTAAAGGCTGTGTCTGCCAAGAATTTCTGAAATACAATATCAATTCTATCGACACCGACCAAACCGCGCGTCAGGTCTGCGACAAGGGCAAACCCTGTCTTTGTGAGCTTGTCTCAAATTTCGGTAACGTCATTCTCAACCAAGACGGCACTCTCAACAGAAAGCAGCTCGCGTCTATCGCATTCGCAGACAAAGATAAACACGCTATCCTAAACAAAATAACTCATTACTATATATTAAACGAAGTCCGCACGTGGCTCGATACCCAACGTACCGAGGGCCATATAGCCGCTATAGTCGATGCCCCACTTCTCTTTGAAAGCTCATTCGACAAAGAATGCGACGTAATCATCGCCGTTACTGCCCCCAGAGAAAAGCGCATCGAAAGGTTACTTATCCGCGACAACATTCCTCTTGAAGCTATCGAACTTCGCCTGAGCAAACAATGGAACGACGAATTCTATACGGAGAAATCAAATTTCGTTATACAAAACAACGGTTCGCTCGACGAGGTTGCAGAACAAGT
>JAZRSM010000024.1:0-6695 GCA_045651545.1 Candidatus Nanosyncoccus sp.
TTACCAGGCAAAGTTGGCGTCAAAGTTTCTACTGGCGAAGCCGGTGCCAAAGGCTATCTAAAAGCTGACCTTATCGGCCCATTTGTCAAAAGCCTAAACGGCACTATCGTGGAATGCAACACCGCCTATCCCGGCGAAAGAAACAAAGCAAAAGACCATCTAAAAGTTGCAAAAGCTCACGGTTTTACTGATTTTGCCGATGTGGACATTTTAGACCAAGATGGTGAATTCAAAATCCCATTTGAAAAAGGTAAGTTCTTAAAATACGATCTAGTTGGCACTCATTTTAATAATTATGATTCTTTTGTTAACCTCGCCCACGGCAAAGGCCACGCCATGGGTGGCTTCGGCGCCAATCTCAAAAATCAATCCATCGGTTTTGCATCAAGAAACGGCAAAGCCTATATTCATTCTGCTGGCAAGACCAAAAGCCCAATAAGATGCTGGGTATCCAAACACGATCAAATTGATTTTATTCAGTCTATGGCCGAAGCTGCCACCGCCATCGCCGATTACCTCAAAGCGCAACAAAAACCTATTATATATATTACTGTCATGAACGCCATTTCCCTCGATTGCGATTGTGATGCCCACCAAGGCGATCCCGTCATGGAAGATCTCGGCATCGTCGCATCACTAGACCCAGTAGCAAACGATCAAGCCTTTATTGACATGATTTGGAATTCCAAAGATCCTGGCGCCGAAAAACTCAAAGAACGCATTGACTCCCGCCTCGGCCGTGAGATTCTTCCCTATGCCGAAGAACTCGGCCTCGGCTCCCGCGACTACGAGCTCATCACAATTTAATTTATTTTAATAGCACCCCGTCCACGTACAACTTGTACCCATTCAAATTAATATTGCTATTTGTTGTATCGGCATTCGTCAAAGATTTTACATACGAATCACCAGTCAAAGTAATCTTAGAAGACACATCCAAATTCAAAACAATAAAAATAAAATGGCGCCTTTCAATTCGAATTTTGGTGAGAGGCGACCAGACATACTTATTCAGTTATGTATGGTTGTAGACTGGTGTATTGACCACCCCGAATACACGGCGAAGATCAAGGTTATACCTAAAAAGGATTACCCGGTGCTGATGCCGTGCGAGTTCTGAGGTATACTTTTGCAGGCAAAGAAATACAATGTCAATGATGGGATTGTCTTTATGGTATAATAGAAAATACTCACATATGAAAAACAATCGCGAAAAAACAATAGTTAAAACCAGCATCATAAGCATCTGCGCAAATTTGATGCTAGTAGGATTCAAAGTGACAGTAGGTCTACTATCAAACTCTATCGCAATTATTACGGATGCCGTTAATAACCTTAGCGATGCACTATCGAGCATTATCACAATCATTGGCACGAAACTTGCTGGCAAAGCACCAGACAAGAAACATCCGTACGGGTACGGGCGCATTGAATATATTACTTCACTCGTAGTTTCCGCTATCGTGCTCTATGCGGGTATCACTGCATTTATTGAATCCGTAAAAAAGATTATTGCGCCAGAGGAAGTAGACTATAATGTCACGACTTTAATCGTTCTGATTGGCGGCATTATCATTAAGTTCGTACTTGGGCTATATGTCAAGAAAAAAGGACGCGCCATAAATTCCGACTCTCTGGTTGCAAGTGGAGCAGACGCTTTTAATGATGCCATTCTTTCTATCTCCGTACTTGCATCGGCAATTGTCTATATGATTTTTAATGTAAATCTCGAAGCATACATCGGTATACTAGTATCGGCTTTTATCATTAAAGCCGGCATAGAACTCATTAAAGAATCTATCAATAATGTACTTGGCACACGCATAGAAAGTAACTTAGCAAAGTCAATTAAGAAAGAAGTCTTAAAGGAAGAGAACGTTAAAGGCGCTTTTGATTTGGCTCTAAATGATTATGGCCCAGATAAATATCTTGGCTCAATCCACATCGAAGTAGAAGATACGTTATCTGCGGCAGATATTGATAAAATTTCTCGCCGCATCATGAAACAAGTATCACAAAAATATGGAGTAATTCTTCATACTATTGGCGTTTATTCTATTAATACAAAAGACAAAAACATTATTGAAGCTAAGAAAAAAGTAGAAAAAATCGTTTTTGCTCACAAAGAAGTTCTACAAATGCATGGTTTCCATTTGGACACCAAGGATAAGACGTTAAGCTTTGATATCATCATCGACTTCAAAGCCGAAAATTGTGAAAAGATTTATCAAGACATCTACGATGCGGTTCAAAAAGAATTCGAGAACTACAAGATCACAATTGTGCTAGACGTCGACGCAAGCGATTAAGCGTTAATGATTTTCCACAGGTTCCCCTGTTGGTGAGGGGCGAGTAGACATACTTATTCGGCTTTGCATGGTTGTAGACTGGTGTATCGACCACCCCGAATACACGGCTAAGATCAAGGTTATACCTAAAAAGGACTACCCTATTCTGATGCCGTGCGAGTTCTGAGGTATACATATCCAGGCAAAGAGATAAGGATGTCGCTTCGCTCCATTCGAACTTTTAGGGATTTATAGCTTTGCTGGTGCCGTAGGGGCTTAAAACAATGACAATGAAGAAAATAAAAGAAATACAATGTCAATGGCAGGCTTGTTTAAGAACTTATAATTCCTTATGAGGCCATAAAAGATATATTGTTTGACTTTTTCGTCCAGCTTAGTATAATTGAAAATGAAAACCGTTTTCAAATTGGAGTCAATATGAGAGATTCATACAAAACTAAGCAGAAAGAACTTATTGAGCATAGTATCAAAAACTATAAAAATGAGTTCACTATCAAAGAGCTGTTTACTAAACTAAACGAAAAAGACCAAATGATTGGCCTAACTACCGTTTATCGTGTAGTTAAGAGGCTAGTAAAAGATGGTATCCTTTCCAAGAATTTAGGGAGCGATGGGACGTTGCACTATCGGGTTCTAGAAAAATGTGACCATGTTGGCCATTGCCTTTTGAAATGCGAATCATGCGGAAAACTAACTCACACAGACTGCGATGAACTAGAAGCTCTCTCGAAACACTTTAAAAACAAACATCATTTCGAGATAGACCAAACAGATATTACTATTTACGGAATCTGCGATAAATGCAGGATATAGGAGAAACAATGAAGAATAGATTACTTAAAGTTATTGGCGGAGTACTAGTAATTGTACTTATTGTGGGTATTTGTATTTTTGCAATTACAAAACTCAGCCAAAACAAAAAGACGGCAAATATCATCTCGTCGAATTTTGTCGGCTATGATTTTGCGCGTGCCGTTACCGGCGATAAGTCTGAAGTCGCTATGTTGCTCAAGCCAGGGGCTGAAATGCACGACTTCGAACCAACACCAGAAGATATCATCAATATTAAAAACGCTGATTTGTTTATTTATGTTGGCGGTGAATCAGACGAATGGGTTGAAGATTTACTAGAAGACAATGAAATACCAGAAGAAAAAACCTTACGTCTCATGGATTTAATTGAAGTAAAAGAGGAGGAATTGTCTGAGGGTATGGAAGAACATGAACATGAGCATGAATCCAAAGAAGATCACGAAGAACATGAGCATCACCACGATGAAGAAGAAGTTGAATATGATGAGCATGTATGGACAAGCCCAGTTAACGCAATTACGTTAGTGAACGGCATAAAAGAAAAACTATCTAAAATTTATCCAGAAAACGAAAATATTTACACAAAAAACGCAGACGCCTACACCTCTCGTTTGTCAGATATAGATCAGAAGATTCGCAATGTCATAGCAAACGGTAACAAAAAGGAACTAATCTTCGGCGATCGTTTTCCGTTCCGCTATTTTGTAGACGAATATGGTCTAAATTATTATGCGGCTTTCCCAGGTTGTTCTGAACAGACTGAGGCTAGCAGCAAGACAATCGCCTTTTTAATCAATAAAGCGAAGTCCGATAATATCAAAACAATTCTAAAAATTGAGCTAACCTCAGACAAGCTAGCAAAAAGTATTGCGGAAGAATCCGGCGCAAAGGTGATGACCCTAAACGCAGCACACAATATTTCTAGCGAAGATTTTGAAAAAGACGTAACCTATGCAGATATTATGGAAAGTAACGTCGAGGTACTAAAGGAAGCATTAAAATAATATGAACCACGCGATTCTCGCAAAAAATCTCTCTATAAGCTATGGCTTAAATAAGGTAATCGATTCCGCCAGCTTCACAGTTGATGAGCAAGATTTTGTCTGTGTTGTTGGCGCAAATGGCTCTGGTAAAAGCACTCTTATTAAAGCTATACTAGGCCTCATTAAGCCACACTCCGGGGAGATTGTATTTGGAGACGATATTAAGCGAGAATCAATCGGGTTTTTGCCCCAAGACACTAAAACAGATTTAAACTTTCCGGCTACGGTTAGTGAAATTGTACTTTCTGGTACTTTGGGGCAACTTGGCACGAAAGCGTTTTATCGCAAGAAAGACAAAGATAAAGCTGAAAAAGCCATGAAAAAGCTGAGTATTTTAGAGCTTAAAAGCCATAGCTTCTCTAACCTTTCTGGTGGCCAGAAGCAAAAAGTACTGCTTGCTAGAGCGCTTGCTGCTTCCTCAAAAATCTTAATCCTAGACGAGCCGTCAAATAATCTGGACCATAAGTCTCGCAAAGAGTTTTATAATGCGTTAAAAAAGCTCAACGAATCTGGCCTTACGATTATTATGATTACGCACGATCTAGATGCCGACGATTTAATTGGAAATAAAATTATAAGCATTAAAGAATCGAAAGTCGAATGTTGTCCAACTTCTGACTATCTAAGGAGCTACAGATGAACTGGCTTTCTGAAATGTTGTCATATACTTTTATGCAGCGCGCCCTTATCGCAGGGCTTCTTATTTCCATTTGTGCAGCACTCGTAGGTGTATCGCTCGTACTTCGCAAAAACTCTATGATTGGAGATGGACTATCACATACAGCGTTCGGCGCTTTCGCGATTGCTACAGTGCTAAATATTGCGCCACTTTGGTTCGCTATCCCAGTTGTTATCGCGGCATCGTTCTTCGTTTTAAAGTTAAGTAACAATAAAAAGGTCAGCGGCGATGCATTGATTGCGCTACTTTCCGCCTCGAGCCTAGCAATCGGCACTATGGCGATTTCGCTAACAAAAGGAGTCAATATTGACCTTAATAGCTACTTATTCGGGAGTATATTGTCGATTAGCCAGAGCGACGTTTGGCTAAGTTTAGTTTTAACGATAGCTGTCGTTTTGTTATACGTATTCGCGCATAATCGCATTTTTGCAATTACTTTTGATGAGGATTTTGCAAAAGCAATTGGAATAAAAACTAACGTATATGATGCGATTTTTGCAATAATTTGTTCACTCGTTATCGTGCTCGGCATGAGGTTACTCGGCGCGCTTCTTATTTCAAGTCTAATCATCTTCCCAACACTTATCGCTATGCAATTTTCAAAATCGTTTGGGCGCGTAGTGGTCTATTCGGTATTAATATCGGTAGTCAACTTTGTTTTGGGTTTGGTAATTTCTTATTTGATCACCTCTCCGACCGGCGCGACAGTGGTCATAACCAATTTGGTCATCCTCGTCATCGCCTATATTTTGCACAGAACGGTATTGGGTAGGGACCTAAAACAATGACAATGGAGAAAACGAAAGAGATACAATGTCAATGGTAGACTTGCACTCGATGGTATAATTAAAGTAGTAAACAAGGACTTATTTATGCCAAGACCACGAAACAAACAGGACCTATTGAAAGCTGGTGAAGAATATTACACTAAGCTAATCGAAATGGCCGACGGAATGAGCGAGAAAGAAATGAACACCGAGTTCGACTTCTCCGGCGACTCATCGAAGAAAGAACGCCACTGGGGGCGCGACAAGAATCTACGCGATATTTGGGTACATCTATACGAATGGCATCGTATGTTACTAGAATTCGTCGATACAAACCTAAATAAAGGCGGTAACACACCATTTTTGCCAGAACCATATACTTGGAAGACTTATGGCGATATGAATGTTGAATACTGGAAGAAACACCAAAAGACTTCACTCGAAGATGCTAGAAAGATGTTTGAAAAATCACATAAAGACGTCATGAAACTAGCCGAAAGCCTGAGCGAAGAGCAATTATTTAGAAAAGGCATGTATCCTTGGGTCGGCGGTTCTGTGCTGGGCTCGTACTTTGTGAGTTGTTTATCATCGCATTATGACTGGGCTATGAAAAAATTAAAGGCCCATAAGAAGAACTGCGCATAATGGCTAGCGCGCCAACTTTTGAAACAAAAAAGAACCCGATGGGCCTTTTTGAATTCATATGGTGATCCGGGAGGGACAAGGATCTCGCTACGCTCGATAGGGATCTCGCTACGCTCGATTCGAACCCTCTTCTCGGGTTCAAGTCGCTTCGCGACTTACCACAAAAAAATAAAGACCTAAAGGTCTTATTTTTCGTGGTGATCCGGGAGGGACTCGAACCCTCGACACCAAGCTTAAGAGGCTCGTGCTCTAACCAGCTGAGCTACCGGGCCGCTCACTCAAATTATTATATCACAAAATCGCCAAAACAAAAACACCTACCTAGCATATAACCCACATACTAGATACAAACTATTCAAAAACAAATTCTAAACTTCAACTAATTCATATTCTCTACTGCCAAGCCCCAGCTTCTCCGCATACGGCAAAATCTCACGCC
>JAZRSM010000025.1:0-37308 GCA_045651545.1 Candidatus Nanosyncoccus sp.
GTCATGCCCCCCGTTAGTATCTTCCCCGCGCGGGCGGCGTCGCTAGCGCAGCTAGCGGTCTCGCCCGAGCGCGAGTATCTGGCAGACGCATCGTCCGTCAATCTCACGCGCTACCCCGAAGGCATGATTGCCGCCCTCAAAAAGCTTGACGAGCATAGCCGGCCGATGCGTCGCCAGAACGCCGCCACAGAAGCTCTCTACATCAACAACCCTCTCAGAAAAAACAGTTTTTCTAATCTTTTCAGCACCCATCCACCAATCGAAAAACGTATAGAGAGGCTCGAAAATGGCAAAAAAACCTTCTAAAAAATCCCACCGCACCACCAAAACCAAAAAAGCCTTCAAACCCCAGCCTCTCCACCGTTCTTTCCGCCGTTCCTATCGCGAAGACTACATGCGCCCATTTGAGGCTCCAGGCCTCCTCTCACATGCCGTCGAATCTATGAAAATGCTTTTTAAAAACTGGCGTCTCTTCCTGCCGTTCATTTTACTGCTCGCAGTTTTTAATATTTTGCTCGTCGGTCTAATGAGCGAAGACACCTATGTTTCCTTCCAAAACTCCCTCGACGAGACCTCTAAGAATATCAAAGCTGGTGAGCTCGGCACCTTTGCCCGTTCTGGACTTCTCCTTATTTCTACCATTACTACTGGTGGCCTTTCCCAGGGCATGACTGAGTCTCAGCAATTCGCCGCCATTATCCTCCTTGTTGTCGCTTGGCTTGTCACGATTTATATCGTTCGCCATCGCCTCGCTGGCCACAAGATTAAACTCCGTGATGGTCTTTATAATGCTCTCGCGCCTTTTATTTCCACCCTAGTTGTGCTCGCGGTGATTTTCGTCGAGGCTATTCCTCTGATGATTGTTATCATTACCTACTCTGCTGCTGTCGCCACCAACTTCCTTGCCACTCCATTTTACGCACTAATCTATTTCATCTTCGCCGCGCTCCTTACCCTCCTCTCGCTCTACCTGATTTCAAGTTCCTTAATCGCCCTCATTGCTGTTTCTGCCCCGGGGCTTTATCCATTCGTCGCTATTAGAACTGCCCGCGAGCTCCTTGCTGGTCGCCGCATCAAATTCATCATCCGTATTATTTATCTCTTTTTTGCCTTAATTGTGATGTGGGTTATCGTTATGCTCCCACTCATCGCCTTCGACCTCGCCCTAAAGAAAAATATCGAGTGGCTAGCTGGCATCCCAGTAGTATCCTTCGAACTCTTGCTCATGACCTGTTTCTCTACCGTCTACTCAACTATCTATCTATATTTATTCTACAGGAGGTTACTAGACTATGACAACTAAACTAACTCATGACGAAGCCGCCGCTCGCGTTCTTAAGCTCCGCGACATTATTAATGACTACCGCTACCACTATCATGTTCTAGACGAATCTATTATGTCCGAAGCTGCCGCCGATTCATTGAAACACGAGCTTACCCAACTAGAGGAAGCCTATCCGGACCTCATCACCCCCGACTCTCCAACTCAGCGTGTTGCTGGTCGCCCACTCGATAAGTTTACCAAGGTCAAGCATGCCCAGCGTATGATTTCTCTTGCCGATGTCTTTTCCGAAGATGAAGTTCGCGAATGGTACGACCGTAATCAGAAACTCGTCCCAGGCGCCAAGTTCGAATTTTTCACCGATATCAAGATGGACGGCCTCGCCTGCTCCCTCCATTACGAAAACGGTGTTTTCACAAAAGCCGTCACTCGTGGCGACGGCCTCGTCGGCGAAGACGTCACCATGAACGTCCGCACGATAGAGAATATCCCAATTCGCCTGAGGGGTGACACTAAGTCAGTTCCCGACCATGTCGAGGTTAGAGGTGAAATTATCATCTTCAAAAAAGACTTTAACGACCTTAATGAAAAGCAAGCCAAAATGGGCGAAAAACCTTTTGCTAATCCTCGTAATCTCGCCGCCGGCTCCATCCGTCAGCTCGACCCTAAAGTTGCCGCCGCTCGCCCTCTCAAATTCATGGCCTACGACCTCGTCGAGCCGAATCTTCCTACCCACCACGAAGCCTACGAACAGCTTCGTCAATATGGCTTCCAAACGTCTAAACAAGACAATGTATTTGACAGCTTGTCAAAAGTATTTCAAGAGATAAAACACCTTGGCGAAACCCGTGGCAGCCTTCCGTTTAACACTGACGGTATGGTTATTAAAATTAACGACCGCGCTATTTATCAAAAACTCGGCATTGTTGGCAAAACTCCTCGTGCCGCTGTCGCCTTCAAATATCCTGCCGAAGAATCCACTACTAAGGTTCGTGATATCGTAATTTCTATCGGCCGCACTGGCGCCGCCACTCCTGTCGCTATCTTAGACCCAGTCGTGGTTGCCGGTAGCACAGTTAAGCATGCCTCTCTTCATAATGCTGACGAAATCGCCCGTCTCGACGTCCGCATCGGCGACACGGTTATTATTTACAAGGCTGGCGACATCATCCCACAGGTCAAAGAAGTCCTAACTACTCTTCGCCCAGAAGATTCCAAGCCTTTTAACTATGAAGAAGCCTTAAAGACGCAATATCCAGAACTCGAATTCGAGCGCCCTGCCGGCGAAGTTGTCTACCGTGTTAAAGGCGAAACTTCCGACCTTATCTTAAAGCGCTCCCTTGAATATTACGCCAGTAAACCTGCCCTTAATATCGAAGGTCTCGGCGAGAAAAACGTCGTCGCACTTGTTGATTCTAAACTTGTCCAGAACATTCCGGACCTTTATCGTCTCACCGTTCCAAAGGTTGCCAGCCTCGAGCGTTTTGCCGATCTCTCCGCCAAAAACCTTATCACCGCTATTAAGCAGTCTAAGACCGCTCCGCTTCCAAAATTCATCACCGCCCTTGGCATCCGTCACGTCGGTGGCCAGACCGCTATTAGCCTTGCTAATAAGTTCCATTCCGTAGATAACCTAGCCTCCGCCGAAGAAGAAGACTTGCTTAGTATTCCTGATATCGGCAAAGTTGTCGCCGAATCTATCCTGGCTTTCTTTGCCGACGAAGATAATCTCAAAATGCTCGCCGATTTAAAAGAACTTGGCGTCGCTCCGACCTTCACCGATACTTCCGCCTTGCCTCTCGCTGGTAAAAGCTACATTATCTCCGGCACTCTCGAGAGTTACGGTCGTGAAGAAGCTGAAGACAAGCTACGGAGCCTCGGCGCTACCGTCACTAGCTCTGTTACCAAGACCACCACTGCTCTTATCTTGGGTGACAAGCCAGGGAAGAGTAAGCTCGACAAAGCCGCCAAGCTAAACATTCCTACCCTAGACGAAAAATCTTTCCTAGAGTTGCTTCAGTCCTAGCGTCGAATCACCCTCAGAAATTCTCAGCAACTCATTATACTTCGCGATCCTATCAGTCCGACTCATCGAACCAGTCTTAATCTGCCCAGCTCCTAGTCCTACCGCTAGATGCGCAATTGAAGTGTCTTCGGTTTCTCCTGAACGGTGAGAAATAATTGTCTTATACCCAGCATTTTTCGCAGTAAGCACCGCTTCAATCGTCTCGCTCAGTGTCCCAATTTGGTTTGGTTTAATCAAAATCGCATTAGCCACCTTTTCGGCGATACCTTTCTTTAGTAATGCGGTATTCGTCACGAATAAATCGTCTCCGACTAGCTGACATCTATCACCTAAGCGATTCGTCAAATCTTTCCATCCATCCCAGTCATTTTCCGCTAGGCCATCTTCTATCGATACTACTGGGTAATTATCTAATATCCAGGTATACCAGTTAATTAAATCGTCTGCGCTCTTCCAATCACCATTAGTTTTTAATACATAATGCCCATCATCATAAAATTCTGACGCCGCAATATCCATCGCGATCGCCACATCCTTACCGAGCTCGTATCTAGCCTTCTCAATCGCGATCCGGATACATTCTAGCGGCTCATTGTTTCCTTCGCGCACTCTTGGCGCATAGCCACCTTCGTCGCCTACCGTCGTTACATATCCGCGTTCTTTTAAGACGTCTTTCAATGCATGGAAAACCGTCGCGCCAATCTGTAAAACTTCGGTCATCGAATTAGCGCCCTTTGGTATAATCATGTATTCCTGGAAATCTGTGCTCCAATCCGCATGTGCCCCACCATTCATCACGTTCATCATTGGCATTGGTAGCGACATCTCTGATTCTGTTCCAGCGAGTTCTGCTATATGCTCATAAAATTCTAGTCCAGAAGCTTTTGCTACGGCCTTTGCATTTGCCAAAGAAACCGCAAGTATTGCATTGGCGCCTAACTTAGACTTGTTTTCTGTCCCGTCGATTTCACACATCAGCTGGTCAACGATGCTCTGCTCCGCAGTATTTCCAACTAGTACATCGCGTATCTTACTATTGATATTCCAGACTGCCTTTAGCACTCCTTTTCCACCGAAATAACTAACATCGCCATCTCTAAGCTCTAGCGCTTCACCGCTTCCTGTCGACGCTCCCGACGGCACGGCAGCTCTCGCCATCGACCCATCTGACAAATAAACATCAGCTTCTACCGTCGGATTTCCCCGACTGTCTAAAATTTGCCTTGCTTTTATATCCGAAATCGCTAGTTTATTCATGACCTAATTATAGCATAAGCATTATCAAAACAGAAGAGAAAATGTTATAATTGCCCTAATGACCGACACACTAAAAGCCAAGCTAAAAACTCTTCCTTCCTCTCCAGGTGTTTATTTTCATAAAAACAAAGCTGGTGAGATTATTTATGTTGGTAAAGCCGCCGTGCTTAAGAATCGCGTCCGCCAATACTTCCAAAACACCGAAAAAGACCCCAAGACTACCGCTCTCGTTAAGGAAATTTACGATACCGATTGGCTCACTGTCGATACTGAAATGGATGCGCTTTTTCTAGAATCAGAAATGATTAAACGCTACAAGCCTAAGTGGAACATTCTGCTTCGTGACGATAAAACCGTCTGCTATGTTCGTATTGATATGAAATCTCCCGTTCCTTATGTCTCTATGACGCGCCAACCCGATGACGATAAAGCTACCTACATTGGTCCATTTTATGCCAAGAATACTATTGCCACTGCTCTGCGCATTTTAAGAAAGGTTTTTCCTTATTACGACAGACCTTACGACGGAAAAAAGTCGCTCAATACCGACCTTGGTCTCACCCCAGGCATAGAAGTCGGCAAAACCACTCCAAGCGAATACAAAAAATCACTCAGGAGGCTCATCCGCTATCTAGAAGGTGACCGCGAAAAGCTCATCCGTGATATTGAAAAAGATATGAAAACCGAGGCTACCTTAGAGCACTACGAACGCGCCGCCGAGCTCAGAAATCAGTATTTTGGCCTCAAGGGCCTCAAGAAAAAAATCGTCTTCTCCGACAAAGAATTCTTAGATATTTCTTCCGACCAGGCCCTCTTACAGCTTCAGAAACTCCTTAACCTCGACGAGCCTCCACGCCGCATCGAAGGCTACGATATTTCCCATGAGCAGGGAGCCAATGTCGTAGCTAGCATGGTGGTTTTTATTAATGGCGTCTCCGACCGTTCCGCGTATCGCAAGTTCAAAATGCGAAACCAAAAAAACGACGACCCCGCCAATATGAAAGAAGTTATCACTCGCCGTCTCAAACATACCGAGTGGGTATACCCTAACCTCATTATTCTAGATGGCGCCGAAGCTCAGCTAAATGCCGTAAAAGACGAGCTAAAAGAAGTAAATATTCCAGTCATCGGCCGCAACAAGTCTGGCGATCATACTAAGAATGCTCCTGTCAACATCATTATCCCAAATAACACCGACCCATCCAGCAACGCCGAACAGCCCAGCGCCGACTCATCCAACTTCCGTTTTGTCCCGCTTCCTAGCGACTCCCATATTGCCAAGCTTATCGCTCGTATCGACGAAGAATCGCATCGCTTTGCTATTACCTATCACCGCCAGCTCCAAAGAAAGAGCATCTTTGGCAGCAGGTAGGCCACCGTGGCTCCAGCCGCTTACGATGGCGCTTACTTACGATAACCCTTGCTATTTTAGCTTGCACGTCTTATAATAGACTTAATATGCAAATTGGAAGTTTTTTACAGACAATCATCATCATCTCAGCCATCCTGACTATTCTTTTGATTTTAGTCCAACAACGCGGTGCTTCTCTTGGCGCTGGCTTTGGCGCTTCGGGCGAGCTTTATACTACTCGTCGCGGTCTAGACAAGTCTCTCTTTAACGCAACTGTAGTTTTTGCAGTTATCTTCGTGGGCTCTATTATAGGATTATTATTGATTCCAGCATAAAATATTACATATGGAAAAAGGTATCAAAAAACGTGGGCATAAAATTGTAAGGCGTGTTTCGCGTTTCTCAAAGCGCGCCGGCGAAGAAGGTAGGGAACATATTCGCGAGAATTTTATCGACCGCATTTCCCACGTCAGAAATGTCCGCCTGCTGATTTTAGAGTGGGTACTTCTTGTTCTTGCGATTATTATGCTCTCTGTCACCCAGGCCTTCCTTTATGCCGAGTCTTACGCTGTCACCGCTTTTACTTCTGGCGGCACTTATTCTGAGGCTACTCTCGGTCGTGTTAATTCCTTAAATCCACTCTTCGCCACCACTAGCAGCGAAAAAACTTTAAGCCGTCTAATGTTCTTAACGCTCTCCTCGGTTGACTACTCTGGTCATATGGGGCTAGGTCTAGCCGATTCTATCAAGACCGACGATACTGGCACGGTCTGGACAGTTAGCTTGCGCAAGGGGCTTAAATGGTCCGACGGCGAGCCTATCACCAACAAAGACGTGATTTATACCGTCAGTATGATTCAATCTCCAGCTGTCATCTCCCCATATTCGTCTAATCTATCTGGCGTTACTGTCACAGAATCTGGCGAAGACCTCGTCTTTACGCTTTCTGCCCCATATACTAATTTCTCCTCCGCTCTAGAATTTCCAATCCTCCCTGCCCACGTCCTAGAAAATGTCGCTCCTAACCTTCTTTTGGAAGATAGTTTTTCTACTAATCCAGTTACCTCTGGCGCTTTTTCATTTAAAGCCTCCCAATCTATCGGCTCTCTTGGCGAGAAAATCGTTTATCTCTCTCCCAATAAAGATTATTACGAAGGCGCACCACTCCTTGATAGTTTTGCGGTTCACGCCTACCTAGATGATGACGATATCATCGCCGCCCTTAACTCTGGCTCCGTCACTGCTACCGCCGAGCTCCTACCGACCGATGCCGAGAAAATCACTTCCAGTAGCATTTACGAAAAACAAACCGCCCTTAACTCTGGCGTCTTTATCTTCTTTAATACTAGAAGCTCTGTCTTCGCCAACAAAGATTTAAGAAAGGCTGTCCGACAGGGAATTGACATGCGTTCTCTTCGCGCTCCAGTTGGTGATGAAGCCGACCTCGACTATCCATTCCTTCCTACCCAGCTTGAACTAGAGGATATGCCAGAACTTCCAGAATACAATCCTGATGCCGCCAAGAATACTATTAAAAGCGCCAACCTCGACAAGAATAACCCAGTTCGGATTGCTACCATTAATACTGGCTACTTCCCAGCCCTCGCCGACAACCTTAAGTTCCAGCTCGAGAACCTAGGCTTTACGGTTACGACCGACATCATGACTCCAGATCAGGATTTTCTCGTTAATGTAATTCGCCCCCGAAATTACGACATCTTGCTTTACGAAATCGAACTTGGCTCCGACCCAGACCTCTTCGCCTATTACCATTCTTCCCAGGTCACCGAGAACGGTCTTAATCTTTCTAACTATAGCAATAGCTTTGCTTCCGATGCTTTGCTTGCTGCTCGTCGCACTATCGACCCTACCCTTAGAAATACCAAGTATTCTACCTTCCTCAAATTCTGGGTTGAAGACGTCCCAGCCATTGGTCTCTACCAAGTTAATCTTTCTTACTTCGTTAACAAAAATGTCCGCAGTTTCTCTCCAGATAATCGCCTCGTCACCCCTACCGACAGATTTGAAGACGTTATTCGCTGGGCTACCGAAAAAACTTCCAAAAACCGCACCCCATAGATTTTAACCTGACAGGTTTTAGACTTTGCATTTTTAGCTAATGTGTGGTAATATATATTTATGTTCTTTTGCGCGCGTGGTGGAATTGGTAGACACGCTACCTTGAGGTGGTAGTGGCCATTTTAGAGCTGTGCTGGTTCAAGTCCAGTCGCGCGCACCAAGAAAAACCACCATGTTATACATGGTGGTTTTTCTTTCATACATTACATTCTATATCATACAATACAAACCTGGCCCTAGTCAGTCCAACATACTTATATTCATATTTATTGTTTTGGCTATGAATATAGAAAATAACATCAGACTCTAGCCCCTTGTATTCTTTAGTCTTAAACACCTTAATCCCAGTATCATTGAACACCCCATTAGATATTTGCCCAGCAAACGACCCAAAAATATCATCATCAATAACAATATTGATTTTGTCTGCCGAAACCTTGTCTCTAGATACTAGCTTTTCGATCTCCTTTTTTAGATAACGTGTTGTTTGGTTCTCGTTTTGGAAAACCGTGTAAATCGGCTCGATACCATCAATCTGATTCGAGAAAGAAGCCTCTCCTAAAGATGTCCTTTCTTTTGCCCAATCATAAATATTCTTAGTATTTCTTAAATTTTCCGTCAGAATAAACGGTGGCAAATCAATCAGAAATTTTTTAGAAGTTAGCTCATCATCATTATCTAGGGTTTGTTCGTCATCATAAAAAATATTAATTCTAGCACTCGGATCGTCTTGGAGTAAGGCTCTCAAAACTAGCGCTTCTTGTTCAGAAAAATCTTGTGCCTCATCTATAATTATTACGGTATATTTATCTTCTGGCCTAAAGGTTAGCTCATCTAGTGTGGATGCATCGAACTGCTTAATAAACGAATCGTAGTCTGTTATCGTTAAGTTTTCTGGGATGGTAGCACTCTGTTTTTTAAAGTAATCCGCTAGCAGAGGGCTTTTACTAATAAGTAGTGTTTTTCGATAGAAATTGCGACTGTTATCGAGCGCCAGTTTAAAGGCTATCCAAGATTTACCTGTCCCAGCTGCGCCCTTCATAGCGTAGCTTTTGTAATTTGACAAAAGCTTTATAATATTGTCTTGTGTATTATTGACTCGGATTAACTCTTCTTGCTTTGCCTCAATAAACGCGCCTTTTGATGCCTCGATTGAGTAGGTGCGTTTTAACATATCGCAAAGCTTTTTCTTTGAAGAATCTACAAATAACTCTGGCGCAGTTCTATTTTTACCTTGCCAATAGACGAAAGCTCTTCGAATAACCTCCTCGAGTTTATCGTCCATATCGTCCAGATCGATGATAACCTCCGGAACCTGGAAAAACTCTTGTGCTCTTTCTTTTATTTTATAGAAGGGAAAAGCCGCTATAAAACCATAAACACCGTGATATTCATTGTTATAATTCTGCTCGTAAATATCGTGAAAATAGTGCATACTTTTTTCTGCCTGTTCAAATGCAGAAATGCTCTTTACGACTTTTGCCCCATCGTCATTCGTAACGATATAGACATCGCCCTCGTGCGTATAAGACGTTCCACCTTTTACTTCGATACAGAGATAGCCCTTTTCCCGATCTACTACAATAAAATCTGATTCCGAATTAATACGTTTTTGCTGTTCATCTTTACTGTGCCACGATACTGAATAAAAAACCTCGTATTTATCGGACAATTGTTTCTTGAGTGCCTCATATAATACTTTTTCAGAAAAAGTATTAAAATCTAGTACTCTGCTAGGGTGCATGATTGCCATTTGCTATTCCTCCCAAAATCCTTTCATATCTTTTCCTTTATTATGATAGCCATACAAGAATCTTCTCCCCAGATCTTTATTAAAATGCTCGCAGGCAACTTCCGAAAGTAGAGTGCAGGCTATACAGCTACCGTTAGACTTATCATCATTGATACAGACCGGATCAAACGAACAACTCCTAGCGTCGTTATAGATAGATTCAAGCAAATCGTTTATTTGCTTATCAAACATACTTGTAATTGCCCCAAGCACAATAGCTTGGTTCGTGCTTGCATAGATTAAAATCGAACATAGATTAGGGAAGACCATCTCAGTCAGCGAATTTTTGTCAATACCACTAAACTTACTAATCGACTGGATTACCATATGTGAAATAGTATGTAGGGTTACGTAAACTTCTCTTGTTGCCTGTGCTCGAAACGTGCCATCTTGCTCTATACTGCTAAACGTCTTAATTAAGCTTGGATCGATATTGTTTCCATCTAGAAACCAATTTCTTATTTCAGCCTCTTCTTTTAGAGGTCTAAATCTAAACTTATCTTGTAATTTTTCTTTAAGATGCTGGTATAATTCTTTAGGATCAATGTCAATCACGATTCCTTCGGTTTTGTTGCGAATATTATAAAATATTGGCACGCCAGGATTATTTTTCTCAGTAAAAGCACAAAGCTTTAAAGCATCATTTGCATTTAGGATTACTTCTGGAGATTGATACTTACGCGTATAGCCATAAGCCGTGCTAATAATTTCTATGTCTGATACGGAATAGATGTCTTTTATCTTCATTTTTCTCACTAATTCGCGCACTGGCTCCTCGCTTGGTATTCGATTTAGCCTGATTGCCTTTTTGGTCGCTTCGTCAAGATCTGTTACTTTTTTCTCCGCCAAAGTATCGTATTCAAGGATTTTATAAACTATCTTCCTGTCGGCCGGCTCCTCTTCGGACCCAGACTCGCGGTCTAGCCCTGTCAATAACATCGTGATTGGGTCTTCGGATTCCTCTCCGTCACCTTGCTCTATGCTGCCTCTCTCTAGCTCCTGCAATATTCGGTTACGTTCACGCTTATAATCTTCTTCGGACAATTCTCGCCTATGCTTTTTTAGTATGAGCTGGCAGCCTTCTTCCGATTCACAGAGCTTAGCATCTTCATTACTAAAGAGTTTGATCGTAGTAATTGTTCTTGGATAAAAAGCTTTGTTGTCCGTCGCGTTTTCTAGCGTCATTTGCACCTTGCAATCCGGACAAAATCTTTGCAAGCGCCTTTTATGGCGATCTTTTCCAGTCACACCATTTACGTCAGTCGCAAAATATCTATCGCCCTCGCGGATATCAAAATCATCTATTGGCAGAGATTTGCCACAGCCACAAACCCATACACGGGTATATTGCTTCATCCTACGGTTGTGGCAAAACATATTCTTGATATCGTCATTATCTTTCAGGATCTTGATTTTTCCGCACTTTTCACAGTAAAACATCTTAGGATTAATATTGCCATAGATCTGTGTGGTATTATTGTCAAATTCAGACTCACTTGTCTTTGCTTCAACAAAGAGCACTCTTGTCTTCGTTTTACTCGTTACCAGTTGTAGAAGTGGCTTATCTATCGACACCTGTGAATTCTTAGATTCAACAAAATCCGACATACTAGAATATACCTGGTTAGCAATCTTAGGTGGATAGATTCCGTTACCACTAGTTTCTTTTTTGTTCCAAAATGCAATTTTAATCACTGCGCTATCTCTCGACAAACGCGCTCGTTCGCTTGGCGACAGCTCATAGCTTAAGTATTGCCCAGGTAAAGCCTTATATAATGATTGTGTCTCGCTTCTTCTCATGGTGACCTCCTTCTACTTTTTTGTTAGATTAATTTCATAGTCTACATCGACATTTCTAAGGCTGGACATAATCTTAAAGCCATCTTCTGTAAGCTTTTTTATTTGCGGTGCTATATGGGAATTATTAGTAACACTTTCGGTCAACATCCGTCGCGCATTAATCTGGATTTTACTTACCCGTACAGCGAGTACTCTCTGGACTACCAAGTTGTACGGATCTCCTTGCGTATCGGAGCATCTATAAACTCGACAAAGCAAATTAAAGATGTCTTTTCTGTTCTTCTCGCTCCCCAAGAAATCATCGAGCGATTTCATAGTTTCGTATTTACAATTATCCCGAATCGCAAAATAGTGTCTTAGTAGTGCCATAAAAATACCGGGAAAGGTTCGTTCTATCGCTACAATCGCTTTTGAGTTTACATCCGTTTCATCTATCAAATAATCTCTATATTTATGATATAAGTCAAAGTATTTTAGGAATGAAACGTCTCTATTTCTCATCAACCTAATCACATCGACAACAATCCCAGTATAAAAACGCCCTACACGAGAATAAGATTGGATGTACTCAGCCGTATTTCCAGGTATGCCATAAAAGAAGATATCGTTAAATTCTTTCGAATCGACACCATGAGAAATCGTACTGGTTGCCATGATTAGATTTTTTGCTTTTCGCTTGTCTTTCTCGGACTCAATCTCTTGTAGAGTCGCCTTAATTTCCGAGAATTCCTCGTCGCCAGTCATTTTTGCAATCGAAAAAGCCGCTTCTGGGTGCTCGGCCAAGCTCTTTAAGTTTGCCTGTTGCTCAAAAGTATTTACTAGGTTATTACTGTCGCGCTTCGATTGGAAATAAAGGATAGTCGTCCAATAATGGTAAACCATTCTTTTGAACTCCTCCTCATCCATTTCGTATTCTTCACAACAATCTTTTGCGTTATTATAATAATCATTCAAAATAATCCTGAGCGTGGAGGCAGAATATTCGACACGCTCAGTAATAGAATCTCCGTATGGCGCAAACCCTATGATAATTCTACTAATCTCATCCTGAGATCGATAAGCATAAAAGTTGTCCCCACTGCTATAAGTACTTGGCGAAGGGAAGATAGTGCATTCTTTATTATAGAGTTCTTTAACTAATACGTCTGCGCCAGATATTGTAGCCGTAGCTCCGATGTGCTTAATATTCTTGCGAACTTTTTCAGGCAAAAGTTCATTCGTGTACATATCTACGAATGACTCATAGTGCGAGGAAAATACTCCCAGGCTCTCCTTCAGTAGATGAACCTCATCCTGGACCAAGAACGATGGTGCCATCGACTTCTTCTGTATCGTGTCAACATCAACAACTACATCACTGGCATTGACCGAGCATTTTTTATCAATACAAAATCCATGTTTTTTGCAATATTTTCTCGCTCCGCCAACCAGATTTCTGAATCCATCTTGATTGGCCAATGCCGCGAACTTATCTACCGTACTAATTATTACGGTTGGCACCACTCGGTAAATCTCGTCGTCCACGATATACAGCGGCAGAGTTTTACCACACTTGGTGCACTTATGCTCGAGTATGTACTTTTCTTCATTAAATACTACATCAATATCGCCGTCACATCCGTCGTATGGGCATTTTTTGATTAAGACATACTTTGGCTTATGCTCATATTCGCCAATCTCGTCACTTTTGATGGTGTTTGGTGTGTTTGTCCCTCCCACATAAAACCCTAACGAAAAGCTCTGATGCCCTGGCAATTCCTTTTCTAGTACTGAGTTAGCATTAACAATCATTTTTAGGGTGCGTTCTAGCTGTTGGACAGACAACAATCTCAATGGATATTTCACAATAGAATTAACGCCATATTCCTTACCAGTCAAGCGATCGTAGAACATCGATAGTGCAATGGTTCCAAGAAACGCTTCTGTTTTACCACCGCCAGTAGGGAAGAAGAGAATGTCGGCGGTGTCATAATCTGTGTAGTCAAACATATTTTTCAAGAAATCTTCATTGCCGTAATATACAATATCTGGAATCATTGAGACTATGAATACGAGCTGGAATAATCTCCAGTTAGGATAGCCGTTCTTCGCGAAGGCTTTGTTCATCAAGATAAAGGCTTCTTTAACTTCTGGGAATCCCTCATCAGTTAAAATCTTGCAACCCATCTCAAACCGTTTCTTCTCCCTCTGGAATTTTCGCAGATCGTCCAAAAACTCTGCATTGTCTTGTAGCTCTTTGCGGGCCGAAATCGTTTTGTAATAATCTTCCATGCCAGTAAGAACCTTATTTAGATATTTTTCAGGATCTTCTTGAAGATTCTTAAATGTAATTATACTGTCATACTCGTCCCTAGTTAAAATACGATACTCCATAAAGACCGGGGCGTTTTCTGTAAAGATTTCGTTTTTCTGTTTGTCATATTTTGCGGTTAGCCAATCACCCTTTGCTCTAATTTCTGAATCAATTTTATAAGATTTTACGAAACTATCTAGTGATATCTTGTCAAACAAAAAGTCCTGATCTCCGGTTACCCGAATGCCGATATTATAAACTGGCACAGCATACTTCGTGTCAATAAAGGACTTTTGCCCACCCTTATTGTAATCGCTAGGTATAGCAGTTGTGTTTTCTACGGAAATAGTTACAAAACACTTATCTCCAACAGTCTCACAAGATGCAATTACTCTCAGTTCCCACCCTAGCTTTGCCTTGATAACCTGGCTGTCATCACCAAAGCTGTGTTTTTCTACATAATCATTATATTGCGCTTCCGAGTCGATCGACTTTAAAGTAATAGACCGATCTGTCGCATAGAAAACCGCATTTGGATAGTTCTTGTCATTCGCCAAGGCCTCATTAATCTCTTTAGATAGGTCAACCTCTTTTTTGTCGAGCAGAATCTTCTTATCTATTTCTATCTTTGGGAGAATATCGGCAAGACGTACGCGCTGGTATTTGCGTCTAAAGCGTGGTTTTTCAAAGATTTCATCTTCCTTTTCACCAAGATGATCTTCCTTATCTTCTTTCCCATCTTCTTTAGCGTCTTCCTGTTCATCTGTTAGCCTTTTGCTTTTTCTTCTCCGTTCCTCAATAAAAACCATCTCCTCATCGTATGTCGGGAGGGCATTATAGAAGAGATTGCCGCTAATTTGGATGGAGATTTTGCCTTTTGGGGTCAGATCGGAGTAAAATTGCACTTTAGCAATGGGGATAGACCTAGCAAACATATCTTCGTTTTCGAGATCGGCTCCAGCATCTAGCACGCCGATGACTAGCCTTTCCGAAGGCAACTCATCGTAAATTATTTCATTTCGTACCCCCTCCCCGCTAAGATACTCAATGTACTCATGTTCTAGTTTTTGACAGAATTTTTGATATTTTTGCTTTTCGTTCATTTTACTCCTCTTCTAACCCGGATTTTTTAATAAATTCCGTAAACAAACTTTCTGGCTCTTCGTCATCTAGCACGATTAAGATATCCCTTGCCCTCGAGCATGCTACATAGACGTATCTAAGAACCGACATAAACTTTTGCCTAGTCGCAAAACTCTGCTTTTTTAGGGCCTCAAGATCGTAGATATATTCAACATTGTTTGGATTGTCTAGTAGCTTCCTGAGTGTACTTGTATTGTAGAAGATTACTGCCTTGAAGTCTAGCCCAATTGATTTACCAATTGTACCCATTTTTATTCCCGATTTGTCATTGTCTGGGGATATTTTATTATTACCAGCGAAATTATACACAGGATAAGTCTTCCTCAGTTCTTGCACTAAGTAATATGTCCATCTTTCTGTCGAAGGACTCACTAGTAGAATATCGCTTGTAGCACAATCATAGTTATTAACCAGGGTGTCTACTTGCGCTACAATGCTTTTGATTTTTTCTTCTGGAGATGTACCGGTTCTGATACGGCGCGGATTCATTACGCTCTTCTTGTATGCGTGCCCTAGCACTTTCTCTTTTTTGGCTGGTATTTCTAACTCAGCATTAGTATTGTTCATCTCAAAAACCATTTTTTCGAGCACTCTTGCTATAGATTTTGTATTGCGATAATTTTTGTCTAGGATAATCGTCTCAAATTTGTATCCGCCAATTATCATACTAGTATTGTCGCCCTCTTCGATAAAATCTTCGTCTTCGTTATCTTCTAGCAGACTAGGATTTATGCTCTGGTAATAATCGCCCGACACTACCATATACTTTTCTTCATCTAGGCAATTGAACAACGCATCTAGCCATTCTTGCCTCATCTGTTGGACTTCATCAAGAAAGATTCCGCCATAAGAAAGGTTAATTTTGCCACTCATTACTTGTGTGACAAAAGCTTTTTTTCTGGCGTTAAAATTCGCTGACACATTGTTCGAGCCTTGAAAAATGATATTTAGGTCCGTTAAAAGCTTATCAAATGTGCAGATTTTCAGGTTTGCAATATTTCTGCCAGTATTATTGGCTTGATTTTGGATGTCTTTTGATAGTTCACTATTGTAGCATAATAAAAGAAATTCTTTGCTTGGGTTTGCCCTTGCCACTTCGTATGCTTTTGCTAACAAAAGAATTGTCTTACCGCTACCCGCTGAGGCTTTTATGTGCACCCGCTTGTTTAGGTGATGCAAAGTATCTTTTTGTATGTCGTCGAGCTCAAAAGTATCGTCCGGCGTAAACGCTAGCGGCTGGCTAACGAGATTGGCTGTCTTGGAGTTGATATACATTGGTAAAAGTGCCTGGACAATTCCGACTCTTTTAACCTCGTCAATCATACTTGCTCTCTCGCTTATATCTTCTAAAAACTCAATAAAAGATTGTCGGTCAAAAACCCTTGTAGGAAGGTTTTTCCCCTCAAGTTCTTTGTTTATTTGATTCAAGAGCACCGGCCTACGTGTCTCGAAGATAATTGCGTCGATATGGTTGATATTTAGATATGATCTCTCGTCTGTTAGTTGAGGTGAGCTCATAAGAGCGCTATGGTTTCGTTTGCTCCGTATTTGGTTAATAAATCTTTCTGATAGCTCTTTGTCATCCGAAAAAGGATCGCTCTCAATACATTTAAAGGTAACTACTCCGTATCCGTCCACAATTAACACTGAATATGACCCCTCTAATCGTTCGTCTATTAGCGCATCACTATCTTTAATTGCATCAGGATAAGCCTCTATCTCAAAATCTCGCTCCCTCAGCTCATCTAAAATAGCATCCGTTTCTTGGTTTTCGGATTTATAGTCATAAAAAGGGAAGATCTTAATATTATGTATAAAACACTTCTCTAGTACTGCGACATCATGTTCGTTTAGTCTAGCATATTTATCGAGATATTCTTGAGATAAGATATCTTTTTGCGCAATCGAAATTGTAATCTCCGGCTTCTTAGTAAGCGTTACAATTCGTGGGGTTATCTCTGTCACCTCAAGTCTAGAATGGACCTCGTGGTCCATGTTTGCCATATATACAATATCTCCAAGCTTAAACTTCGGGCATTTTCCCGCGTTCAAACCAAAGGCACTACGCCCAACTATGCCTTTAGAAGTATTGCATATATAATAATTCGCCATATACCTATTATATCACAGATTTAAGAATTATGCAAGGAGAAGCATTATGATTTTTACTATAATTTCCTGCTTGACATAACCATTTTGACACGCTAAGATAGAATCAGAAAAGTCATATATTATATATAATAGAAAGGATATAAATAATGTCCAAAACAAAAACTGTTGTCGCAGGTCTCGGAATCGTTGCTGGGTTTGCTACGTCCATAGCTCCGCTTGCCGCTTACGCCGACGAAGTTACCAATCCTAACACTGTTACCGCCGTTTTAAACGACGTCATCAGCATGAGCCTTGAGTCTCATAGCACTCTTGGCACTAAGACAACAACTTGTGAGTCTCAGAAAGTTACCCCTTGCTCCGGCGACGAACAAATCGTTTCTACTACTATCTTACCAAACGCCGCCGATACGACTTCTATGTATACTATCATCAAGGTCAACACTAACGTTACTGCCGGCTTCAACCTCACTATGAAGGATGCCGATAACTACAATAGCCTTCGCACTACTAACGGCGACTCGATTGCTGCTATCTCTAGTCTTCCTGTCGGTGGCTCTAATCCAGGTTGGGCTGTCAGGATTGATGATAGTAGCACTTGGAATGCTGTCCCAGCTGCCAACGCTAGTAGCTCACTCACTGTTAAGACTCATCAGCCTAATCCAGCTGCCGTGTCGGTCAACGTTCAATCTCGCGTGACTTACGGCGTCGCCGCCAGCAGCAGCCAACCTAGTGGCACCTATACCGACACGGTTGTCTATACCGCCACTACGCGCTAACATATAATATATATAATATACGACTATAACCGCCTGAAATACGGCGGTTATTTCTTTTTGTCTATAGGTGTTTTACAGAGATCTTAGCTGTGGAAAAGTTTATGCAAAAAAGCTTAAAAAAGTCTTGACTTTAGCATGAGCGGGATATAAAATAGAAACCACAAAGGTCATATAATAAACAATCAAAAATATAGAAAGGAAAATAAATATGTCCAAAACTACTAAAATTATTGCTGCTTTAGGTGTAGTAGCAGGCCTCGGCGTCGCCGCTTTACCAGCATTTACATATGCCGCTGAAACCGTTAACGGTAGCGTTGATCTACGCGTTGATGTTGTTCCAGCAATCGCTATGACTATTACAGGTAATAATGATAATAATAGCCACGGTGGTTCTGGCAACGGTGCCGTTGATGTATTTAACCCAGCAACTGCCGCTTCTAGCTCTATTGATGGACACACTACTCCAGCAGCCGCTACAACCGTAGCCTCCTCTAGCTGGGCCAGCCTACTTCCAAACGCAGTCGTAAATGGTAACGATACTAACGGCTTCAAGTCTACTATTAACGTCTATACTAACAACGTTACTGGCTACACTTTGAACGTTAAAGATGCTGATACCACTCTCGCATTGACTGGTGCTAATGGTACTATCGCAGCTGGTACGGTTACTGATCCCGCTACCACCTTTGATTTAGTCGCTGGTACTGCTGCCTGGGGTTATGTAGTCGACACCGCTTCTGCTGACGGTACAGGTTACACTCCTATTGATTCCGATGATGCACAGGTTAAGACTCGTGCTACCAAAACTTCCGATGGTGAGCAAACCGTCGTTTATTACGGTGTCGCAACTGCTTCCGATCAGGCAACTGGCACCTATACAGATACCATCGTCTACACCGCTACGACTAACAACTAATCTAGCCTAAGCGAAAAGCCCCTCCGGGGGCTTTTTTGATGAAACTGGTCTAGTAAAAAGTTTTCTTTCTAGAGTCTGTTTACTCCTCTATATCACTTCTAACTGTATATGTTTCTGACATTGGTACATAATATGTATCCCAGCCAATAATTTTAAAAAGACGATTACTATCAGGAGGGACATCTATATAACGCGGAGTTTCGTCTTCTAATGGATTTCTAACGTTACAGCGGTCGGCAATTTTCTTAAAGGCGAACAGATTTAGCGCGTATAGGGCGGAGACTGCATTTAGTAGACTACCGAGGTTCCCCCGAGGATAATTGTTTGAGCGGTTATGCTTGACTAAGTTATAACTCTTCCACCAATTAGGGCTAATTGTATCACTATTATTGCGCCATTCTTTAAAAGGATGCAGTCTTATTCCCCCCCTCAATTATTTCAATAGCAGTGTTACTTATGGATGACCAGTTTGCGACAAACCAATTCTTATATTGCTCAATATTGTGATCTTCATCTAGTTCAAAGCCACACACGAATTTGCTCAAGTGGTCAAACTCAGCCCCTGCTAGCAAAATGAGCGAAATTATCTCATCAGAACAGGTTCGAAAGTTCTGTTTTCTAAAGGCTACCATACTCCGTAGTTCAAGCACTCGTTTCTCTAGGTTCTTGTAGTAGTTCCAAAATGTTTCTTTAAAATAATTTATTTCGTCAGTTCCGGTATCCATGCATCTCCTAATAAAAATAGCCCAATAACGTAATTATACAAGGCGTATAGAAAATTTCAAAGAGATGTACTAGTATGGTATAATATAGAGGCTAAGAATGGAGTTAATTATGGCAAAATTTTTGGCGACGGCCCGCTCGGATACGTAGCCGGTAAAAGAGGCAAGGTGGAGTCGAGGTGGCTCCTCGGCCGCGAATACCGATGATGGATCTGCCCCGGCAGGAGTATTAATCTCTAATCGTCTGAGTAAAAACTTCATTGGCGGGCTTTACCCCCGAAAGGGGGATTTTTGATGATATAATGCATTCATGGAAAAAACACTGAAAATGCTAGATGAGATAAGGCTATTATTCCAAGACGTGATTCTTCTTAAGATCGTAGATGCGGCGGAGAATTGTGTTGAGAAAAAAATCCCACCAAGAGGCCTAGATAGAACGCTTCTGACGATCTGTCTCGCATGTGTATATGAGTGCTATAACGCACTCTTTGATCTTGACGCATACAATAATCCTAGCTGTTGTAGGTCTCTCATCTCTCAACGGCAAACATATTTTTCTGCACGGTTTGCCCTAGAGAGTGCGGCGGATTTAGTTTATCTTAAAAGATGCCCAAAAGAGCTTGATAATTTCATTGTAGATTCGGACTTTGTATCAAAGGAAATACGTAAAAGAGACAGAATCAAGAATGCTATTGAGCGCGATCTCAAGGTTGCAGAGGCGATAAAAAATAGTAGTAGACTCGAGATGACGACGACGGAACGTATAAGAAAGATTTTTCCTGGCGAAGGTGTGAGCCAATATGCAACTCTTTGCCTCATGACACATAATAATGATGCGGGCAACTTATTGTTTATGGTTGAAAATGAAAGTCATATGGTGCAGCTTATTCTTCATATTGTGCGGACTCTCAGGATCGCATTGTCGGGTGCTGGAGAATACTTTTTGTCTAATAATCTATTTGATATTGATGGAGAAAAGTTTAATTTATTAAAACAATTGATGCGGAATCTGGAATGGGAATCGCAAAAATTTTTATCTGACTATCGACCGTAGATTAAAAATGCTACCACGGATAGTATATAAGCATGCTAATATAAAAATATGGACCCCTCCAAATTCGATTATTCCAGACTCACCAACCACCGTCTCGCCGAGATAGGCGATTTTGTGCGCGAGCATAACATTAAATATGAGAATGGCATCTTAATTAACCAGGATGCCTATGAAGAAATTCGCGAAGACTTAGACGCTTGGCGCTACCGACATATCCGTCCAATGGATGATATTTTCGACGCAATTAACGAGCTAAAAACTAAGCATCCAGAATTCGATTATGATGTTGCCGAGCGCTTGAAGCGTCTCCCAAGCATCCTTGGTAAGCTTTATCGCTTCCCAACGATGAAACTCAATCAAATTCAGGATATTGGTGGCGTTAGAATTATTACGAGTGATATAGACCAGCTTATGGCGCTTTTACCGTATCTTGATGAACTTTTTCCAGAATACAAAGAGAAAAATCGCCTCGAAAATCCGGCTCCATCTGGCTATCGTGGGATTCACAGAATCTACAAGAAAGACGGCGTTTGCATTGAACTTCAAATTCGCACTATGCTCGAACATGTTTGGGCCACCTCCGTTGAATCTATCGACGTCCTCCGTGGCACCGCCATGAAGAATGGGGAAGATGGCGCCGCTTGGACGGAATTCTTTCAACTACTATCCTCATTCTTTGCTCTATCTGAACAACTTCCAGTTCTCGAAAAGCATGAGGGGGCTAGTGGTCTTGAACTAGTTGACGAGCTAAAGAAGCTGGAAGAGTCAGACGGGATAATTAGCAAAATTAGGGGCTATGCAAAAACAAATAACATAGATAAAGAGCTAAGGCGGTCATCTAGTGATTACTATGCTTTAATAGAGAGAAAGAATGATAGCTCTACCGAAGTGACATACTATCTCGAGACGGAAATCGAAAAAGCGTTCGCCGACTATGAAAATAACGAGCGTGGAGAAGAAAAATCCGATAAGGTACTCGTATCTATTAATAATGTAGAAAGAATTAGCAAAATCTATCCTAACTATTTTGTGCAACTAGATAAAATCGCGATCGCCTTAGAACGATTGCTTGACGCGGCAGCATAATCAGAGTATAATAATAAGAACTATGAGTGACGAAAAATTTATTGCACGCATCACAGCTGATTTTAATCGAGTAATCGCAGAATCTAAAGCCAAAGAGCGTGCTACCGCAAAAAAATAAACTCCAAAGAATCTGGAGTTTATTTTTTTGTTCCATAATCTCAATGGGCATAGATAGCCACTACCACCTTGGCGCGAAACTGGCGCAAAACTTGGCACGAAATAATCCCCAAATTTCCCGAATTTTCTATCTTGCCATCCCGTCCCCGCCCGTGTATAATAAATCACATAACAAGGAGGTTAATGGCTAAAAAATTTAAACTTATTCTTGCTGCTATTCTTGCGGCCGTAACATTTGGGACATATATTTTTGTGACAGAGGGCACTGCTCATGCTGAAGAGGACAGACCTGCTATTCTTTTGCAAGTTTCCCCAACCAAGCAAAAGATTTCCCTTACTCCGGGCTCTTCCTACGTCGGCACCTTTAAGGTTCACAACGCTGGTACCGCTCCGTTCTCTTATAGTGTTTCTGCTACCCCATACAGCGTCACTAATGACAACTATAGTCCAGATTACTCTGGCCTAACTAACTACACCCAGATTTCCGACTGGATCACATTTGACAAAGCTACCGAGACCGGCACCCTTCAGCCAGGACAAATCGTAGACGTCGCTTACACCGTTAACGTCCCTAAGGACGCTCCAGCTGGTGGTCAATACGCCGCCCTCATGGCACAGACTAGCGATGGTAATGCCGAGGATGCCACAGTTGCCGTTATTCATCGCGTTGGCATGATTCTTTACGCCGCCGTCCCAGGCGAAACCCGTGAAACCGGTGAAATCGTCAAGAACACTGTCAACTCCTTCTACTTCAATCCACCACTTACCGTCAGCTCCCTCGTTAAGAACACTGGTAACGTTGAACAAACCGCTACCTACACCGTTAAAATCTATCCACTCTTCTCCAACGAAGCCGTTTTCTCCAATGAAGAAGCTCCACTTAACGAAAAACAGCTAGACGTTATCCCAGATACCTCCCGCTTTAACTCAATTACTTGGGAGGGCGCCCCGCATATCGGTGTCTTCTCCGTCGAACAGACTATCGAATTCGCCGGTCAGGTCTCCACTAACAAGAAACTCGTCCTTATCTGTCCACTCTGGCTCCTCTTCGTTATCTTCGCGCTCCTCTTTTTCATTATCTTCTGGCTCGTCTCCCGTGCTCGCGGTCGCAAACGCTCTAGCCGTTCTAGTGTCAGCCACTCCTCCAGTGAAGAAAAGTCCGAAAAAGAAGACAAGGAGGACTAATGAAAAAACTCTTATTAGCCATCTTATTAACTCTCAGCCTTAGTTTCGCCGCACAGGCTCCAGTAGCTCTTGCCGAGGAGGGAACCGCCGATAATGCAGAAGGTGACAGTCTCCAAGTTGTCCCAGAACTTACTGTCTCTCCAGCTACCACTAGCGTTTCGTTAAAGCCAGGTGCATCTATTGACTACACTCTCGTCGTTGATAATAAGAAGAGCGAGAATCTTGATATTACCGTCTACACCGCCCCTTATTCTATCCAGAACGAGGACTATGATGTAGATTTTGAAAAGGAAACTAACCGCACTCAGCTTTCCCGTTGGATCGAGTTCGTCAATGCTGACGGCTCCACCACTAAGGAATACAAGACTACCGTCCCTGCTAATACTAAGAGTAATA
This sequence comes from Candidatus Nanosyncoccus sp., assembly GCA_045651545.1. Taxonomy (GTDB): domain Bacteria; phylum Patescibacteriota; class Saccharimonadia; order Saccharimonadales; family Saccharimonadaceae; genus Nanosyncoccus. Next base: position 23,388 of record JAZRSM010000025.1, read on the forward strand.
TCGTCTACCGTGTGAATATCCCACAAGATATTCCAGCTGGCGGTCAGTATGCATCTATCTTTGTCCAGACCGGTGACAATGCTAAGCCTCTTGAGACCAGTGGTCTTCAGGCTGTTTCTCGTGTTGGCGTTATCGTTTATGGTCGCAGCAACGGCGAGACCGAAGAAAAAGCCGAAGTTACCGAAACTAGCGTTCCTACCTTCCTCTTGAATGGTCCAGTTACCGCTTCTGCCCTTGTCAAAAATCTTGGTAACACCGATATCGAAGTTAGTTACAGCTTTACAGTTACTTCTATCGTCGGTGCCGAGCTTTATCATTCCGAAGGCAAAGAGCCTGTCCTCCCAGATGCTTCTCGTCGTATGAAGCAACAATGGGAAAACACTCAACCTATGGGACTCTTCCGCGTCTCCTACAAGGTTGAAACTCTCGGCGAAACCTATGAAATATCACGTCTGGTAATCATTTTGCCAGCTTATATGATATTGCTTGCGCTTTTTGTCTTGACATTATTAATCATATGGATTATAATCCTAATTAGGAAGCGCAGAGAGCGCAAATCCAGATTAGTCGTCTAGCTAGTGACTAAACCGCGATTTGCATTGCGAGAACTCTTTGCAAAGCCAAAACAAAAAATAAAATAACAAAAAGAGAGTGTAGAGTATGCAAATAGCGAGAAAACATTTGCTCGGACTAGGCTGTTTGGCTATCGTAGGTGCCATTACAGCGTTCGCTACTACTTTGCCAACTGGCGCCGTATCAACAGGTGGTAGCGTCAATATTATGGTAGAAGTATATGCGAGTAGTTCCGAGACCATAATTCACAAACCTCAGGATGGGGAAATCTTCAATACCCCGACGATTACCTTTTCTGAGACCCACAGCCACGCCAAGTTGGTTAAGTATTACCTAAAGAAACTTAACATTGACGGTAGTGTAGCATGGACCAAAGAAATTGAAGACCAGAGAATTGAAGGTTCTGATGTCAACGGCACCACCACCTTTGACCTAGACATGACCGAGAATGGTGGTCCAGGCAACTATATCTTTGAGTCCGACCTTGTCGGTTCCGATAATGTCCCGCTAAAAGATAGTGTTCGTTTCACTTATGCTGCCATCCAAGCAGAAGACCCAACCGTCTCCCCAACTGGTGCCAGCGTTTCGTACCGTGTTAATTACACAAGCGGCGTTAAGTCATTGACCTATCAGATTTTCGATGCAAATGACAAAGCCGTCTCCGAACCAATCAATGTTAATACTACTGACCCAGAAAATGGCGGCCACATGGATATCGAGATTGACGTCACTAATCTCGACATGGCCTCTGGTAAATACAAGATTCTAACCATCGGCTTCGGCGAAGAGGACGGTGCGGGCATGAATATTGGCTCTAGCATAGTTACTTTTGACTATACTTCACCAGATTCACCAAATGTCCCAGACACTGGTTCGCTCCTAGCGGCACTTAACATCAGTAGATCAGATTATCTTATTACTGGTATTGTTGGTTTCACTGCCATCAGTATTGCTGCTCTCTTTATCGTCTTGAAGAGCAAGAAGCGCGAATAATATCTAAACTCACGGGTTTGTTTTTGGCTAAATCTTATAAGTGGATGCTTACTGCGAGGGCATCCACTTTTCTTGCCTCACTTTTCATGCTTCGCTTTTACGTTTCTGGTGTCTATTTTTTTAACTTCACACACTTTGCGCTGTGCTATAATAATCATAAGGAGAAAAAATGAATATTCAAAAGAAAGTTAATACATTTATTAATTCGTCAATTTTAGTTTCAATGGCATTTTTTGTGCTTGGCGTTATTTTCTTAGCCATGCCAAGTTTGTCGCTTGATATCATTCGTTGGGTTATTGCTATCGCTGCTCTTGTTATCGGCACCTTGCTTATTGCTGCTGACCTTGGTAAGAATCGTGCTTTTCCATTCTTTTCTACTACTATTGCCGGCATCGTTCTTTTGATTATCGGACTTGTCTTTATCCGCCATCCTCGTATCATGGATATTTTCCCAATTATTCTCGGGGCTATCTTTATTATTAATGCCGTTTCTTCTGGTCGCCTCACGGCTGCCTTAAGAGGCACTACCGCTGGTAAATACGCTGTCGTCACTACTATCCTTGCTATTGTTTGTGGTATCCTTCTGATTGCTAACCCTTGGGAGGGCAACATTTCCATGATGATTTTTGCCGGCATCATGATGATTATTTATTCCGTTTCTACTTTCGCCGACATGGTCGTCCTAAAGAAGAATGTTAAAGCTTTGACCAAAGAGCTTAAGAACTTCTTTAAGGCTACAGAAGTAAAAGAAGGCGAAGAAGTCAAATAATTCCGCCCTTCCCAAAGTTTGATACTTGTGATATAATAAGCAAGTATCAAACTTAACAATTTGGGTCGGTAGCTCAGCAGGTTAGAGCACGGGCCTTTTAAGCCCGGTGTCGAGGGTTCGAGCCCCTCCCGACTCACCATCACAATTCATTATGGGCGGATAGCTCAGCTGGCTAGAGCGTCTCTTTGACGTAGAGAAGGTCGGGGATTCGAATTCCTCTTCGCCCACCATATGGAACAAAAAATAAGCCCACAGGGCTAATTTTTTGTTCCATTTATAATGTGAGACGCGAAAGAGGAAGACGAATCCAAATGGATTCGTCTTCCTCTTCGAGCTGGAATTTATGAGTCTCTACTTTTCTATTCCGCTTATGCTATAATATAACTATGACTACTAAGAAGACTAAATCCACCAAAAAACCAACAACTAAAAAATCAACCGCCAAAGCCGTTAAGGCTACTAAATCAGTCAAAGTTACTAAGGCTGTCAAGTCTATTAGCCGTGGCAAAAAATGCGCTACTCCTAACAAGCCACTTGCCCTTATTACTATTATTGTCCTCGGTGTTGCTGGTCTTGTGCTTGCTAGCTGCCTGATGATTTATACCGTAATTGGTAATCAAAAATCTGACGCTGCCCGTTTTGCTGCCGAATATTCTAACGTCGCCAAAGACAATCCTTTCGTCTATCGCACTGGTGATGAAATCGTCGATATTTTGGAACATGGCACAGGCGTAGTCTTCCTTGGTTTCCCATCTTGTCCATGGTGCCAAGCTTATGCTGGCTATCTTTCCGAAGTTGCTATAGATAAAGGTCTAGACACGATTTATTATTACAATATCGAAAAAGACCGCGCCGACAACACCGAGCTCTATCAGAAACTCGTTTCTATTTTGTCTTCTTACTTACAATTTAACGAAGAGGGAAAACGTCGCATCTACGTTCCAAACACTACCTTTGTAGTTGACGGCAAAATCATCGGCAACGATCTTGAATCTTCCAAATATACCGCCGACGAAACCGAGCCAGAAAAATACTGGACCGAAGAACGTGTAGAAGATTTAAAAAATCGCCTCGGTGTCCTCATCTCGGAAGTTAAAGATGCCGCCAAAGGTTGCGAAGACACTTGTAATAAATAAAACCAAGCAACAACCATAAACAGCTCGCCTAGACTAAACCCTGGGCGAGCTTTTACTCTGGACATTTTCTGTCTTTTATGCTAAAATAGTCAAGTTATGAATAAAGACAGAATCAGAAATGTCGCGATTATCGCGCACGTTGACCACGGTAAGACCACGCTTGTTGATGGCCTACTTAAGCAGTCCCATACTTTTCGTGATAATCAGGCAGAAATGTCCCAGACTCTCATCATGGATTCCATGGACCAGGAGCATGAGCGGGGAATTACTATCACCGCTAAGCAGACTGCTGTCTTTTACAATGATTACAAAATAAACATTATTGATACCCCAGGCCACGCCGATTTTTCTGGCGAGGTCGAGCGCACGCTTAACATGGCAGATGGCGTTCTCCTCATCGTTGATGCTCAGGAAGGCCCAATGCCACAGACCAAGTTCGTTCTTCAGAAAGCCCTCGGCTTACATCTAAGACCAGTCGTTATTATTAATAAAATCGACAAACCTGCCGCCAGAATATCAGAAGTCGAGAGCGAAATCGCCGACCTTTTCTTGGAGCTTGCTACCGACGAATCCCAGCTTAACTACCCAATTTACTACGCCATTGCCCGTGATGGCAAAGCTGGTAAAACTACCGACCTAGACAATGATCTTCACGTGATTTTTGAGAGTATTATTAATGATATTCCCGCCCCAAAGACCGACGACAATGAAGGCGCCGGTGCACAGCTCCTCGTTGCTGCCCTTGCCGCCGATAACTACCTTGGCAAATACGCCATTGGTAAGATTTTTCGTGGCCGCCTCAAAAAAGGCCAGACCATTAAGCTGCTACAGTCTACTGGCGCAAAAACCGCCAAAATCGAAAAGATTTTTACCTATCGCGGTCTTGGCAAAGAGGAAACCGAAGAAGCCATTGCCGGCGACATCGTTGCCTTAACTGGCATTACAGAAGCCAACATTGGTGACACCGTCGCAACCGGTGATAATCCTGAAGCTCTCCCTACTATCGAGCTCGAGCCTCCTACGCTTAGTATTTACATTGGTCCAAACACCTCTCCACTAAAAGGGAAAGAAGGCGAATTTACCACTTCTCGTCAGATTGCTGAACGTCTAGAAAAAGAGCTAGAAACAAACATTGCCCTTAAAATCCAGCCGGACGGTTTAGGCTACAAAGTCTCTGGTCGTGGCGAGTTGCATCTTTCTGTCCTAATTGAAACTATGCGTCGCGAAGGTTACGAACTCGAGGCTGGCCGCCCAGAAGTAGTCTATAAGGAAGAAAATGGCCAGAAACTAGAGCCAGTCGAGGACCTTACTATTGAGGTAGATTCCGAATTTGTTGGCGCCGTTTCCCAGGAAATGGGCATCAGAAAAGCCGAGCTTAAAACTCAGGAATTAACTAGTACCGGTTCTACTCGCTTCACTTACGAAATTACTACCGCTGCCCTTATTGGTCTACGCAATAATCTCCTTACTGCTACTAAGGGTACAGTCATCATGTCTAGCATCCCACACGGCTACAAACCTGCCGATAGCAAATACAAGCCAGAGCGAAACGGCGCTCTTATCGCCTTTGAATCTGGTGTTTCTACCGCTTACGCTCTTGACGCTGCTCAGGCTCGTGGTATTCTTTACATTCCACCACAGGTTCCAGTCTATCAGGGTATGATTGTCGGTCTTTCTAATAAAAAAGACGACCTCGACATCAACATTTGTAAGGAGAAGCAGCTCACCAACATGCGTACCCACGCTTCTGATGGTGCTATTCAGCTTACTCCATATACTCAGCTCAGCCTCGAACAATGCCTTGACTTCCTCTTAGACGACGAACTCCTAGAAGTCACCCCTAAATCTCTCCGTCTTCGCAAGCGCCAGCTTGACCCAACCAAGCGCAAAAGAGAAAACCGCGCCTAAAAATCCCCCTTTTCTATTGTCGATTTTTATGTTATAATTTTCGACGTACAGGGTAACCTGATAGTTCCTTGAAAAGGAGGATTAATTTTATGTTTTCTTTAGCTACAAAAGAAGCCTATGAAGCCAAGCAAGCGGCGTACAAGGCAATGGATGAGGCGCGAAACAAAGTTAGTGCACTGAATGAAACTATTAACACTTTGTATCTTGAGATTGATCAATTACAATCCGATTACAACCTGGTAAATGCCGACGCTATGAAAGTCATAGGAGCCTATCGCGAAACCATAGCTTCTTACGACCAACGTATTGCTGATGTTGGACTTGCGCTTAGGGAGGCAAAAGATCTAAGCGAACAATTTGAACGCAAGATAGACGAGGAGGAATCTGCCTGTCGCAAGGGTCTTTACCAAAAAGTTATCGCGCTACTTAATGAGCAGGAGATTCAGCTAGCTAACGACAAAAAGGCGCTCATTAGAGAGAAGCTTAGCGTCAAAAAGCCTGAGACTCCAGAGAAAGACGAATTACTTAAAAAGCTTAAAAGTAGCAGAGCCGAGCATGCTAGACTTAAGTGCAAATATCAGACACTTAAGGATGCGTCCGCTAGGAAACATGCTGAGTTTAAGCAGGCACAAGCGCAATATCGTGAACTTAGAGATGCCGACAAGATTACTTTTAAAGAAGAAAATAACGCCAAAAAGATTGAAGCATTAAAGAGCGCTAATATTCCAGAAGAATTTTGGGACGGCGCTACAGTGTCTTTCGGAGAAACAGAGACTCATATTTATTATGGGGGTGACGAGTCTCATGCGCATGGGCATATCGTACTAAGAAATGGCGTCAAAAATTTTGTACGTGAGCCACACGATTTTAATATGAAAATTAGCTAAATTATTCTAAATTATATTTTAAAGATTATAAATTATATACTATATGAGATGAGATAATACTATGAAAAATATGAATAATACGAATAAACAGAATATAGAATAAATCCTACTATGACTGGAGTCAATTGGCTCCAGTTTTCTTTTGTTTTTCTATGCTAAAATAAAGTCATGTTAATAGATACACATTGTCATATTCACGACCGCGGGACCTATAATTTTGCTCTTTCCCGTCAACAGATTGGCAAGAAATTTTTACGTGAACATCCTGATTTTCCGCACGAACCAGCCGATTTTACCCCCGAGAAAATAATTTCGCGCGCCCACGAAGCAGATGTTAAAAAGATGATTTGTATCGGCACTTCGCACGAAGACTCACTCGCCGCGCGCGACTTCGCGACGGCGCACGCCGATAAAGGCGTTTACTGGGCCTACGGAATTCACCCCGACGAAGCGACAAAGAACGCAACTGGTGTCCTGAAAACAGTATCTCCACGCTTGGTTGCCATTGGTGAAGTTGGCCTAGACTATCGCGACGGCGAGTCAAACCGCCCTGCCCAGCTGAAGCTATTCGAGCAAATGCTTCAACTGGCAAAAGACTGCGACCTACCACTAATTTTCCATATCCGTGATGCCTTTCCCGACTTCTTTGCTATACTAAACAACTTCCCAGCTGCTCACGGTGTAGTTCATTCTTTTTCCGACAATGCCGACAATCTTCAAAAATCGCTAGCACGCGACTTTTATATTGGCATCAATGGCTTAGCTACCTTTGCCCCAGAACTACCGACAGAACAGATTCCGCTAGAGAAGATGTTGCTTGAAACTGATGCCCCATTCTTGACACCTACGCCATTTCGTGGTACAATAAACGAGCCGGCCCGAATCAGAGAGATTTGTGCCTACGTATCAAAACTTAAGGGAGAATCAGAGGCGAAAGTCGCCGAGATTACTACAAAAAATGCAGAGCAATTATTCAATATCTAGCACTCCGTCCTTTGCTCGTCAGAGTTATGCTTTTGATACAGTAGAACTTGATTTGTATCGTGAACTAAGTCAGATTTCTGAGGAGATTGAACAATGTCGAAGCTCACAGCTAAGCTAGCCAACGTTAAAGCCCGAGCTAGTAAAACTACTAAAACGTCTTCACTCGCTCAGGCTAAGCTTTTTACCAAGCTAAAAAAGACCAAAATCTTCAAACACTCTGGTAAGCATCTAAAATTAACAGAGACAGATTTAATTAACGCTGAATCTAAGCTTGGCGCGACACTATTTGGTAAAATCCCAGAGGGTCATAGACGTGAGTTTTTTCGCTACCGTCACAATGTCTGGGTTTATCACGAAAGCTGGACCGAAAACGACAAAAAAATGGAAACCACTATCACCTATATGGTGCGCGAAAACGGTGTCTATAAGTGTCCTCTAGGTGGTGAATATATCAAAATCACAGGCAAAGAATTAGAAAACTTCAAAAAAGCCACTATAGAATATCTAAAATTAATCAAACAAAAACTCTACCACATTTAGAAATTAAGTAAGAAAAAAGGCAGCTAAACTAGCTGCCTTTTATGGTCCTATCTACATCCTAAAATCCAGCTTTGGATATCTCCAAGTGAACGCTCTATGCCTGCGCGCCAGTATTTTGTGACGTAATTTCCGTCCGAACCGACCTGAGTGGTCAAGGTCATATCGAAACTGCCACGTTGCCCGGAAAACGTAATGTGTTTTTGAGCCACAGTTGCGGAATCTGTTGAATCCACATAGCTTCCTACTACACCGTTACTAACAGCATAATTCACAAGTTCTTGTGCTTTTGCGTTGGCGGTGTTGTCAACGTAAACCGATGGCCTCTGTACGACTGGAGTTGGAGCGGGTTGGGTTGACTGTGGTGCGGCAACAGTTCTGTACCAAACCCCGTTATACCAGTAATCGGTGGAGTAGGTATTTGGCGCTGTTTCGTGCCAAGCGTTGCCATACCAATACGGTTTTACGACTTGCGGCTGCACTAGTTGCTGTGCGGGCTGACTCTGCTGGTAAGTCGGCGCGGACTGCTGATAACAAGTTGGTGCAGTCTGCTGCGTCTGTTGGGTTGTTTGTGTTTGTGACGCGGTCGACGTTCCCCCTACCGTATAATACTGTCCATTATAAAAATAGACTGCACCTGGAGTAGTTGGCGGTTTAGTCCACCAAGAACCTCCGTATTTGTAGGCATTTGGAACTACTGCTAACCCATATGGATTTGGTACCCATTCTCCTTCAGCATGAGCTGTCACAGCAGGACAAAGAAAAAGCATTAAAGCGGATAGGATTATCAGTGATAATTTTTTCATAATATCACCCCTCTAGAAAAGTACTCAAGTCACCCTTGTAAAACACTATGGATTGCCTTGGCAAGCTTAATTATAACATAAATCACGAAATAAAAAAAGGGCCAAATGGCACTTACTCCTCTAATTATATCACACTTTGTCAAAAATGTCAATAAGAGGTATAATTACCCCTATGAATGCAAGTGAAATACGACAAAAATTCTTAGAGTTTCAAGAGCAGCGCGGCCACAAGGTTATCGCCCCAGCTCCGCTCGTTCTCGAAAACGATCCTACCACTCTCTTTACGGGCTCTGGCATGCAACCGCTCCTGCCTTATCTCCTGGGTCAGCCTCATCCTGACGGCACCCGTCTAACCGATTCCCAGCCATCCATGCGTCTCCAAGACATTGAAGACGTTGGTGACCCTCGTCATACCACAGTTTTTGAGATGCTCGGCAACTGGTCTCTCGGCGACTATTTCAAAAAAGAGCAAATTCCAGCCTTCTTTGAATTTCTAACCGAAGTCGTCGGTCTCGATCCGCAGAAAATCTATGTCACTTGCTTTATTGGAAACGAAAAATACGGCATCCCGAAAGATGATGAAGCCGCTCATATTTGGCAAGAAGTCTTTAAAAAGGCTGGCGTAGAAGCCAAAATCGCCGAAATCGGCTCAGCTAAAGAGGGCGACAAGCGTGGTATCAAACCTGGCGAGCACATCTTCTTCTATGACGACAAAGAAAACTGGTGGTCTCGTGGTGGCGGTATTGAAACTACCCCTATCGGCGACCCTTGTGGCCCAGATAGCGAAGTCTTTTACGATTTTGGCGAGGATAAGCAAGATGTTGAGAAATATGGCAAGTCTCACCCTGCCTCTGATGGTGCACGTTTCATGGAAATTGGCAATCAAGTCTTCATGCAGTATCGCCGCAAAGAAGATGGCACTTTTGAAGAGCTTGAGCACAAGAATGTTGACTTTGGCGGTGGCCTCGAGCGTATCACCGCAGCAAGCATCAATAGCTTTGACGTCTTTAAGATTTCACTTCTTAAGCCTATTATTGACAAGCTCGAAGAAATTTCTGGTAAAAGTTATGACAATAACACCGACGAGATGCGTATTATTGCCGACCACCTCCGTGGCGCTTATCTTTTGACTGCGCAGGGACTTACTCCATCCAACAAGCAACAGGGCTATGCTCTTCGCCGCTTAATTCGTCGCGCTGTTTTGAAGGCGCTTGACCTCGGTATCGCCCAGGATTTCATCTCCGAAATCGTCCCAATTATCGCCGGGAATTACGAAGATTTGCCAGATAGCATTTTGACTCACCGTGACGCCGCTATTGCTGTTCTCGAAAAAGAAGAGCGCGCCTTCCGTCAGACCCTGAACAAAGGCTTAAAAGAAATGCACAAGATGGTCAAGCTCGATACTGATGGCGTCCTAGACGGCAAAGACCTGTTTAAACTCCAAGATACCTATGGCTTCCCATTCGAAGTCTCTGTTGAGGAGGCTTACCGCCAGAATATTCCGCTTTCCAGAGATTACAAAGCTGAATTTGATGCCGCTCTCGAAGAACAACGCCAGCGTAGCAAGACTGCCAGCAAAGGCATGTTCAAAGGTGGTCTAGAGGATCATGGCGAGATGAGTACTAAGTACCACACTGCTACCCACCTTACTTTTGCCGCCCTCCGCAAAGTTCTCGGTGACGACATTCACCAGCAGGGAAGTAATATCACCCCAGAGCGCATGCGTCTCGATTTTAACTTTGACAGAAAACTCACACCAGAGGAAAAACAGGCCGTAGAAGACCAGGTCAACGCTTGGATTGCCGCCGACCTCCCTGTCACCTTTGACACTTTTGACAAAAACTACGCTAAGGACGAGCTAAAAGCCGAAGGCATGTTCTGGGATAAATATGATGACCAGGTTAAGGTCTATACGATTGGTGATTTTAATCATCCGGTCTCTCGTGAAATCTGTGGCGGCCCACACGTCGAACACACCGGTGTACTTGGCCACTTTAAACTCAAAAAAGAAGAATCCAGTTCTGCCGGTGTCCGCCGTATCAAAGCCATCTTAGAATAACCTAGGCTAAAAGCTCCATCCGAATAAACGACGTAATCTAGCGTCGTTTATTTGTGCTATAATACGCTTATGGAAAAGCGTATCAAAGAATATGAAAAGTTTATCAAAGAGGCCGCAAAACACCCTACCCCAGAGCTAAAAGCCTATCATAATGAAATGGTTAGAAACTTCCAGCACGAGCGCGCTATTCATCTGGCAATTATGCTATTTTTCATCGCTATTACACTCATCGTAATGGTCGGCGCTGCCTTTTCTATTGCTTTCGCAACAATCCCTTTTGCTATTACTGTTTCTATCCTTGCAGCGCTTCTCTTTATTCTTTCGGCCGCCTACATTAAGCACTATTATTTCCTCGAAAATCACATCCAAAAACTCTATGACATTACTGCTAAACTCTATGAATAATCTTCACTGCCCGTGCTATAATAATCGGTAATGGAACGATTATTAGAGTATTTTACCCCGACAAACTACAATTTGTCTTTAAACATCAACAAAAAGACGCGTAAATGTTACGGTACGGCGATTATTTCTGGCATCCCAAAGTCCGACACGGTCAAATTCCACGCTAAAAACCTCAACATCACCTCCGTCACCGACGAAAATGATGAAAGAATTGAGCATAAAGTTGAGAATGATGAAATTATCTTAAATTCCTCAAAGAAATATACTATTAAGTATTCCTTCTTCCTTAACACCAACATGCAGGGCTGCTACCTGTCATCTTATCAATACCAGCCCGCCGCCGAGACCGCACCTCACACCGAATATCTCGTTTCCACTCAATTCGAATCTCATTACGCTCGCGAATGTTTCCCATGTATCGACGAGCCAGCCGCCAAGGCTACCTTCGACCTCAAGATTATTACCCCAGACACCGAGGACACTGTTATCTCTAATATGCCCGCCAAATCCGAGCGCGTCGTCGAATACGAATCTGTTAATCCTGACCAGGACCCAAGCAAAGGCGTCGTATTAGATACTAAAGTCAAGAAAAAAATCGTCGAATTCGAAACTACCCCTAAGATGTCCACTTACCTCTTGGCTTTCTGTCTTGGCCGCTTTCACAAAAAGTCCAAAACCAACCAGCACGGCATCAAAATCACCTCTTATTGTGCCCTCAATCAAGACCCAAACACTCTTAAATTTGCCAACGAAATTGCCGCTGACGCTCTAGATTATTACGATGATAAATTCGGTATTAAATATCCTTTGCCAAAGTGTGACCAGGTTGCTATTCCGGACTTCGAGGCTGGCGCCATGGAGAACTGGGGCCTTGTCACCTACCGCGAATCTTGTATGCTCGTCAGCCCGGATGATTCCAAGACGACTAAGGAATATATATCCACTGTGATTGCACACGAACTTTCGCACCAGTGGTTCGGCAATCTTGTTACGATGGAATGGTGGAATAACCTCTGGCTTAACGAAAGTTTTGCCAATATGATGGAATATGTCTGCGTCGACGCTATCCGCCCAAGTTACCATATCTGGGAATACTTCTTTACGGGTGAATGCCGCGCCGCCCTTCTTCGCGACGCTCTTCCGGGTGTCCAAGCCGTCCAGCAAGAGGTCCACGACCCCGCAGAAATCGCTACCCTCTTTGACGGTGCTATCGTCTATGCTAAAGGCGCTCACCTTATGTTCCAACTTTACCGTCTTATGGGAGAAAAAGCCTTCTTTAATGGACTAAAGGACTACTTTAAGACACACAAATACAGCAATACTACCGGTGACGACCTCTGGGCCGCCTTGCAGCCTTATGCTGATTTCGACGTTAAGACCTTTATGGACGTGTGGATTTCTCAGCCAGGCTTCCCAGTTATTACCGACGGCCATCAGCAGCGCTTCTTGCTCTCTGGTGCTACCGACGATACCAAGTGGCCACTTCCAAAAGTCACCGATGACATGTCTGGACATTATATTATTAATCTCTCCGGCGAAGAATTTGACGAAAAAATCGCCGAGTTTAACAGCCTATCCGAGGAACAGAAAATTAGGCTACTTATAGATCGTTCGATGTTATCTAAGACCTCTCTAGTTTCTACCGCCACCCACTTTGATTTGCTTCCAAAGTTCAAAAAAGAAACCAATTATGCTATCTGGAACCCAGTTTTAGCCCTAATTTCTGATTTAAAGCTCTTTTTCACCCCTGATGACGCCGATTTTGCCAAATTCCAACAATTTGTCGCCAGTATTATTAGTTATAATCTCGAACGTCTCGGTCTAGAACCACATGACGGGGAAGATGACAACAAGACTAAGCTTCGCCATGTCGTCACCGGCCTTGCTCTCTACTCTGGTAACAAAGAGGTAATTTCCGCTTTGTCGGAAAAATATGAAGACGACGCTACTAAGATTCATCCAGAAATCCGCCCAGCCGTCCTCCTTGCCAAGCTCAGAAGTACCCCAGAAATTTTTACTACCTTCCTCGAGAAATACCAATCTACCGCCGACCCTAATCTCAAAGACGACTATCTTTCGGCGCTGACTGATGATCGTACTCACATTGACGAGCTTATTGACCTCTTGAATCAGCACGAAATCGTCCGCCCGCAGGATCATCTCTATCTGTTTGTTGATCTAATCCGTAATTACAAGACACGTGAGAAGGCTATGAATTGGCTCTATGATAACTGGGATAGCGTTGTCGAGATGACTGGTGAGAAATCAGTCGAGGACTATCCACGCCTCCTCGCTACTGCTATTCGCACTACCGACGAAGCCAAAAAATACGAGGAATTCTTCACTCCGCTAGCAGAAAATCCAATTTTGACCCGTACCATCTCTGTTGCGAAGGCTGATATTGACGCTAGACTCCGCCTATTATCGATGGACTACGACGATGTCCACCGCCACCTATTAGAGATGGAACAAAATTCTTAAAGATTTTTCAAAAAAAGTGTTGCATTTTTGGAACGGGTGCGATATAATAGGGGACAGTTAAACAAGAAACGTCAGTTTCCTCTGTCAAAAAAGTCGGAAAACTAATGCGAGGTAGTTTTCTTAGGCCCACAGAACAAATCGGGCTAGAAACAAACTTTCGCGACATGCTTTTCCAGTTAACAATTTGATGACAACGATGAATAAAGAAATTGTAGACGACATAACTAGCAGTCGAACATCGATTGCTAGTTAAGTCAATGCATAAAAAGGTTAGTAAGGGCACTAATAGTGGATGCCTTGACAATCAATACCGATGAAGGACGTAGGACTCTGCGATAAGCCTCGGGGATCTGAGAACGAGAATTGATCCGGGGATTTCCGAA
>JAZRSM010000026.1:0-1596 GCA_045651545.1 Candidatus Nanosyncoccus sp.
TATAACCAAATTAGCTACACAGAGTGGTCTAAAACGTGATACAATCATTAATTATCTATCATACTTGGATAAAGCTAAATTGATACGTCTGTTATACTCTGACCTCAAGAATATCAAACGTATGCAAAAGCCAGATAAGATTTATATCGACAATACTAATCTGCTTAATGCATGGGCAACAACGCCAATTCAAATAGGAACCATAAGAGAAACTTTCGTTGCTAATCAGCTGTCAGTTAATCATGTGGTAGAGTTCCGAAAAACAAATGGGGATTTCTTGGTTGATAGCAAATATACTTTTGAAGTGGGAGGCGATGATAAAGATTTCCAACAAATAGCCAATGTAGCGGATTCTTTTATCTTGGCTGATGATATGGAAACCGCTATTGGTAAGAAACTACCAATTTGGGTCGTAGGATTTGATTATTAATATCCATCCGTATTTTTGTTCCTAACAAAATAATCCCACGTAATCGCTTTTATTGAAAGAAATAAGCAGGCAATCCCACGCAAGCCCACAACGCTGCGTGGGATTGTTGTATCTTTGCACTGTTTTTCGAAACACACACATGACCTATACCAAGGGTATATCAAGGGTATATAAAAGACCGCTGCGATGCAGCGTCAGTTTAGAGGACGGCTCGCGTTCGGCAAGCCGGTCGCAAAGAATGACGCTCACGTCATTAGGCGACGGCTGCCTCCGCTCTCCCCACAAATTACAAATTTGCGGGGACCCCGATTGATTGGCGAGAGTTTAGAGGCGAGGAAGATTCGAATGGTATTCGAGACAATAAACAAACAATATAGAAGAAAAGAGCTCTTAAAATATAAACTAAACTATTAACCAATTAAACCTAAACCTTAACTATTTTATGGCAAAATTCAAACCGATGGAACTGATCGACAAGATGTCGGGTAAGTTCCACAGCAAATCCAAGTACTATGCCGCAGAGAAGTATGGCACCCAGTTCACGGGTAAAGTAGGCGAGATTACCGTTCCGCCTACTGCTGCACAAACCGCCAGCCGCGCGAAGTTCGCTACCGCTCGAGCGAATGTGAAAGCCCTTACGAGCGCAGAGATTGATGCGTATAAAGCAGCGTTCAAAGCGTCGCCTGGCAAGTACAAGTGTCTGCAAGGATATATGACCGCGATGGAGTACGCGAAAATCGGCGTGTAAGCCGATTTAGTTTAGAGGATGGCGCAAGCGCCTACAGTTTAAGAGCACCCCATAACGCCACGAGCGTTATCGGGGACCCCGCTGAGTTTAGAGGCGATGAAAACAGCGTAGCTGAAACTCCCCGCCTTTACACTTTACACCTTACACTTTACACTCTACACTGCGCCGATGGCGCTATAGGCGATGAGGCGAAAGGCGAGAAATAGCGGCATTACGCCGTACTCCCGTGCCTCTAACCTATAACCTATAGCCTTAAACCCTAGACTTTAAACTTTAAACATTAAACTTTAAACCTAAAAAAACTATGGCAAAAATCGAATATTCATTTCCTGTGGACAAGATCCACGGCAAGGTGGCTAAGAGCCACAAAATCGGCTTTGCACATCGCAGGGCAAGTAAACGTAACTACAAGTCGGGC
>JAZRSM010000027.1:0-5623 GCA_045651545.1 Candidatus Nanosyncoccus sp.
TCGTAAAATATAAAATATAATGGTCAGGGTGATGAGACTTGAACTCACGACCTCAGCGTCCCGAACGCTGCGCGCTACCAACTGCGCCACACCCTGATCGTTTTATATTTTATCAGAAAACTGATAGAATAGCTACATGAAGAGGTTTGTCATTATCTTTATCATAGCCGCCATAGCAGGTATTGTTAATGGCGCAATCATTTTTAACCTCACTCATAATTATGGTTACGCTACCGACGTCATGCCAGCTATTATGGCGATGTCGGGAGACGACAAAGTTATTGTCGTTGATAGTGAGCAGGACTATAAAAGCTTTTCCACCTATGCCGAAGGATACGATGTTCATATGCTAGACAACTTGCCAGAATCCATTAACCGCGCTTGGCTGATTCTAAGCTCGGATAGTTCCAAAAGATCAGAAGACCCTGATACACTAGTTGATGGCTTCCATGTTATTTCTGAGATAGTCAGCGACAACTATGCCGCATATGAGCTTGAAAAACTCTAAACTTAGTGCTATAATGTAAATATTCGGGGCGTAGCACAGTTGGTAGCGCACGCGGTTTGGGACCGTGAGGTCGCAGGTTCGAGTCCTGTCGCCCCGACCACTTTGAAATTTGTGCCAATTTGGCACTTTTTTGATATATTTTTAAAAAACTTTGCTTGACTCCTGTTATAATATACGCAGTGTCTAGGGAGAGTTATCTGCAACTTTCGACGAGTGTCCTTTAAAAATAAGGAGGGGAATATGGAAAAAACGAGACAGCCTATTTATGATGCAAGAAAAGAATTGTCCAAGTCCAAGATTCTGATTCTAGCCATTCAGCATGTTTTTGCCTTTTTTGGCGCCACCGTGCTTGTGCCGATTTTGACCGGCCTACCCGTCCAGACCACGCTACTTTTTGCGGGTCTTGGAACGATTTTGTTCCACATTTTTACGAAGGCAAAAGTGCCAGCTTTTCTCGGCTCATCCTTTGCTTTCCTAGGTGGTTTTTCTGCGGTCAAATCTGCACCTGCTTATGCTAATTTGCCCGAGTCCGAGCAACTAGCTTATGCTTGCGGCGGTATTGTTATTGCTGGCTTAATGTATATCGTTCTAGCGATAATTATTAAGCTACTTGGCGTGGAGCGTGTTATGCGTTATTTACCACCCGTTGTAACTGGCCCGATTATTATTTGTATCGGCTTGTCGCTTGCGCCGTCTGCCATTAGTAATGCTAGTGAAAATTGGCCACTTGCTATTCTTGCTATTGCCACCGTAATTGTTTTTAATATTTGGGGCAAAGGCATGTGGGGCGTTGTGCCGATTTTGATGGGCGTTATTGTTTCCTACGTAGCAGCACTTATTATGCAACTTGGCTTCGATATCCAGACGATTGATTTTGCAAACATCGCAAGTTCTGCGGTGGTCGGTCTTCCGCCCATTACTTTTGCCAAATTTGGCATGGTTGCGATTTTGCAAATGACGCCAATTTCACTTGCTACCATGATGGAACATATCGGTGATATTTCCGCAATTTCTGCTACCACTAAGCGCAATTTCCTTGAAGACCCAGGTCTTCATCGCACGCTGATTGGTGACGGACTTGCAACTAGTATTGCTGCCTTTTTTGGCGCACCTGCAAACACGACTTATGGCGAAAACACTGGCGTGCTTGCACTTACTGGCGTTTATGATCCATTCGTTATTCGCCTATCTGCCGTTATCGCGATTCTGCTTGGTTTTATTCCTAAAGTTTCTGCGATTATTAGCAGCATGCCTACCGCTATCATCGGCGGCATATCGTTCATCCTGTATGGCATGATTTCCGCTATTGGCGTCCGCAATATGTACGAGAATAATGTTTCACTTTCCAAATCTCGCAATCTAATTATCGTTAGTGTAATTTTGGTTTGCGGATTAGGACTTTCTAACAACGGTCTTGCCATTGCCGCCGTAGTCGGTATCATCCTCAATGCCATCTTGCCAGACAATGATTATAAGTTCGGCAAGACTACCAAAGACTCTTCTGAGGGAACTTTTGCCATCAAGGCAAATTCTCTCGAATAATGTCTTCTTCCTAGACCGGGGTCGCTAAGCTTTAGCGGCCCCATTTTAATGCCCCCTGTGTTATAATAAAATCAATGAAAAAAGTTGCTACGATTTTCACAATTTCGGTTTTTGTAGGCGCCGTTAGCATCCTATCCGGTATTCTTTTTACAACCAATTCCGCTTCCGCTATTTCCGAACCTCAGTCGGATGCCATTGTTCATAATTGTGCTAGCATTAAGCAATCCTTGCGTGCTCTCCAGCGCACTGATGCTCGCTCGCGTTCCTATCTCGGCTCCGCTTACGAGACCTTGCTTTCCAAGTTTATCACCCCACTTAACCTCCGTCTTATTAACACTAACCAGCCTAACGCTAATCTAACTACGATTCATTCTAATATTATTGATACTCGCAAAAATTTCATTTCCGAATACACGACTTACAGTCAGGCATTAGAAGATCTAGTCGCCACTGACTGCTACGGCCATCCCGAAGATTTTTATAATAAACTTCAAGACACTAAAAGAAAGCGTGCTACCTTGTCTAGTACCACTACGACTTTGCGCAACCTTCTTTCTGAATATCTCACTGCCGTCCGCAAGCTTAAAAATACCTTAGGAGCAAAAGATGGAACAACCGACTAAGCCTAACCGCAATCTCTTAATTTTGGGTATTTTTTCTGTCGGCATCGCCGTTATCACTACGGTAGTTAGCCTGGTCGTTTATCATAATTCCGGCGATATTTATCTTGATCGCTCTCGTCCAGGTTTCTTACCCGACGAAGAAGAGGTCAAAAATCTTCCCGAGCAAGATTATACTTTCCCATCTTCTGGCACTCTCACCGAAGAAGACCTAGACAAGTTTATTGAAGAATTCCAAGAGGTAATTGACTACATTGATGATCTAGAAAGTCCATTTTCTGAAACCCCACTATCCCCAGAATCGCTCGGTATTCCCATAGAGTAATCCACTTACACAATTTCGTTAGCCTAAATCCCATTTAACTATTTACAAAAAATTACCCCCGCACTATACTTAATAAAAATTGTGGAGGTAAAATGTCATACGTTATTCGTGATGCGTCTGGCTGGGCTACGCATCGTATCGAACCAGCAGCTAATGGAGTCGATTCCGTTATCGTCAATCTTAGCACCGGCTGGGTCGAGGGTCGCATCGAAGGCGGCGCTTTGTAAGCGATAAAACTAAAACACGCTAATCGGACTTAGCGCGTTTTTTATTTAGATCTTAGAAATCATATCAACATATTTTTCTACACAGAACGTAGCAGACTTATCATCTGTTGGATAGAATAATGACGGCGCGCTATTGACTTCAATCACATTCTCGCCAAAGTAGTCAATGCCAATTACCGGCAACTCAAACTCTCGCGCAATCTTTTCGGAAAGCATTTTTTGTTCCTCAGAAATTTCGCCCGAAACATCCTGTACTGTTCCGCCATTACCGATATTGCAAATCCCGACTACTTGCACTTTCTCGCCCTCAGCTGGCACATATTTTGCCCTTCCAGTTTGTTCAAGATATCTGGCTGCTGCATCTTCCTTAATAAAAGCAAGCCTGGATTTATATGCTGGCGTTCTAAACGTACTGTTCTCAATCTTGATTAATTCTTCTACGGTATGCTCACCATCTCCAGTTACCTGTGCTGGAATTCGTGCAAATGCCGCCACAAATTTATAATCCACACAAATCGCACGGATTTCTGGTTTATCGGCAATCAACTGTTCTTGCACCAATACCCTTGTCGCTATTTCGGTATTTTTCTGATACGCATCCTCTGCTGTTTTTGCATTATTAATCCCAACAAAAACACCATTACCGTGCGCTCCATCAATCGGTTTAATCACGATTTTCCCATGGCGCTCAATCATTTTTGCAAATAGCTCTGCGCGCTTTTTAGTATCTTGCGGAATTACCCAAGTTTCTGGTTGCTTTGCCCCAGCTTTTTCCAGCAAGAAATAAGAAGCTAATTTATCGGTCGCAACTAGTCCAGAAAAATAGCTCGTCTCAGGTGCCGTCAAAAAATGCATCCGCATTATTTTTCCATCCGGGCGTGTTAGCTCTAGGAAGCTTTTATCTCCACGGATAATCATTGCCTTTGGCCATTTTCTTTCCTTCAAAATTTTCACTAGCGCAGATAGCGTCATACTTAGCTCGTCTATCGGTATTTCGTATAGGTTTTCCATGAGCCTAGTTTAGCATTAGCCTCTTGACATGTCAATATTTGTGTGATACAATGACAGGGAACCAATTAATTTGGAATTGTTTTCTATGTATGAGGAAGATTCCCAGAAATTACCTGTAATCGGACCATCCGCCCTTGTTTCTATTGGCAAGCGCGTAGATATCCCAGCTAAGATTGACACTGGTGCAGAAGCCTCAGCTATTTGGGCTAGCCACATCCGCATCGACAAGGATGGCGTCCTTAAATTCCGTCTCTTTGGTGAAGGTAGCCCGTTTTATAATGGCAAAGTTTTTAAGCGTACTGACTATAAGGTTGCCTCTATCCGCTCAGCCATGGGCGAAGAACAAATTCGTTACCGCGTTTATTTCCCAGTTAAGATAGGCGGTCACAAAATCCGCGTGCTCTTCTCGCTGGCTGACCGCAGTAAAAACAGCTTCCCAATTCTGATTGGCAAGCGGACGTTACAGGGGAAATTCCTCGTTGACGTTTCTTTACCCGACATAGAATACGAAGCCAAACCAAAACAAAAAATCGACTTAAAGACATTTAAAAAAGACCCACACAAATTCGATAAAAAATACGTCAAGAAAGAGTCCAAAAAGAAAGGAGAAAAACAATGAACATCGCAATCCTAAGTAACGGCAACGCCAACTATTCTACTAAACGCCTCGTCGAAGAAGCGAAAGCTCGTGGTCACAAAGTCAAAGTTATCAAGTATAAAAACTGCTATTTGTCCTTAGATGAAAAGCATCCAGACGTCCATTATCACGGTCAAAAAATTGAAGGCTACGATGCTATCATTCCGCGGATTTCTAATGGTATGACTCGCTATGGCTGTGCCGTAGTTCGTCAATTTGAAATGCAAGGTGTCTGGACTGCTTCAAGCTCCATTGCTATTACTCGTTCTCGTGACAAGCTCCGCTCTGCCCAGATTCTTACCAAGTTTGGTGTCGATACTCCAAAGACCCTCGTTTCTAGAAACAGTGCCGACATCGACGATTTGCTCGGACAAATCGGTCTTCCAGTTATTATTAAGCTTGCTACTGGCACGCACGGTAACGGCGTAGTTCTAGCTGAGACCGCTAAGGCTGCTAAATCTG
Source organism: Candidatus Nanosyncoccus sp. (assembly GCA_045651545.1). GTDB lineage: Bacteria > Patescibacteriota > Saccharimonadia > Saccharimonadales > Saccharimonadaceae > Nanosyncoccus. The sequence goes on from JAZRSM010000027.1 coordinate 5,333, forward strand.
CTCTCCAAGCCTTCTACCTTTACAATGAAGACGGCACCAACATTTTGCTTCAAGAATATGTTGAAGAATCTGCTGGTACTGATATTCGTGCTTTTGTCGTTGGCTCTCGCGTAGTCGCCAGTATGCAAAGAAAATCCCTAGATGACGATTTCCGCTCCAACCTTCACAAAGGTGGTGAAGGCACACCAATTAAACTTACCGACGAAGAAAAGAAACTCGCTATTAGCGCCGCCAAGGCCATGGGACTTCATATCGCCGGTGTCGATTTAATGCGTTCTTCTCGTGGCCCAC
>JAZRSM010000028.1:0-1410 GCA_045651545.1 Candidatus Nanosyncoccus sp.
AAATCTCAATACTTTATTATGGGGGCGATAGCGTTTTCGCTCGTTTCATTTTTTATGGGTTCCGCCCCAGAATCATTAGCTATCGTCTCTCCAGATAAAGTTCCTCCTTCGTTAGGCTTTTGGCCAGTGTTCGCGGTCTTCTTCCCAGCGGTGACTGGTATTCTCTCTGGCGTAGGAATGTCGGGCGACTTAAAAAATCCATCTAGATCAATTCCCTTAGGAACAATCGCGGCAGTTCTTACAGGTTACGCTGTTTATATGGCTATACCGATTTTCTTATCTGACTTCGTAACTGATAGCGCAGTATTAAAAACGGATTCGATGATTTTTACAAAGTGCGCTAAATGGGCGTTTCCGATTTTACTTGGTGTATGGGCGGCGACTTTATCGAGCGCAGTAGGGAGCTTTCTCTGTGCGCCGCGCGTTTTCCAGGCGCTCGCGCGCGACAGAATTTTGCCGCGCATTTTTGCGCGCGGTTGGGGTACGACTGATGATCCGCGCTTTAGTTCGTTTTGTTGTTTTTTTATCGCGGCGCTTTGTCTTTGGTTCGGCGACATAAATGCTATAGCGCCGGTACTTACGATGTTTAATCTTTCGACTTACGCATTATTAAATCTTTCTGCCGCGTTAGAAAGCGCGATGGGTAATCCTTCGTGGAGGCCGACATTTAAGGTTAAGTCTTCATTTTCATTTATGGGATTTATCTTATGTATAATTGCAATGTTTATGATAAGCCCAGGGTGGACATTCGTAGCTCTCGGGTGCGAAATATTAATATTTTGGATCGTTAAGCGCCGCGCTTTAAATGCGCGCTGGGGGGATATGCGAACGGGACTTTGGGTATCGCTCGCGCGAATAGCGATGTTTAAGTTAGACGGTTTAAAAAGTGATTTAAGAAATTGGCGACCAGATGTTTTAGCGTTTACTGAGTTACCTCTTAAATCGTCTGATGTTATAGATTTGTCACGCGCAATTTCGGGAGGTAGGGGGATGGTAACTCTAACTTCTATCGTGCCTAAGGCTGCAGGTTCAGCTGAACGAGTTAAGGAGCTATCGGGAATTTTAAAATCAACTGCCGAAAAAAGAAGGTTGTTGGCGTTTTCGCGCGTCTACGCTTCGGATGATCCATTCGGTACAATGCATGGGCTAATTAATTCTTATGGCTTTGGACCATTTATACCAGATACGATTTTAATTGGAGTTCCCACTAAAGAGCCTCAATTAAAATCAATAAGCGCTCTCGCGTCATTTATCTATCAGCTTCGCAGAAGCGCCATCTTTGTCCGTGAAAGACAAGCTGAAGAATTAAATGATAAAAAGCCTGCGCGAATCGATGTATGGTGGCGCGGTCAAAATCAGAATGGACCTTTTATGCTCGCGTTAGCTACTTTAATTAAAGAGTCTCAAGAG
>JAZRSM010000029.1:0-5461 GCA_045651545.1 Candidatus Nanosyncoccus sp.
GGCCGGTTGCGTTAGACGCTTCACAGGAACCAATTTCCCTAAAACCTGGAATTTGGAAGCCAGTCTCAATAAATTGGTTCGCAAAATCATAAATGATACAACTGTAGCGTTCGCGGTCGACATTTTTGTTAGTTGGAGAATAAAGTACTAGCTCGTAATCGCCATTTGATTCACCTGGACCGTCAGCTTTAATTTTGGAAGATTTGCCTTTTTCGATGGCCTCTTTTTTAAAGCGTTCGATGGTAATTTTCCTGCCTAGAGTGTTTTGGTCTTTTCTGAGGCCAAAGAGGTAGTCCTTTCCATTATCGGAGAAAATTCTGAACCAGTTATACGGCGTCTCGTCACTTCTAGGATCTTCGTTTTCACTATCGGGCTCACTCCTAGCTCCACCATAGGTGGTGGATCTTGTGACTGCTTGAACACCCCAAGAAAAACAGTGAGCAAATTTAACGTTGTCACCTGGGCGAGCAAAGACTTCCTGTTGCCATCCCTCCGAATCATTAAGATTCATTACTTTGACATTGGCATTAGTATTGCCACGGTTAATGCCATGTTCTGATGCGCCGCCAAGTTCATCACAGCTAACTTCGACATCATCATCTTTATCTCTACTGATACACGCCTCGGAATAGCCTGTGCCAGTTTTATTGTTGTTCATATCATAGTTCTTTGGATGAGTAATTCTTTGGCAGATTTTATCTTTTTTCGGGATCGTAATCGAGGCGCTTACATGAACTTCTTTTTCCCAATATCCATCCGGGCGTTGCGTCCAGCCATTACCATCGAGCGCAACCGAGCCACTGGCGCCGGCACCATTGCCCGAGACGGTCCATTCGATAGTAATATTGGCGAGGCCGGAAGTTGGCTTCTCGACCGAAACAATTCGGTGTGTGAAATGAGCCTTTGTTGAGCCCGTTGCTTCTACAACAGTCTGGGATACATAGGTTGTAATTTTACTGTCAAGGCCAGAAGTAGCAGTATTGCCGTTGCCGTCGAATGTGACAGCGGAGGTACTATAAACCATGCCACCAGCGCCGTCGCCATAGCAGAACCAACCTAATGAGCTGTTTGAATCCCAAGTGAAACCGTTTTTGGCGTCATCGGGCATAGAATTAAACTTTGCCTCGACGGTACCTAGGTCTTCACCAGCGCTGACGAGAGTTGCACCACCAACGCTATCACTTAAAGATACGCCGGTCTTATATTCGACGTTGCCACCCATCGGTCTAAGACGTGCAAGCTGTGTAGAGCCACCGGTACGGCCAGTATAAGTATCATTGCTAGCATTATATTCTAGATAGACAAGTAGGTAGAAACCACCATATTCGCCACATTTAGCTCGAACGTGCGAAACATTGCCGTGATTCCAGCCCGGAGCAGTAAGATCTGCGCTGCCATGGTAGTCATAATAGGCCCAGGTAGCACCCATAGAAGCACTGTGGCGGTAGTCAGTAGTAGCCTTGCGACCAGAACGTGGAGCATCGCCCGCTTCAGCAAAGACATTGCTGACGCCAAAGATACAGGCGCAACAAATTACGGCAAAGAGTAGTGAAAGAATTTTGCGTTTCATTAGTTATCCTCCCCTTCTATTTTTATGGCCGGATATTCGTCCTGACAGATTTCTTCTTGCTCGGTTTCGAGATTAGCATAGTAGTTAAATGTGCTGTTTTCTACGTTTTCATTATTAGTGGCGAAGTATAGGTAGGCATAGGCACCGTAGTAGTTTGCGACTTGAGCACAGTCCATATAGTCGGTGTCCATAGAATCGAGTAGCGTCTGCGCGGTGCCAGCATAACCACGATAGATAAGATCGCGAGCAAAGGCAATAGCAAGGTCGTAATATTTGATGCCATATTTCTTGGTAGAATTAATAGCATTAGTAAAGAAATTTTTGGCTTCTTCATCGCTCAGAGGTTTAACGTCGAGTAGAATCGAAGTGAGCTCGTTTTCCCAAGCTTCGTATTCTTCTGGAGTAGACGGATCTTCGCTGAAGGTTGTCCGCCAGACAGTAAGCGTAAGGATAATGACAATTACCACAATCGCGATCGCAATGATGGCGAGAATAGAAGGGATTTTGTGCTTGCCGGCAAATGGATGTTTGAAATAATTCCTGAGCTTATCCAGAAAGCGATTCAAAAAGAGGGCAATTCTATCCCAGAAAGACCGTCTTTGCCTAGTGTTTTTGTCGTTTGAGCCGATGAAGAAATCTGGCGATTTTTTGTTTGGAATTTGTGCCGATGAAAATTCAGCGGACTGACCTTCTTTATCCATACTATTATTTTAGCATAAGCGGAAAAAATCGCAAGAATTAGGAGCCAAAAATAAACGAAAGCCACTGCTCGTAGTTTTTGGGTTCTTCTTTGACTTCTTCTATAACCGGCTCGTCATGTTTGTGCTTAGCGTAATCGGAATTGTCCGGCAAATAAATCAGGGTTTCGCCTTCTATGATTTTGTTTTGTTTGGCGCGAGCGGCAAGTTCTTGGTATTCTTCGGAAGCGTAGTAGGTATTTTCTAGCTCCATGGAGTCGATCTCTAGTTGCATGATTTCTAGGTCGTAGCGCCTAGCAATGAGACGTTGCTCGAGTTCCCAGTTGCGGCTCATGGCAGTAATAGCGCTCCAGGTCCAAGCCAAGCAAAAAATCGCAGCTATAAAAAAGGCAAGGCTGCTTTTTGGAATCTGGTGTTTGACGCGGTAAATTTGCCGCCTGAAATACGTCTTAATCCGTTCCATTTATGCTTTTTTATTATAACATTTTATGCTAGAATAAGTCTAGCTCTTGGGGGCGTAGCTCAGGGGTTAGAGCAGGCGGCTCATAACCGCTTGGTCGTTGGTTCGAGCCCAACCGCCCCCACCAAACGAGTGGGGCACTTTCTTGAAAAGAAAGTCCCCCAACTGTCAAAGAACTAGTATGAAAAGCAAGCCACGCACATGTCGTGACTTGCTTTTTTGTTTAAGACTTTCGGCTACAGTTGATTAATCCATCGACGTTGTGGTTGGCGATGATTTTGACCTCACCTTTGTCGTTGGTGATTTCGGTAGTCTTTAGTCCGACGTCCGTGACGACGCCTTTAAACCCATCAGCTTGAGCAATAACAGTGTCGCCGACACCAAACTGGTTCTCGGCGATAATGGCGATGCCCGCAATAAAATCTTTGAGCATATCCTGGAATGCAAGGCCTATAACGGCAGTAGCAATTCCTAGACCGGCTAGCAATGAGGTGACATTGACTCCGAGCACGGCAAGGATAACCAATAAAAGAATGATGAGAAAAATATATCTCAGTATGCTTGAAAGCATCTTGGAAATTGTCTTGACGCGCTGCCGGTGGCTAGCACTAGCTTTTCCTCCACCGGCATGATTAAAGATTATCCTTAGAACGCGCTTTAGGATGAGATAGATAACTAGGACAAATAATATGTATAAGGCTGAGTTGACTATCCGTTTTAGATTAATTTCTGTACCAAAGAAATTAAGGTTCATGATTATTGTCCTTGAATTAGCTCAGTGCCATTTGTATCAAAATCGGCAAAAGCAGCTTTTTTGATAGATGGATCTTCGTAAGTATTCCAGTAGTATGTACCAGTAGCGGCGGAGAAGCCTCCAGTATAGACGGTTTTCTCAAAATCGCCACTGGACATTGCGGCAGCACCATCAATCATAGCAACGCCAGTCAGCGTGTGGAACAGGCGAGAAACATTTTCTTCTTCAGTAGATTTGGCTGGATAGTGAGTGTTAAGATAGGCGACGCGAACAAAACGAGATGGGGAATAGTAATCGCCAGGGATACCACGCATAAGAGAACCACTACCGAAAGGTTTCATTTCGGCTTTACCCCAGGTGACCTTTTCTGGCTGAGGGCTGGTGAGGTTCATATAATTTCTGAGGTTTTCTTGGTGCCAAGCATAGCCTGGTTGGTTTGTGAGAACATCGACATCATTGTGGAAGATCTGCATACCTTCTTTGGTATATTCAACAACAATGCTACGAGTTTTGTCGCCGATAATCCAGTGAAGCAAAGAAACTGGGTATTTATCATTAATTGGCTTGGCAATGATGGCGACGTTCTTTAGAGCAGCCTCGACTTCATCAACGGTAGAGAAGTTCATTGCAACCCAAAGTGGGAATTCGTAAGCAGCAACATTGGTTTTACTATCGACTGCGGATGGCGCGTATTCTGCATAGCCCGGGAAATTAAGGCCAGCAATGGCAAGACCAGCATCATTGCCACAATCAAAGTATAGTGGAACATTTTCCTGGACAATACCCATACCAATCAAAGCATATTTTGGAGCAAGCGTTCCGAGAAATGCAGAATTATATTGATAGCCTTTTGGAGTGACGACAATTCTCTGTCCATAGCCAACTGACCAATCCAGATTTCTACCAAAGAACATATTGCCTTTGTCGTCATTAAACCGAATACCTGTACACATAGATTCTCCTTTTTATATTTTCTTATTATAGCACCTTAAGCATAAACACAATCAAAAAACTGCGGGATAAAACCCGCAGTTTTACAACACAAACGTATTAACAGATTATTTCTTCTTGGAAAGTGTCAAGAAACCGTTTCTTGGGTTCTCATTGACGACACGATCTTCTGGAAGATCAACTGGAGTACCTTTGCCACCGTTTTCAGTTTTGGTGAAGAAGTAAATAGTCTGCTTCTTACCACCGCGAAGAGTGACTTCGGACTGACGTAGGTAGTAGGTGATTCCTTTACTGTTAGTATGTTGGTAGGCCATAATTCCTCCTTAGTTGTTGTACTTTTTATCTTATGGCCCCAAGAGTAAGATGTCAAGAGGTTTTTGCTAATTTTTAAGAAATAGCAGAGTCAAACGGAGGAAAAGCCAAGAGAAAAAGCGGATAACGATGACCGCAAATAGAGCCAAACAAATTATGGCAATGAATCCGGAAGGAGATGGCGTCCAGATTGGCGAAGAAAAATCGTAGCGGAAAAGCGCGGTGGACGGAAGCGTGGCAACATAAGTGTCTTCAATTCTTTCTGAGGCGGGGTATTTATTGATTTCTCCGGTCATACATTCGATATAGCCAGGGCTGTTCCAAACCCAACCGTTTGCAATAGCGATAGGTTTGCAAACGTCCATAGCTTTAGCAAAAACGTTGCCGTTGGGGTTTTCGTCGGTGCCGGCCTGCTCTTCTGCTTTTGCTAGGGCCTCGGAGGCTTTCCTAGCGTATTGATGTTCTAGATAGACTGGACCAGTGCCAAACGTGATACGGGAAGTGCCATTTTTTTCGACAATGTTAACAATGGTATGTGTCCTGGCAAAGTTTTGCAAATCTAGCAAGGCCTGGTTAATAGCTTCATCATCTTCCGATTCGTCAGCAGCAGTGACCTTGGATTTATATTCCATCATTTCAATATGGTTAAACCGAAAAAGGGTAGCTTCAATAAAAAGCAAAAGAATAAAAATGATTAGGAGTTGCCACGTCTTGAT
>JAZRSM010000030.1:0-11196 GCA_045651545.1 Candidatus Nanosyncoccus sp.
CTTTGTCCTCCAGCTCTACTCCGATGAAGCCACCTTCTTCGCCTGGCTCTTGGAGTAGGATGTCTATTTTCTTGGCCACTTTGTCAGCCAGCTTTCTGTTCTCGACATATTCGGTCTGAAGCGCCGTTTTGATAAGCTCCAGCTCTTCCGCCGAGAGACATACTTCGTTCATACATCCTCCTTTCTCTTAGGTTGTTTACATTTTCCGCAGAAGCGGTTGCCATCATCATCCATCAGGATGAAGGTTGCACAGTTGCAGTGTGGGCAGATGCTAAGTTGTCTGGTGTTGGTGAGATGCGGCTCTGCGCAGGCGGTCGTCTCAAACTCGCAAGTTCGCTTTGCCGCCTCGTTTAGCTCTTGCACTTGGCCGACCGTAAGTTTCCCAAATCTATCTTCAAAGCTGCTCATTTCTTGTAGCGCTCCTTCAGTAGTTTGTATCGCTTCCAGTTGATAAGACTGAAGTCAGGGTAGAAGAAGTCGCGTTCTTCCGTAACATACTTCTTCTGGCCGCAATACTTGCAGGTGCCTTTGGAATATGTCGAAACTTCATAGGCGATCTTCTTCGGCGGCTTGCCAAAGCGAGCCATACAAGTAACATAATTCGCTAGTGCTCCGCACTCGGCGCAGACTTCGTGCATTTTGCCTCCTTTATCGGTGTAGATATTATCGTAGTGCTCACAACACAATGAGCGTTGAACTCCCGTTCATATTCTTTTTTCTTTTCAAGACAGTATCTTGTCAGTTCAGTTCTGCTTGCGCCTTCTGGTATTTCGCCACTGATCTCGAACTTCAAAGTCCATTCTTCTTTTCTCATTCTTCATCTTCCTTTTCTTCCTCAGACACGCGACCTTCGCAGCTGAAGCGGAACTCTATACATCCTGGGATGTCGGATGTCATAAAGAGGTTGGTTTTTGCATTGTTTAGCGATGCTTGGTCGAGATGGTCAAACACATATCTCGCAGTTATTTCAACGCTCATATTGTCTCCTTTCTAATTTTGATAAAACTTCTTCTTTTGCCTCAAAGAACTTCAGCCCATCAGTGCCAAAGACAGCAAGACCGTGGCCCATTCTCCGACTCATTCCGCCGCCTATTTCAACAGAGTCAGCTTCTTCGATATACTGCTCAACTTGCTTACGGCTCCAGTCGGCTCCGATAAGTATGCCGCCAGAAACAAAACAGTGGATGTCTTCACCTTCTGGCAGAGCAGAAAGCGCCTGCTCTTTTGTTAGGAATAGGCGCTCACTCATTTTTGAGCTCCTTCTTCAGCTTGTCCACCGCTTCTTCTAGGTTGTAAACTCTGACCGCGTTGAAGATGCCATCAACAAAGCGCATCTTCCAAAGAGTTTCAATTCTTACTTCTAATGCGCTATGTGTCGCAACTATCAGAAAAATCGCAGTGGAAATAAGAAAGCCTGGAGCCCAGAACGATACAACACAGAATGCAAACGCAATAAGGTATGCAACTGTTGTCTCTATTTTCGAGATGTGTATCTGTCTTTCTGACTCAAGATACATCTCGTAGTAGTTCTTGGCCGCACGAGTGTGTTTCGCCAAATCTCGCAACACTGGATCGCCATACTTCTCGTCTAGCTTCTCCATCCTGGCTTTATTGTTTTGTTTCATATAGTTTTCTCCTTGCTTAGTTTTTCTAGCTCGTCATATTTTTCCCAGTTGATCGCGAGAGTTCTGAACCTATCTTCTCGCCCTACGATGAGTAGGTCTGGGTGCATCCGCATCAGGTCGGACATCCGTGCTGATGCCTCATAGCCAACGAAATACGGTGGCTTCTGGAAATCTTTGGCCGTCCAGTAGGCCTTTTCACGATGCTTCAGCATCGTTGATAGTATGAACTCGCATTGAGTTATCTTGCCCATCACTTACCTCCTTTCGTTTATTTTCTCTATACCAACTATGCGTTGGCGGTAAAACAGTTATCAAAACACCGTCTCTGGTGATATATCGGTAGCCTTTGTGCTCGAAAGTGCCAGTATCTGGCATCCCCCAGCGTTGCATTTTGTGAATGTGCGGCATAAAGTGCTTCAACTGCCTTCTTTGGTGCAGGCGCTCAAGAGCGTGTATTGAAATAGCGTGTATCATCGCTCGCCCTTTCTGAACACCACAACCATACTTGGAAACGGCGCAGAGTTCTTGCTTCCGCCAAACTTGAGCCGTCCTTTGATAAATCTGATCTCCGACTTCTTGTAGATGAAGTCGTGAAACCAGCGCGTGTCTGTGCGCGCAGGTAGCAGCATAACAGCCAAACCGTTGTGCGCAGCACACTTCTCCACCCACTTGCTGATCTCTCGGCCATACGGTGGGTTGCACCATATAATCTCCCCCCCCCCCAGTCCATTTTCAGACCGTCATCGGCCTTCGAGAAATATCGCTCGCACTTGTGGTTTTGCTCGTTGGCGCAAACATCAAGCGTGAAGTGGAACTCATCATTCAGCGCATCAAAGAAGTCTTGTGGAGTTGCCCACTCATCCGTTGCACTGGTGAAGAGTCCCTGGTTTATCATCTGTCAGAGTCCTCCATATACACTTTTTCGCCTCTCGCTCTTGCTTGTGCGAAAGTGCTTTTCTCAAGTCTGCCTATCTTGTGGTGCTTGATGTATTCATCCATAAACGATGCCTTCACCAAATCGCCAGTCTGTAAGTCTATCGCATAATACTCACCGCAGTATTCACATCCGCCATAGAAACGAGCGACCGATAGTTGGCTATGGATCCAGAACTCATAAGCGAAGTAGTCTGGTTTCGCAACCGCTGCCTTATCGTCTTCATCGAGAGCAGGCTTGCGGCCATCCATAAAGAGAGTAGCTTTCACTTCGGCCTCACTTTCGGCATTCCTTGAACGAGGCGCACCGTGCTCAGTGGCATCTCTTCGGTCTCCCATTTCAGAGGAAGTCCGACCATACTAAACCTGATGTGCATTCCTTCTACTATGTCGAACTGGAGCATCCCTCTCGCATCAAAGTCGTTGAGCAACGCGATGAATGAGTCGCTCTGCTTGCCGATGACTTTCTTCTCTAATAGCTTGCCGTTGTCTTGGCGAAGGTAGCCATATTCAAAGGCTTCATAGCCGTTCTTACCCCAAAAGCCATCATACTCTTCGCCAGTCGGCTGAATATATGGCCACCAGTCGCTACTCTCGGCATCCCCTTTTGTTCGCTTATCTTTTAGCGATCCCATTCATTTTCCTCCAGGCCTTTGACGACATCTCGGATGAGTGCGATGCCACTGTCCATATTCACATTGATAGTCTTTTGCGAGCCGCTATGGAACTTGGCAACTACCACTTCGCGCTCGTGGATGTATTCGAGCGAAACAAGTTCATCGTGATACTCGTTCGTGAGCGTGAGCAGTTCATAAAGGCTCTTGGTGATAACTGTTTTGCTTTCCATCACTCAACCTCTATCTTTCTGCCTTTTGTCGTGGCCATTTCTTTCTTGAACTCTTCGACATCCTTTTCCATTTCATCGCGGACTTTAGCGATCTTGGCCGTGCCTTCTGCGCCTGGCTCCATATCGCAAGTGAACTTCATAATGAATAGGTTGGCGCTCTCCAGGTTATCGATAGCGAGCTGCAAGTGGTGCTTGGCTTCTTCGGTCAAGATGGCTTCTTGTTCGCGTATCATCTGAAAAGCTCCGATGGCCGTTGAGATGCCTGGCACGGCGCTTGTAACCATCGTGTTTATCATCGATGCGCGTGCTTTTCTTTCTTCTTCTGTCATATATTCCTCCATTTCTAATTGATATTGGCCAGACCTTTACCAGAGCAGAAGCTAAAAGAGTTCACGAAGCAAGCAAACTCTCGCGGTGTTATTGATGTGCTCGACTTTTTGCACACCGCTAATCGGCTGCGTTTCTGTCTGGCAAGGTGCTGGGTTGAGATGATTATGGCTAGTTACCTCCTACGAGAGAACGGTAGTCTCGCTGCATCTCACGATATTCTTCGCTGGCTTCTCGGTCGGCTTCCTTAGTGATGGCATCCAGCTCTACCATCACATCATCTAGGTTGAACTTACTTGCTCGAACTTCATCTTCAAACCACTGGCCCAGGCTGAAGTAGTCGGCAAACTCCGCTATTTCATCCGAACTATGGGCCATCAGGTTAGCTAGGGTTTCATAAGCTTCTGAGTCGAACTCATCGGAGATCACCATCTTGAAAAGAAACCTCCACAATTCTTTTCGGCGCTCTTCGATGTTTTTTTGGAAGGTAAATGGCTCGCTCATAGTTAGAACCCCAGCTCAATTATCTTTTGCGCATCTCTATCTATCATCTGCATCACAGCATCTTCGTATGCGCGCATTTCTTCCAAAGATGCTTCTACATCCTCTCGCTTGATAGTCCAAATCTGGAGCTCAAGCTCAGGGATGAGGTCGGTGTATAACGCGAAGTAAAGTGTCTTCAAGTCTTCGTTGACGATGAAATACTTACAAACTTGAGGGAAGTATTCTTCAGGGTAGTGGTCTTTGAGGAATGCTTCGACAATTTCTGGTGAGCCTGGGCATTTTATTTCCAGGGCTTCTGTGATCTTGCCGTTATTCTCAACCCAACCATCTGGTGAGATGTAGATGTTAGGGTTGTCATCGCGTTCCCAAACCGCTTCACCACCGACAAACTTCTTCTTTAGTTTCTTTTCAGCCATCTCGCGAGCTTCAGGCTCTAAGATGTGGCCGCGCTCCATCATCGTGAATGGGCGGCCGCCGAGACGGTCAACATAATCGTTCGGAGTGAGTGGACGAGCCACGCGCTCGGCGATCATTTCGTAGTAGCGTTTCTTTGGCTCCATTTTGAGCTTCAGACTTGCCAACTCTTCAGGAGTTAGCGCAGCGCTCAACTCTTCGAGCGTTTCATCTTTTCTGAACGGCACACCGTTCTTTGTTAGCAGAGCTTGGATGTCGCCTTTCAGCGGCTTTCTTGTGATGTAGAGATCCTTGAACTCGGAACCACCAGACTTACCGAGCCGATACTCATACCAGTCTTCACTATTTTGCTGGAGTGGAATGACTTTCATCGCCGTCCTCCTTTTCTAACTTAGCTTTACATTCATCCTTACAAGCTACGACCTCATCCGACAGCATCACATCGCGCGGTAGGCTTGAATAGACCTTGCGCAATTCAGTCATCGTCTTTGCCTTTTTAAGCTCTTTGCAAGCGGTTTCGCGTGCTTCAGCAGCCTTTTCTTGCTTGTATTCTTCAAAAGCTTCCATTTCTTCGCCAGAAGCTACCTCGCCACTTGCGAGATAACCTAGAAGCGCCAGCGCTCGGCCGACAGCGATCGTTTCTAGTTTTTCAAAACCTTTCTCGTTTTGAACTTTCTCGACCTTCTCGTTGGAAGTGCCCTCGGCATCGGCACTCATAAAGGCGATGTCTTTGGTCGCACCACCTTTGAGAAGCTCCAAAAAGTCGGCTTTGTCTTTCCAGATATAAGCCTTGAACTCCATTGTTCCGTCAGCGCGAATTGTGTTGACGGTGGAGACTTTTCCGTGAGGATGTTCCTCCCAGAATACTTTGAGACGAGAAGCAACTTTGGCATAGTCGTTGCCCTTGAGCTTCATCGTTTCGACTTTCTTTACACTCATATTCTCCTTTTCTTTAGGTTGATATTCTCCAACAACACACACCCAAGCTTTTTTAGCTTTTGCCGAAGAGCTATTTCCACAAAGTTCTCTTCGCCTCAACTCAAAAAAGTCGGCATTTTGCCGACCTAAAATCGTTCTTTACAACAGGTTATTTCAATGTTATAATTATAGCATAAAGGCGAAAATGTTGCGTTTCGTGCTATAATGGAATTATGCTAATCGATGCTTCTAAACTGGTTAACTATCCAATACTTAGTCTCCATATGACGGGTATGATTGCAAAAACAAGTGAGCTAGTAGTCGATCCAAATGACCTAAAAGTGATTGCGTTTAAGCTGTATGGGCCAGAGGTCGGGAGGAATTCGGGAGATTATTTGAAGACGGATGACGTGCGTGAATTTTCTAGCCTAGGAATGGTGGTGGATTCGGATGATGATTTTGTAGAAGCAAATGAAGTGATAAAACTGAAGGAGGTTTTAGACTTAAATTTCTCACTAGTCGGGATGAGAGTTGAAAGTAAAAAAGGTAGTAACCTTGGCAAAGTGGAGAGCTATACGGTTAATCCAGATGGATTCTACGTGGAACAGCTAGTCGTTAGAAGGCCGTTTCTAAAATCGTTTATGGACTCGGAACTTATTATTTCCAAAAATGAGGTTGTAAAAATTACAGACGACAAAATTGTCGTCAAAGATGAAGAGTCAAAAATCAGAGAACGAGCAGCTAGAGAAGATTTTGTGCCGAATTTTGTGAATCCATTTCGAGAACAGCGTCTTTCGACTGCTGATAATCAAACCCTTGACGAACTAGGTAAGCTATAAGTTTTTCTGTGTCGTATTTTTTGGCTTTTTTTGCAATGATTTTTTGGATTTCTTCGATATCGGAACGCTCCGAGTTTGTAAAAGCGCTTTCAATAATGTCGCGGCTAATACCTTTCTTTTCTAACTCCATACTTAGTTTTTTTCTACTAATGCCTTTTTTGGTATTGCGGTTTTCGATATAGAATTTGGTAAACTTCTCGTCGTCCAAGTAGCCTTTTTTAATGAGGCGAGTAATAACCTCGTCAATATCTTGGTCGGTATATAGCGGAAGTTCTTTGGTTTTTAGCTTATACTTTATTCTTTCTTCTTTTGACTTTTCACGGTTTTTGACTGCCTGACGATTTGTCAGCTCGCGTTTTTTGCGGCGGTCTTTTAGATGGTCGCGAACTTCCTTAATAGAACGCGGACGAGCAAGAACATATTCCAAAGTACTACAATAGAGCTTGCCAAATTCGGACGCGTGGCGACAATCATTTAGCTCTTTTGACGTCAAACGATTTCCAACTTTGAGATGCAAATCAACAACTTGCGAAATTTCCAAGGAAAAATCAAACTTGTCATCAATAAAAACATTAACGCGATTCTCGGTTTTTATGGCAGGCTTGATGGCCGTGACGAGATAGGCGTGATTTTCTTTGTGCGGCTCGCTGCTAGGTATGAGCTCAACGATTTCCATGAGCTTTGATACTCTTTTTGATTAGCTCGCGAATTTCTACATCTTCTTTTAGCGGAGGCTTGGCATACTCGTCAATGAACTGGTCAAATTCAGATAGCTTCACCCACCTGACCTCGGAAACCTCCTCGTCGTCAAAGCGGAAATTGTCAGGTTTTCCCGTGTAATCACAGATAAATTCACGCAGGATATTATTCGCAAAAAGGCTTGGCGTAATAACGACGAGTTGCAGCATATCTTTTGTGATTTTTGCGCCAATTTCCTCTTCTGCCTCGCGCACGGCGGCATCCAAAACGCTTTCTTCATAGTTAATATGTCCGCCAGCAGCGATATCCCAAAAGCCACCGAAACGGTCAACTTTCTCGGAGCGTTTTTGAAACAAAACTTCTATACCGTCGGCAATTTTACGATAAAGCCAGACGATAGCTACGCTAGTATAAACTGGCTCGCCAAACTTAGGGTTACCGAGTTTTGGGTTGCGCCCACCGTTTTTGATGGGCTCGCCAGCCTTATCGAATTCTTGCCAGAGCTCGCCTTGATGTTGCACGGCTAATCCTTATCCTCTGGACGTGGCAAAGCTTTTTCACGAACTTTGGCTTCAATTTCGGCCATGAGTTTTGGATTTTCTTTGAATAATTTCTTCACGGCTTCGCGACCTTGGCCAAGAGTTTCGCCATTGTATTTCACAAAGGCACCAGATTTTTCTAGAATGCCCTGCTCAATAGCGAGGTCTAAAATGTCACCAGTTTTGCTAATGCCTTCGTTGTACATAATGTCAAACTCAGCAACACGGAAAGGCGCAGCAATTTTGTTCTTAACAATCTTAACCTTAGTGCGGTTACCAGAAATATTGTCACCATCTTTGATTTGGCCGATACGACGAATGTCGAGACGAACGGAAGCGTAGAATTTAAGAGCGTTACCACCGGTAGTAGTTTCTGGGTTGCCAAACATGACGCCGATCTTCATACGGATTTGGTTAATGAAGATAACGGTAGCCTTAGACTTGCTAATAATGCCGGTGAGTTTTCTCATGGCTTGGCTCATCAGGCGGGCTTGGAGACCCATTTGGGAATCGCCCATATCGCCATCAATCTCGGCTTGTGGGACAAGAGCAGCGACAGAGTCTACTACGATTAGATCAACTGC
Source organism: Candidatus Nanosyncoccus sp. (assembly GCA_045651545.1). GTDB lineage: Bacteria > Patescibacteriota > Saccharimonadia > Saccharimonadales > Saccharimonadaceae > Nanosyncoccus. Next base: position 8,230 of record JAZRSM010000030.1, read on the forward strand.
GCCAGAACGGACCAAAGTCTCACAAATTTCTAGGGCTTGTTCACCATTGTCTGGCTGAGAGATAAGCAGGTCGGCAGTTTGGACACCAATTTTCTTAGCGTAGGCAGGATCTAATGCGTGCTCAGCATCGATGAAAGCAGCCTGCCCACCTTGCTTTTGGATTTCTGCGATAGCGTGAAGTGCCAAAGTAGTTTTACCAGAAGATTCTGGACCGTAGATTTCGATAATGCGACCTTTTGGATAGCCGCCGCCTAGGGCGAGATCGAGCGATAATGAGCCGGACGGAAGTAGCTCTACATCGATTTTTCTAGTTTCCCCAAGTTTCATGATAGAGCCATCGCCGAACTGCTTAGTGATTTGAGCGATTGCAAGACTTAGGGCCTGACTTTTGCCGTCAGCTGGTTTTTCTTCGGTATTTGTAGATTTTTTTGCCATGATTTTGCTCCTTTAGTAAACATTATATCTTATTTGTGGGCTTCACGGACAAAATCATAAGAGATTTCGGCCAGACAACGATTTGAATGGCGAAGCTATGGTTTTAGACTACTATTTTTGATTTTGATAGGCAAGCATAGGCGTTTTATTCTGCTAGTAATTTGGCACGTTTTCTGGCTTTTATTTTCTTAAAAATCAATGTTGTAATAATTACAACGGCAAGTGGAAGATAGAGCAAGAAAACGAGCGGATTGTTTGCTTCGATAGTAAGTAAAAAGCTTTTTTGCTCGGCAAAGAAATTAGCGACATTTATCTGATAGTCGAGTACGAAGGTGGTGATGTTTCCAAAAATTTGTGCCATAAAGGGCAAGAAAAGCGCAAAGATGCCAGTCAAAAAAGTTAGTCCCATAGCAATGGAGACAGTAGGAAGAATTAGGAGATTAGCAAAAACTGAAATTAACGAAATTTGGCCAAAATAGAAAAGCAAAACTGGAAGCGTAAGGATAGCTGCAGCGAAGGAAGAAATTAGCGTGCTAGAAATGAAACTGAGTTTTTTGTCTTTACCGTAAAGAAACTTAGAAATGGCAGGAGCAGCGACGAGGATAGCGGAAAACGACAAAAATGAAAGTAGCCAGGCAAGGTCTGTAACATAAAATGGATTATAAATTAGTGTAACAGCGGCAACGAGAATAATTAAGCGAAGTGGGTGGATAGTTCTACCAAAATACCACAAAAGAAGCGACAAGCCTGTGACTAGTCCAGCACGAAGCATACTGGCAGAAAGCCCCGTGATACCAATGAAAAATAACGTCGCGAGAATAGCAAACAGAAAGCTTGCAAATCGCGAGAGCTTGCCGAATAATTTGCGCGCAAAACCTGTTAATGTAGAAAGGTGCGCGCCCGAAGCGACGATAATATGAGTAAGCCCAATCAACTGCAAAGTTTCCGCAATAGTTTTATCTACGCCAGATTTTTGACCGAGTAAGTAGCCAAGGGCAAGACCATTTTCTGGTTCAGGAATATATTGTTTGATTTTGTCGGCGAAAAAAATACGGATTTTTAGGAAAATATCGCCTGGGTTGGAGCGGTTGATTTCGACGATATTAGGGCGATAAATGGTCGCGACGAAAGAGCCGAAGCCAGCAGATAATTCTCCGCTAATGGTGATTTTGTCGGAACGTTGAAGATCTTTGTTTGTGACTTGCGTAAATAAAGTGCCTTCGATTTTTTGAGAAGATTCCGCTTGCGGCAGAATTTCTAGGTCGATGAGCTTTAAATTATATTTGCCATTGCTTTCCTCGGGATCTTTTAAAACCGTACCAGAAATAGTGACAGTCTTACCGACGAGCTGATTAATATAATCCTCAGAAATATAAGCGGGCCCAGCGCGAGAAAAAGTTAGTAAAATGCCAGCAAGGAGTGCCAAAATAACGCTGAATTTTCGCGAAGTGATAAGCGCAAAAATAAATATTGCTAGCGCTAAAAATAACCATACGAGAGACGCAAAAAATGCAGTATGAAAAATCGCAACTAGAATAGCGCCGACAAGGATGCCGATGGCGAAGAATAAAGCAACGAACGATGCGTGAAGTTTTTTCATACAGGCTCATTGTGGCAAAAATTACATAAGAAAAGCAAGCATAGGCATAATAAAAATAAGCATAGGACAGATATATTCTGCGTTGTAAAAAATACAACGACGGAAGCAAAAGCGTCTTTAGAAAAAGCTTAAGAATGATACATTAAAATATCAAAATAGGAGGCTAAAATACCAACCAAGGCAAGTGGACCTTTGATTGACGTAATGAAATTAGAAATCTGAACAGCAATGGTGTCAAAAGAAATATATTTAGAAATCGTAGTGGAGAGGAAAGCCGTGAGAAGAGCCGCAAAAACTGCCGCTTCGGCGATACGGAGAATACCAAAAAGTCCGCCCTTTGAGGAATGGATATACAGAATAAGTGGGAAGATTAAAATAAGTGCAATAAAGACGCCAGATTGAATAACTTCAAGCGGAACTTGGGTGAGTAATTTGTGTATCCAATCGGCAAAGTTAACGCCAAACATTTCATAGACAGAAAGCCCAGCAATCATGGCAAGAAGTGCTGGCCCGAAATGATGACGAATGAAGAAGAAGATTAGGAATAGAGCTACAAGTATGGCGATTAATATCATATTTATATTATAGCATAAGCGGAATATTTAACAAGTGGGGGCACCAAAAAGCCCCATATACTGGGGCTTTTCTGAAATGGTTTTAAGCGCCGACTTTGTCTTTAGAATTTTTGCGAGTAGCGTTGTGTTCAACGTACTCAATAATCTTGGCAGCGACATTGCGACCCGTAATTTTTTCGATACCAAATCCTGGTCAAGAGTTAACTTCAAGAGCACGTGGGCCACGAGAAGAACGCATTAAATCGACACCGGCGATATGAAGTCCCATGGCCTTGGCGGCGCTAATAGCGAGTTTCTTTTCTTCGTCGGTAAGTTTAATTGGTGTGCCTTCACCACCTTTGTGAAGGTTGGAGCGGA
>JAZRSM010000031.1:0-4261 GCA_045651545.1 Candidatus Nanosyncoccus sp.
CATCAGAAAACTCGCTGATGGCAACTGTTGGATGACGGAGAACTTAAGATTAGAACTCACAGAAAACCAAGTCTTAACGCCAGACGATACTGATGTTGCCATCAACACCACCGTCGGCATGACTACGCAACCATATAACCAGAGTTCCGACAATAACTATGATTGGGGCATTGGCGACGCCGCTCAAACCCAAGCAAACACTGATAGATGGCTTTCTAGAAGCACAAAGGTAAATGGCGTTTGGGCAACAGAAACAAATCCAACACAGAGCTTAGGGCCAGAGAGGAAACAGAATCTTACTGGTGAAGATCAAAAGTTCGGTGTTTATTATGGCTGGTATGCTGCTACTGCTGGAACTGGAACGTATGATATGAATACTGAAGGGTTTGAAGCGCAGTCGTCGATTTGCCCGGCCGGCTGGGAATTACCAAGGTATTCTAAGGTTGATGGGACTTCTACGCTTGCACCATCAGCTTCCTGGGAAAATCTTATACGAGATGTATATGGGGTTATTGTTCAAGCGGGAACTCAGGATGATGGTGGAGTAGCAGTTAATAAGATGCATACTTTTCCGTTTTCTTTGCCTTTCTCTGGTAATGTTAACTGGCAGACGGGCGGACTCGGAAGCCAAGGTAATAATATAGGTTCCTGGTCTGTAGGATCCTCATCGCAAACTGGCGGTCGTCTTCTGTTTATTAATACCACCGACGTTAGACCGGAGCATGGGAGCAATCGAATACATGGTATGGCTGTTCGTTGCGTCGCTAAAACTTTCTGGTCCATCTCTGAGATGCAACAGATGACTTCGCAAATCGCCGCAGGAGCTACCAAGCCTTCTGCTTCCGCCTCTACTCCAGATACGGATGGTTCTCACCAAGGGGAGGATTCTTACGTCCCACAACGTACATTAACCGACATTAGAGACGGAGAAACCTACCGTGTCCGCAAGTTAGCCGATGGTAATGTGTGGATGACCGAAAACCTCCGTAAGGAGTTTACCGCTGGCGAAATCCTAAAACCAGCAACAACCGACGTTAAAACAAATACTACCGTAGACCTTGCTACACAACCTTATAATCAATCCTCAGACAATTATTATGGTTGGGGTGTAGCAAGCGATAGTAATCTTAATGCAAGCACAGTTGACCGTTGGCTCTCTAGGAGCACAAAAGTCGGTAGTACTTGGGCGACAGAGACGAATCCATCCAGAAGCGACGCGCCCAAGGTCGATCATACTGGCGAAGACCAAAAACTCGGGGTTTATTATAACTGGTATACTGCGACCGCGTCGACTGGAAATTGGGGCATTACAGCAGATCTTGCTGAAGCCACTTCAAGTATTTGCCCAAGTGGCTGGCAATTACCAAAGCATAATAGCGACGCAAAATCTTGGTTAAATCTTATCAAGAATACTTACTCGCTCGTCGTCACCGAAGGAAATGGAAATTCTGAAGCCGTAAATAGACTGTATAGCTTTCCGTTTAATTTACCACTTTCTGGTTTTATCTCTTATGTAAGTGGGGCTGTATCCCAGGGTGGCCAAGGTGTTTTCTGGGAATCGACTTCCCATTATCGACCAAATGCAAGAGACCTCAAAATTAACCCCACTGGAGGCGTTGTGTATACGGGCAGCACTGATAATCGTCTTTTTGGACAGTCCGTCCGCTGCGTATCTAAGTAATTTGCTAAAGCTATTCACAATGAACCATAAGTGTAATAGTGTAAAAACATAAGGGAAGCAATCCAGGATTTCGCTTCATTGGGTGTTATCGGTCCGCCCTACTAGCGGGCTTTTTGGTACTAAGCCAGTATTCCACACCCACTTCCACTATTACAAAGATGTAAAATTTAAGCAAGTGCTGATATGATATTATTGGGCAAGGCAGCGAACCGAATAACCGCGATTGCGATTGTCCGAATTGGAAATCCACAAAAAGTAAGAACTCGAGAAATCTCTATATCCCCAAAAGGTTGCTTTTGCAACAGATTGGCTTGTCCCATAATCTTGCCAAATGCCACCTTGTTCAGCTAGCAAAACGCCTCTTTGGGTTATAGACCCAGCCAGAGCGACAAAATCTAATGGATTAGAAGTCCACTTAATATAGTTAGCCTCATTATTATAATCCCATGAAGAGTTCGATATTATATTATAGGAGGCCGCTAAATTGGATGTAGAATTTGGCATGCCCCAACCTTTAGGACAGATAGATGAATTTATGGCTTGTTGGACACTGTTGCTACCCGCTGTTGCAGCAGCGAAATTGTACAAATACTCCCCTTGTGTAGTCATTAGAAACTGGGCAAATCCAGCTTCTGAAGGCGTTAAATCATCTACATTATTATACACGGTCCACGTAGTAGTTGCAGAGGGCAAAACCCAAGAGTTGTCTGTCATGCTTGTTGTTTCGGGGCTTAAAGTAATAGCACTATTGCCACTGCCTAGCCTTAAATTTTGTGTCATCCACACATTCCCATCTGCTAGCTTTCTCACTTGATACGTTTTAGAATCTCTAATGTCGGTTAATGTACGTTGTAAGACATTAAGATTTTCGCAAAAATCCCACAGAAATCCCCATTAAACCCATCATGCTAGCGCTTGCAATTCTTATACGCGTCATACTAAAATTGTTTTAATAGGAGGTTAGTACATTTCGCAGTTTAATTAGGAGCAGTAACCACCATGAGAATTGTCAAACGAAACAAAGTTTCGAAAAAGAAAATCGGAAAAGTCGTATTTTATAATCATGACTTAGAAAAACATGAGCTAGATACAATTTTCTGTCTTGCGAATTTTGGATTTGACATAGAGGTCTTAGCTCCATCCAACATTCCAAAATCTAAGAACCCAAATCTTTTAATGCTTGGAACTTATTGGGAGATGAAAGGACCTGGTACATCAAACGAAGACACCGTAAAGTTTCATTTCCGAAAAGCTAAGAAGCAATCAAATGGCAAAGCCGTGTTTGATATAAGGAGAGTTAGAAAAGACAAAGAAAAAATAAAAAATTATATCATCGAGCTATTTAGGGATACTCGGGAAATGCGGCGAGTTATGATTATTATAGATGATGAAAATATACTAGATTTATTAAAGTAAATATGCTATACTTAAAGTAATGAGGGCGACTTATCTCTGAACTGAGATAGGCCAAGCCCTCATTCTTGTTGTTGAGATTTTTGGTCTAAAAGCTAAATAAAAAAATGTGCTCCTCTCTTACGAAAGGGGGATGGCGGGTATTCCCGAATATACCCTCATTATGCAAAACCTCCCCTGCTTTGTTAAGCTCCCGATAAGCCATGCTAAGCTCTCAATAGTCCCCACCTTCCTTGCTATCCTTTATTTTTATGCTATAATATATCTATTGTGCATTTTTATAAAAAGTGCTCTACAAATAGAATATATTTTCGCTAAATACATTTTATTGAAAGAGTGCGTTTTAAGAAAGGGGGAACGAAATGAACAAAGCATCTTATGAGTCTAACGAGATTCTTAGTAGCCAAGCAGGTGACGCTAACCGCGATTCAGCAACTAGCCAGTCTAACACCACTAATCTTATCGACGAAGGCTTTTTAGAGCTTATCTCGCATGGTGACCGCCACGATCTAGCGATGTATCGGAATCGCATCATAGAGGAGCAGCGTCGCCGCAATCGACAAAAAGGCTTTGCTGGCATTAAGGAATCCATGCAGGAAACTTTTGATGAGCAAGTCAAAAAACGTCGTCTCTATGCTATCCTTACCTTCACTTCGGCAATTATAGTTATAGTTTGCGCTGTTTTCTTCGTGATTGGTCTCAAAACTGGCAACCGCTATCTAGCACTTGGGAATATCTGCGTCGTGATTATGGGGATACTTAACACTACGACTTACTGCCTTAAGCTCCTGTATTATTCCAAGAGCACTGGTCATATGCAACATTCAGTTATTCTCATTCCGGTGAATTTTGTGGGCACAGTCGAACCCTTATCAGAAAAATATCGTGTGCTCGAAAGAGATAGTGAGGAAATGTTAGATAAGAAAAAGGCTCGCCTCGACGAAATGCTTGGCTTCTAGGTCCCAAATCTCGCAAAAGTAAGCTAAGCCAAGTCAAGCTAAGCTAGCCATAAAACCACGCTAAACTCAGCGTGGTTTTCTCTTGCCGACTCCTCGCATGAAACTTTAAATTAAACCTTCGCCACAAATTCTTCAAATTCTTCATAAAAAAGCTCTTGCTTTTTCAAAATGCTTATAATAAAATAAACATAAGTATGGGAACAAAACG
>JAZRSM010000032.1:0-2080 GCA_045651545.1 Candidatus Nanosyncoccus sp.
CAAAATAAGGTCATAAAACAAAAAAGAAAGGTCTCCACACCATGAATGACAACAACTCTACTAATACCAATGCTGACGAAGCGCCAGTAAATTTAACCGACGAACAGGCAATCAGCCTCTTTATCGAAGGCCTGATGGAAGAAAAAGGTGTAGCTGTAGGTAGCGATGAACTCCAGAAAGATATTTTTAACGATTTGAAGACGAGATTGATGGAAGAAATTGACCGCTCACTAATTAGCGAACTTCCGGATGAAAAGCTGGAAGAGTTGCAGAAGATGACGGAAAATGGCGGTAAAATTGAACCAGAAGTAATTGCTAAGATGATTGAAGAGGCGAATCTAAATGTCGAAGAAATTACTGCTGGAACGATGGCAAAATTCCGCGAATTATATTTGGGTGTGAAAGAAGACGGAGCAGAATAAAATGGAACAAGGTAGCCCGGATAACAAAAACGTTCAACTTGGTGTTGGCGAGAGGATGGAGATTGCGACCGCGCTGAGGCTTGGTAGAGTTGCAAGTAAGGCGGCGGAGCTTGATGGCTTGGGTTTGGAAAAAGGTGAAGTAGCGGCGCTGGAGAGAGGCGACGCGGCTTTGGTGATGGGTGAGACCAAGAAAGATGATGTCAATGAGGCCGTAAAAAATGCGGTTGAGCAGAAATTAAACGGTATTAATAATGTCGCGTTAAGAGCGGTAGCTAATAGTTATTTGTTAAAACCGTTTGTAGCAGCTTGGGAAAGCCATAAAGTAAAAAGCGCAATTCGTGATAAGGGTGGCAATATTGAGGCTGCGATGGAAAGCTTGGGGCTAGACAATGTAATGCCGCTTAGCCGTGAGAGCGATGATTATAGTATGATGAGAGCGAGATTGGCTCTTGATAAGACTGGGTTTCAACAAACGGCCGACGAGAAGAATAGCTTCCTGACAAAGGGCGAGAAAGTTGAGAAGTTGGGCGAAAAAGATGCAGAAGTTAAAGAAGTTAACAAGCTGCTGAAGGACTTATATGTCGATCTAGAAGATGCTAAGAAGAATGGCACAGATAGTGATTATGCAGCAAAAATAAAAGAATATAAGAACCAAATTGACACCTGGCAAAGAGAGGGGCGAATTAGCAATCCTGAGTCGATAATGAACAAAAGCGGAACTTTGCATTATCTAACTACTGGTAATAGGGTAATGAATTACGATGCGCTACGTGATGCAGCAAAAGGTGTCGAGGCCTTAGTAAAGCACGGCGTAGATTCTAAGAAGTTTGATCAGTATCTGGAAGAAGGTCATCTGTCGCTTTATAATGCAAGCGTAAAAGAGGGGCTAAACAAGAAGCGTGTGGCAGATGGCGTAGTTGATGCGGTGGTAAGAGCCGGGTTGGCTGGCGGTATTGCCTATACCTTTATGAGCACGGACGTGAGAAAAGGTATTAGAGGAAACTTAGGTAAATTCGGTGGGATACTTTCGACGAATGCTGGACTTGGTGCGGTAGCAGGTGCGATTTTTGGCGCTGTACGAGGCGTAGGCAAGGCAAGACGAAATATCTCTAAATCTGAGTATGAACATTCGACTGATGCGGAAGAGCTTTTGACGATGGAAGAAAAGATTGAACGCAAGAGCCAGCAGACTGATGATGAGGGCGACGAAAAAGAGGGCGGTAATAATGGTGAAGCTGGCAAAGCAAAGAAACAATCGATGTATAAACGAATTGTTGAGCTTGGTGTAGTGGCTGAAGCAAAGAGGACTAAGGATAAAGAAAACCTAGAGGGAATTGAAAAATTGCGCGACAGGAAGAGCGCAAAGGAGCTATACGAAGATCTAGAGAGAAAGGGGCTAATCGTTGAGCTCTTTAATCAGCCAAAGGAAGAGCGAATTAGCTTGATAAATCAGTTGAAGGAACTTGATACTGAAGGGTTCCGTAAATTGATTCAGGAAGTAGCTAAGAATGAAAAATACCAGACCAAAGATGGTGCGGACGAAGAAGATTATCAGATTCCGGAAGATTTGTCCGATGAAGACAAGGGAGATTTAAAGAAGTTCTACCAGACAATTGAAAACGGTGAGAACGAGGAGTTGGCAAAAAGAGAATTAGAAG
>JAZRSM010000033.1:0-1652 GCA_045651545.1 Candidatus Nanosyncoccus sp.
TTCAATCTATCGAAACGCCAACTATCGACCGCAACGAAATCCTTTTTGCAAAAGCTGGTGGTGATACGGAAAAACAAATTTACCGTGTCTGCAAAACTACTGAGAGTATTGACAACTCCAACGAATCTCTTCGCTTCGACCACACCGTGCCACTTGCTCGCTATATTGTCGAGCATGAGAGCGAACTCGCTTTCCCATTCCGCGTCACTCAAATCGGTCGCAACTTCCGTGGTGAACGTGCACAGAAAGGTCGTTTCCGCGAATTTTATCAGTGTGATGTCGATATTATTGGACGCAACGAATTACCAATTACCTACGACGCGCAAGTCATCTTTACGTTTTACGAAGCGGTCAAATCATTCTTGGAGACCCCAATTAAATTCCGCATCAATAATCGCAAATTCCTATCTGGCATTCTAGAAAATTTAGAATTGACCGATAAGTCTGACGTAATATATAGCGCTATCGACCATTCCGAAAAGATCCCAGAAGAAACCACTATTGCCATGCTAAGAGACGCTGATATTTCAGAAGAAAACGTCTCGAAAATTATAACCCTCATCAACACTCACGGCAGCATCGAAGACATTCTAGCTCTTGATTTTGTCGATGCAGACGCTTCGGGAATTGACGAATTAACTGTCGTCATGGAAGAACTAAAGATCCTTGGTTTGCCGGATTCCTCCTATGAAATCGACATGAAAATTGTTCGTGGCCTAGATTATTATACTGGCACAGTTTTTGAAACCTGTCTCCCAGACTATCCAGAAATTGGTTCGATTGGTGGTGGTGGACGTTATGACAATCTCGCCAGTAATTTTACCGACCAGAAGTTTCCAGGCGTCGGCGCTTCTATTGGCCTTTCTCGCTTGTTCTATATCTTAAACGAGAACAATCTTCTAGAACAAAACATTTCTGCGCCAGTTGATGTTGCTATCATCCCGCTTTCGCCTCTTCAAAAATCCGCTTGCTATGATCTTGCTAAGAAGCTCCGTGCTACTGGCAAATCCGTTGATATCATTTTACTAGACAAGAAACTCGGCGACCTTTTGCGCCATGCTGTCCGTATTGCTAAATCCGGCATCGTGGTCGGTGAAAGTGAAGTCGAAACAGGAAAATACATGATAAAAGATTTCTCTACAGGGGAAGTAAAACCTCTAGAGATATAACCACATTCTTTAATTATATCATACTATGGAGAAAAAGTCAACCGCAAGCAGTTTCCGTTCTAGCACTAGCGATTTTCATTCTAGCACAAGCAGTTTCCATTCTAGCACAAGCGGTTCTAGTTTAGCGACAAATGCTTCGGGGACGCGGGACTTTCGTTTGTCACAGCATTTTCTCCGCAGCCCACACCTTGCGTTGGTGCTTATCGGCCATAGCAACATCAAAAAGTGCGATCTAGTTTTAGATATTGGTGCCGGCTCGGGCGTTATTACTTACGCTTTATCAAAGCGCTGCAGGAAAGTTATCGCTATTGAATCAGACCACAAAACCGCCACTAAACTCCGCAAGAATCTTGCTCGATGGGGAATTGAAAATGTCGAAATCGTTGAGCAAAATTTTCTGGATTACAAACTACCACGCGAGCCCTACAAAGTTTTCTCTAATCCCCCTTTTCATTTGTCATCAAAAATTGTCCACAAGTTACT
>JAZRSM010000034.1:0-1945 GCA_045651545.1 Candidatus Nanosyncoccus sp.
AGTTTTTTCGTCGTAGGCATATTGCCAATCTTGGTCGTAGGTAGGGTCGATATACACCCAATAGTGAGCCAAGTGTTGGTCATAGATAAGGTCTTTATGCTCGCAAGAGGCAGAGATAATAAGTACGGCTACAGCCATCAAAAATAGTTTAATCATCGCTTTCATTGTTCGCCTCCTTTATCCTCACCAACGAGGGCATCGACAGTTGCTTGAATTTCGGCTTGTTTGTTCTTATCGAATTTAGGATTGCGATTGTAGTTGTCGCATCCAATGAGCCATACGAGAGTGACTTCGGCTTTAGTAGGTCCGAGCCAGTGACGGCGTTTAGTAGCTTGCCAAACGTATTGTCCGTCAACAGGGATATATTCGTAGTAGATACCAGAATGATAGCCCGCACCCACGACGAAGTCGATATTGAGTAGACGGTGGATAGGGAGCGAATAGCCATAAGAAGCACCAGCAGCCCAAGACCATTTAGGAGCGAGAATACCTTTGCCACCGAATTCGAAGTCGTAAGTGAACATTTGACCATAGAGACCTACGTGATGACCAGTGAGAGGTTTTTCTTTAGCCTTCTTGCCAAACCAGTAGCGTGCTTCGAATTCGCCACCATAATTGCGCCAATAGAATGCAGTCTTATCTTTTTTCCACCACGCATATTGCCAATTGGCAGAGAGGGAGAAACCTGCACCGAGATAGAACTCGATACCAGCATTAGGCGTCATGGCAGCGTCGAAAAGCATATTAGATTTGACAGCCATATAGAATGGACGGCAAAGCAAAGAATCGACAGGAGCCTCTTCGACCACAGTATCGACAGGAGCGACTTCGACTATAGTATCGACAGGGATAACCTCTGGAACAGTATCGACAGGGATAGTATCGACAGGGATAACCTCTGGAATAGTGTCGATAGGCACAGTATCAACAGGAACAGTATCGACAGGAGCAAGTTCGATGACAGCAACAGGTTTTTCGACATCGACGAAGACAACATCTTCGAGCACACGCTTATTGGCATTCAAACTATCGTAATCAGACTTAGAAATCTTCTCGAAAGAGACATCGATGTGGGTAGCACGAAGAAGAGGGAAATAGTTGTCGTACATATACTTATAGACAGAGCCACCTTTAGCCTCTTTAAGCTTCAACAATGGGTCGGCACTACCCGTGATTATAGTAGAGTCGTTAGCGATACGATAGAGAAGTTCGAGCACATAATCGCGATTAGGGAGATTAGGGTCTTCTTTAGCAAGTTGGAAGAGACCAGACCAGTCGCGACCAATAGATTTTGCGGCATAAATAGTGTCAGGAAGGACAGCTTCGCTGGCAATATACTTAAACACCGAACGAGCACGACGCTCAGCCAATTTATTGTTGTAAGCGACACTACCATCAGGAGAAGCAGCACCAGAGAAAGTGATAGAGCTGATACGATAAGTAGAGTCGTTGGAAGAAGAACTATTAAGACTATCGAGCATCAAAGCAACAGCTTCGCGGTTGGTGCGGAAATCCAAAACCAATTCGTATCCATTCTTTGGGAAATAGATAATAACCGAACGTTCGAATCGCGCGTGAATGTATGCACAACCGAAAATTAGGAATAGTATGTATAATAGAATTTTTTTCATTTGCTTTGGTATTGATATCAACTAAGCTACTGTCGAGATTTTTAGAAGCTTGAGTATTCTATACGTTTTAAGTTCAGATTGTATAAATTTAGGTTTTAGGTAATAATTGAAATTATAGTCAAAACAATGACTAAAAAAGCTGGATGTAACAAAAAAAATGTTAACCCTTTTTGGGAAAGCGGTTACAAAGATACATAATTTTTTGCATTCGGGGCAACTTCAAAACTAAAAAAAAAAAAAAAAAAAACTAATTTTTGTTAAAACTCCCACTTCCCCAATATTTACTATGCAATTCAGTGACACGAAAATGCCAT
>JAZRSM010000035.1:0-2644 GCA_045651545.1 Candidatus Nanosyncoccus sp.
TTATTAACCTCTATTCACTGCGTGAGAATGGCGAGATTCATGACGCATGGCAACGCTTTATTAATGCTGAGCGCGAGAATGAGCTTACAAAGATTATTGAAGACAACGGTCTTAACCCTGCAGAAACTAGAAGGCTAATCATCAATTCATTCCGCGATGGCGTTCTTAAAACAACTGGTACGGACGTTGATAGGATTATGCCACCAATGTCACGCTTTGATACTGGTCGTGCAAGCAAGAAGAAAGGTATAATAGAACGCTTACTCGGGTTCTTTGAGAAATACTTCGGCGCGATTTAAATATCCACAGAACAAACGCTTCCTAGACCAAACTTTCTCCCTAAATCTTCCCACATACCATCCGGCGCGTCTTCTTCAAGCACTCGCCAAACTGGGAGTTATAATCAAGCAGAATACGCGCGACATCTTTAGGATCCACCATCATCTGGCAATAATAGCCGGCCGAAGTTTCGCCTTCGACTAATATCAGATCATTTTCCTCGGTATTCACCAGAGATTCTAATCTTTTATACTCCGCCACAATAACTTCATTTACGAGTTTAACGGCGTTGGTCAATTTCTCATCCTTTTCCATAGGTGTTTGCATTTAACCTTATTATTCAAAAATTACAAGTCAATTCTTAACTAAAAGCGTAACCCGTGATATAATAAGATTAGTTTCAAGTTTAGGTGCGCTCTTGAAACCGAAATATTGCGGTGATTTATATCAACCGCATTTTTTATACGCGCTAGATGTTAGTTGCGGGCATTAGCGTCACTTATAAGCCCGATAGTGGGCTACGTAAAGGACTTTACATGGACGATAATGTCAAAGAAAGCTCTGCCGCAGTCGTGAGCCTATTTACCGTTCTAAAAAGCATTGTCGTTTCGCCGGAAAAAATTGAGCAAAATCAATGGAAGTCGGTGGGCAAAAATGGCGAAGTCGAATTCTATTATTAAAACAAACCAATCTCCGGCTAGATTCTAATCACGACCGGAGGTTTTTGTGTGCACAAAAACCGTAAATAGCGCACATATAGCATTTCTACCCCTGTTATGGTATAATAAAAATCATGAAAAGCAAGTCGGTTGTGGAACTAACCAAAGAAAAAGGTGAACAGCCCTTGCTTAGATATGTTTTATACGCTCGTAAATCTTCCGAGGATGTTGGCGCACAAGCTAAATCCCTTCCAGATCAGATTAAAGATTGCATTAGCTTTGCTGAAAGCCACGGCTTAGTAGTCGTGGATATTTTAAAGGAATCACACTCTGCCAAAATCTCTGGCAAACGTCCAGTCTTCTCAAAAATGTTGAAAGATATTGAAGCTGGCAAATATGATGGAATTTTAACATGGCACCCAGACCGCCTAGCTAGAAACTCCCTTGAGGCCGGAATGATTGTCGATATGGTCGACAACGGAATTATCAAAGACCTTAAATTTCCGATGTTTAACTTCAGCAATGATTCAAACACGAAGTTGCTTCTCAATATTGTTTTCGCGATGTCTAAACAGTATTCAGAACATCTTTCCGAAAGCGTCCAGCGCGGGGTTGACTCTAATCTCGCTCAAGGTAAATCTAGCGGCATGCCGAAATGGGGCTATAATCGCGATGAAGTGACCGGATTTTACAAACCAGACGATAACTTTACATTTATTAGGCGTGGCTTTGAGATGTATTTAGAAGGCTATAGCCAACGCGATATTGTTGCCTTCTGGCGCCAAAATGATATTCACCGTATGACGAAGCTTACACACAAGAACAAAAACGTCCGACGAATTAATATCTATGATAGCGAATCACCAATCGGCACGATTCTAAGCGATCCATTCTACTATGGTATTCTCGTCCAAGGCGGACAAAGAGTAGATTTGCGAGAAATCTTACCAGATTTTCAGCCAATGATAACCGAAGAAGAATTTGGTCTAGTACAAGCACGTCGCCGCAAAATCAAGAAAATCCCTACCGCTTCCGTCAAAGCAAAAGACGACAAAGTGTTCATTCCGTTCCGCCAATTCGTCAAGTGTGGCGTTTGTGGCAACTTTATGCATGTGGCACGCTCGACCGCTCGAAGCGGCAAAAAATTCCTTTACTTCCGTTGTGGCAACCCCGAGTGCGATCGCAAACAGAAGAACGTCCGCGCACAATATGTTCTCTCCGATATTTACGAGACGCTTGAAGCATTACATTCTACGAAGAAGGATGTCGAAAAAATCCAAAATCACCTAACCGATTATATCAATCGTCGTCATAACGAACTAATAGAAGAAAAACTACGCGTTAATGCCGCGATTAAAGCCAAGAAACGCCGTCAAGGCGAATTATCTCAAGCTTTCATCGATTTAGGAAGCGATGCGCCAGCTGAGGCGAGGAAAATGGTAAAAGAGCAATTGGAAGAATGTCGCGAAGATATTTCT
Source organism: Candidatus Nanosyncoccus sp. (assembly GCA_045651545.1). Classification (GTDB taxonomy): domain Bacteria; phylum Patescibacteriota; class Saccharimonadia; order Saccharimonadales; family Saccharimonadaceae; genus Nanosyncoccus. Next base: position 2,417 of record JAZRSM010000035.1, read on the forward strand.
GCTTTGCAAGTAGAACGTAGCGAAATCGAAACTAAAATCTTCGATCCGGACCAAGTTCAAGAAATTTTGGAAGAACTTACGAACCAACTAGATTCTCTGGTAGATAAGATGAAAAGTGGCGATTCGTGGCAAAAGGACCAATTAGCCCGAAATCTATTTACGAACCTAGAAATTTCCAACAAAAATGAGGTTTCTTACAGATGGAAGAAACCTCTTGAACCACTAGTT